>NZ_AQOH01000292.1 GCF_000364705.1 Pseudomonas fuscovaginae SE-1 | reverse complement strand
CCGGGCCGGGGTCGGTACGGCTGGGGTCGAGGCCGAGCCGTTGCATGCCTGGATCGACAACTGGCAACTGCGCGGCCTCTCATCGACCAACCAGGGCTTGGGGCAGATGTTGCTGACGGCCCATGGCAGCGATTTCGGCTACCGGTTGCACCTCAGTAGCGATCGGCCGTTGGTCTTGCAGGGTGACCATGGCTATAGCCTGAAGTCCGGCAAGGGGCAGGCCTCGTGGTACTACAGCCAGCCGTATTTCCAGGTGAATGGCAGTCTGCAGGTCGACGGGCGTGAGGTACAGGTCAGCGGCCAGGCCTGGCTCGACCGCGAGTGGAGCAGCCAGCCGCTGGCAGCGGAGCAGTCCGGCTGGGACTGGTTTTCCCTGCACCTGACCGATGGCTCGAAGGTCATGCTGTTCCAGGTGCGACAGCAGGGCGGCGAGGCTTACCGGGCCGGGACCTGGATTGGGGCGGACGGCCAGGCGCAGGTGCTCAAGGGCGACGATATCGTGCTGACGCCAGGACGGCAGGCCCGCATCGCCGGGCGCCAGTTGCCGGTGGAGTGGCGGTTGGAGATTCCGAGCAGGCAGTTGCGCATCGAGACGAAGCCGTTGCGGGATGATGCGTGGATGGGTAACACCTTTTCCTATTGGGAGGGACCGATCAGCCTGAGTGGCAGCCAACAGGGCGTGGGGTATCTGGAGATGACCGGGTATTGAGGCCGCTTCCAGATGGCCAGGTTGATATTCGCCTGACGGCAGCGTGCCCATATAGAGGATGATTTATGAGCACTGAACAAATCCGCTTCAATGATGGTGCCTCGTACGAGAGGTACATGGGCAAATGGAGCCAACTGGCGGGTGAGGCGTTCCTTGACTGGATAGCCCCGACACCGGGCCAGCGCTGGCTGGATATCGGCTGTGGCAACGGGGCCTTCACCGAAATGCTGATCGGGCGCTGCGAGCCGGTGTCGGTGGACGGCGTGGATCCTTCCGAGGCACAACTGGCCTATGCACGTACGCGATCGGCGCTGGGCTCCACCACGTTCCTGCTGGGTGATGCGATGGCGCTGCCCTACGACGAGGACGCGTTCGACATTGCAGTGATGCCGCTGGTGATTTTCTTCGTTCCCGAGCCGGCCAAGGGCGTTGCCGAGATGGCGAGGGTCGTGCGCCCTGGCGGCGTCGTTGCCGCCTATGCCTGGGATATGTACGGCGGTGGCTTCCCCTATGAGGCGCTGTTGTCGGAGATCCGCGGGTTGGGCATCGCAGTGCCGAAACCGCCCAGTCCGGAGGCTTCGCGGGTCGAAGACATGCGCAATCTGTGGGCGGCGGCAGGGCTGGTTGATATCCAGACCCGGGCGATCGAGGTGAGCCGCACCTTTGCCGATTTCGACGATTTCTGGGCGACCGCACGCGGTGCGCCGAGTGTAGGGGCGACGCTCGCCAGGATGGCGGGAGAGGATCTGGCCTCGCTCAAGGCTCGGGTGCATGAGCGTCTGCCGGCAGATGCCGAGGGCCGTATCACCTATGGTGCCCGGGCGAATGCAGTGAAGGGGCGTGTTCCCGGTTAGTTGCCTGGGCGTCTCGACTGCCCCGGGGCGGCGCTGCCAGTCACGGCAAGCCAGGCTTCCCGTTCAGTCTCAACCTTCCATTTTCTGCGCACCGAGGCTCTGCACCAGGTTATCCAGTATTTCGGTGGTCGTGTTGTCCGGCGCCGGCTGTATTGCTGCGCGTGCTCCGAACTGGCGTGTCAGGCGATATTCGCTCGGCGTGCAGTTGACCAACTGCTTGAACGCGCGTGCGAAGTAGGAAGGGTCCTTGAAGCCGGCTTCGTAGCCGATGCTGGTGATGGGCATCTGGCTGTTGTCCAGCAGCTCCTTGGCGAACTCCATGCGCTTGTTCAGGATGTAGTCGGTGAAGCCGAGCCCGAAGGTTTCCTTGAACAGGCGGCTGAAGCGAAAGGTGGTCATGCCGCTGCGTGCGGCCAGTTCCTTCTGGTCGATGCTGTCGCGAAAGTGCTGGTCGATGTACAACGGGACATGGCTCAGCGCCTGGTGCTTCTGATGGTCTGCCGTCATCCGGATGCTGCCTGGCAAGGTCGGGGAATGGTCGATCCGCGGGGTCTTGCGCTGCTCGTTGGTCGCACGACGCAGCTCGTGGAGCTGTAGCACTGCGGCCAGATAGCGATCCCTTTCGGCAACGCTCAAGGGCAGTACCATGTATTCCCAGACACACGAACGCATGGCCCATACGGCCAGTTCCTCGGAGTGTTGCACGGTGAACATGGTGATCGGGATGGTAGGGGCCGTGTGTTTGATCTCCAGCAGCATTCTGAGGCCCGGGGTATCCGGGCGGTCGAAGTGGATGCAGATCATGTCGGCGTGCAGCTTGCCCGGGAAATCGTGCTCTTTCGCCACTGTGCAGTCGCAAGCCTGCTCGAACGGCCTGATGAGTTCGGGGGTGCTTCGATCATGGGTTCGATCGAACCACAGCAGTGATGGTTTTCGGCTCACCTTCGACGTCATGCGCTCTGCTCTGAGGTTCGTTCGGCCATCCAATGAACAGTATTGCCAAAGTGGCATCGCCTTTTCAGATTGAATCTCGATAAAAAAAGCTGACCTCCGTTCTCTCTGTTCTATGTCCCCGTTGGGCCCACGGGTACCTGAAGTGCCTGTCCGCAAAAAAGTCCTAGGGATACGCAAAATCCTCCTAACCCTCCTGCAAGTGCCCTGACTAATGTAGCCACAAGCAGTTTGAAAAGAGCTGCTTCTGGGTAATAACAACAAGCGAATGAGGTGTGCGAAATGAATCTTCAAACAATCAAGGCTTCGGTAATGAAGTTCGCCAAGGATGAAGATGGCCTGACCATTGTGGAATATGCAGTGGCCGGTGGTTTGATTACCGTGTTGGTGGCTGCCGCATTCGTTCTTCTGGGCGGTGCCGTGAACACCAAGATCAGAGCGCTGTGCCAGGCCGTCAACAACAACGTCGCGTGCTGACTCTCCCGACTCTTTGCCGGGGCGGCACGGTTGTTCGTGGAATAACCGGTGATAACTGTCTTTATTGAAGTACCAACGGGTAACTCGATGAACTTCGAACTTTCCCTGGCGATGCAAGTTGCGGGTTGCATGAATGCTCAAGTGAGGTGTGCAAAATGACACTGCAAACAATAAGAGCGGCGATACGCCAGTTCAGCGCGGATGAAAATGGCCTGACCATCGTCGAGTACGCAGTGGCCGGTGGGCTGATCACCGTCGCGGTGGCAGCGGCATTCACGCTGTTGGGTGGCGCGGTGAACACCAGGATCCTGGCGCTTTGCCAGGCGGTGAACAACAACGTTGCGTGCTAACGACCCATCCCATCCGGGAGACGCGCCATGTCCACGGAACCGCTGTTTTCTACTGTTTTGCTGATAGGACTGCTTGGCGTGGCGGTGGCGAGCGACCTGCTGCGCCACCGTATTCCCAACACGCTGGTCCTGTTGGGACTGGCCCTGGGATGGGTCGGTCAATTCCATGCAGGGGGTCTCGGCGGGTTAGGCGATGGCCTGTTGAGCGTGCTGATCTGTTTTGCCCTGTTCATACCCCTGTATGCAATGGGCGGCATGGCGGCCGGCGATGTCAAGTTGATGGCCATGGTCGGCGGTTTTCTGCCTTTCCATGATGCCTTGTGGGCGGCGTTGTTCAGCCTGATCGCGGGCGGCCTGTGCGGTTTGCTGCTCGTGCTGATTCGCGGCCAGTTGTTCAAGACCCTGGGACGCTACTGGCTGATCATGAGAGCACAGGCCTATCTGGCACCCACTTCGGATGAAGTGGCCGGCAAGCCTTTCCCTTATTCGATCGCCATTCTGCTGGGCACCTTGAACACCCTCGGCTGGCAACTGTTTGCCAGTGGGTTGGGAGGTTAGTCATGCGCATCGTCGAGAGTGATCTTTATCACAGTGAACGAGAAGCGGTGCAACGGCTCGCTCCCCAACCGTGCACGATCAACGAGACGGGGCTGACGGACAGCTTTCTCGGTGACCTGGTCTGCAAGCACCTGCATGATGCCGGCGTGCTGGACATGCCACGGCTGGTGGAGCGCCTGGCGCTGACCGGCGCCGTGATGGAGGAGGTCCTGGCGTTTCTGCGCAAGGACGGCCGCGTCGAAGTGCTGGGCCAGGCGGGAGCACAAACCGGCGGACAATCGCTGCGTTATGGCCTGACCGAGCGCGGTCGCAGCTCCGCCCGCGATGCGCTGTCGCGCAGCGGCTACATGGGGGCGGCACCGTTCCCGGTGAGCACCTATCGCTCCCTGCTCAAGCTGCAGACCATCCACCACGGCAAGATCGGTGCGCACGACATGCGCATGGCGCTCGATGGCGTGGTGCTCACCGAGCAAATGCTCGATCAACTGGGGGTGGCGCTGAACTCCGGGCGGGCGCTGATGATTTATGGTCCGGCCGGTACCGGCAAGACCTATGTCAGCAGCCGGCTGATCCGGCTGTTCGCCGACCCCATCTGGGTGCCCCAGGCCATTGCGATCAATGAATCGGTGGTCGAAATCTATGACCCGCAGGTGCATCAGCGCCTGGATGACGAGGGGCAACCGAACAACCTGATGCTCAACAAGGGGGTCGATCGTCGACTGCTGCGCTGCAAGCGCCCGTTGGTCATTACCGGCGGTGAGTTGAGCATGGAGCAGCTGGACATCCGTTACGATCCCTTTACCCGCCAGTACCAGGCCGCTCTGCAGCTCAAGGCCGGCAACGGTCTGTTCATCATCGACGACATGGGCCGCCAGCGCATGGCGCCCGCCGAGCTGTTCAACCGCTGGATCGTGCCGATGGAAGAAAAGCGCGACTTTCTCAACCTGGGCGGCGGGCGCCATTGCGAGCTGCCGTTCGACCTGATCCTGGTGTTCTCCACCAACCTCAATCCCCTGGAATTGGCCGACGAGGCTTTCCTGCGGCGCATTGGCTACAAGCTGCAATTCGGTTACCTGAAGCCCGACCAGTACGAACGGATCTGGCGGCAGGAGTGCGAGCGCCTGGGCATCCGGCATGACCCGATGCTGGTGCGCCATGCCCTGCAGAAACTCTACGCCGTCGAAGGCATGCCGCTGGTGCCTTGTCACCCGCGCGACCTGCTGAACATGGCGCTCGATCGCCAGCGTTACCAGGGCGGCAGCGGGCCGCTGTCACCGCAGGAACTGGACTGGGCCTGGCGCAACTACTTCGTCCAACTCGACTTTCTTTGAGTGGGAGATACACACATGAGCTCTCGTACTGCAACCCTGATTGGCATTTCCCTGGTCATGGGCCTGGGTGCCGCGTGGATGGCCAACGCCTGGTTGAGCGCACGGCTCAATGCCAGCCCGGACGATCACCTGCGAAACGTGGTGGTCTCCACGGTCGAGATTCCGTTCGGGCAGATGGTCGAGGCCCAGCAGGTCACGACCGTGCGCATGCCCATCGAGGCGATCCCGGACGATGCCCTGGACACCCCTGAAAAGGCCGTGGGCAAGATCGCCACGTTCGACATCCTGCGCGGCGACATCGTCCGTGGCGCCAGGTTGAGCGAGCACCTGGGCGGCAGCACCCTGGCCTCGCTGATCGCACCGGACAAGCGGGCCATTTCGGTCCGGGTGGACGACGTGGTCGGCGTGGGCGGGTTCCTGCTGCCGGGCAACCGGGTCGATGTGCTGGCGACGAAGCACACCGATGGCAACAGCAACAAGGCGGTGTCCAGGACCATCCTCGAGAACCTGCGCGTGCTGGCGGTGGACCAGACCGCGGGCACCGACAAGACCCAGCCGGTGGTGGTGCGTGCGGTGACCCTGGAAATGACCGCCGCCGAGGCCGAAAGCCTGGTCACGGCACAAACCGAAGGCAAGTTGCAACTGGCCTTGCGCAACCCGCTGACCGTGGACAAGAAGCCGCTGGCCAGCGCGCCCGTGGCACCTGTCGAACCGCCGGTGACCGTCGCCAGTGCCGCGCCGCCGCCCAAGCCCGTCGCGCCCCGCCGCAATAGCGGTGGCGGGACCATTACCGTGATCCGTGGCATCGAAGCCCGCGTGGTCAACGTGCAGTGAGCGGGCCCCCGGTGGGGCAGGCGATCCGATTCAGTGACGGCAAGTGAGGGACTGACGATGTGTCCTCGAATTCAACTGCGGTTATCGCTGATGCCACGGCTCCAGCGCGGCTCGGTAGCCGTTTTGATGGTGATCGCCCTGGCGGCGATTACCCTGCTGGCAGCCCTGGCGCTGGACGGCGGGCACATGCTGCTGAACAAGACCCGCCTGCAGAATGCGGTGGACGCCGCGGCCCTCAGTGGCGCCAAGACCCTCAGCCAGGTCAGTGGCGGCACCGGCATTGCCGCCACCACGCGCGCTGCCGCACTGAGCACGCTGACACTCAATGCCGATGCCGCCGGCAACAGCGAACTGGCGGCGGCCATCGGCGGCAATGCGGCGGGCTTCGCGGTGGTGGAACTGGCCAACAGTGTCTACGGGCCGTTTTCCTATCCCGGGCCAGCCGATGCCACCTATGTGCGGGTCACGGTGCCCAGCTACAGCCTGAGCGGATTTTTCTGGAGCTTCGTGCAGTCAATGGGCAGCGCCGGCCTGGGTGGCAAGAAGGTGGTGGCGATGGCCACCGCCGGACCAAGCCCCACCAGCCCGTGCGATCTTGCGCCGTTGATGGTGTGCGGCGACCCCACGCAGTACAACCCTGGCGCGGGCAATTTCTGGGGTTATCGCTTTGGCGACCTGCAGGATCTGAAGACCGGTTCGGGCACCTCATCCGCCATTGGCCCGGGCAACTTCCAACTGCTCGATTTCGGCTCGGGTGGCAGCGCGGTCCGGGAGGACCTGGCCGGCGGCGGCTCGGTCTGCCGCAGCGTCGGGGAAAATGTCACGACTTCGCCGGGCAACAAGGTCGGCCCGACCTCCCAGGGCCTGAATACCCGCTTCGGTCAGTACACCGGCGGGATGAGCGCCACGGACTATCCGCCCGACCTGGTGATCAGCTACAGCACGCCGATGATCAGCGACAATTCGGGAACCCTGCAGTACAACGGCCAGACCGTCACCTCGAGCAACGGCTCGCTCACCGCCGGCGGCCAGGCACTGCTGGACTACAACGACTGGCGGGCGAGCATGGCGGCCTGTGTCGCCGGTTCCGGCAGCGGCTGCCAGAGCGGCGGGGTCTTCGAGCGGCGGATGCTCAAGGTGGTGATCGGTGACTGCACCGGGAAAAACAACGGGGCCACTTCGATTCCGGTACTGGGCTTTGGCTGCTACTTCGTCGTGCAGCCGGCCGGTGGCAGCGGGAGCACGTCGGAGATCTTCGGCCAGTTCGTCAGCGAGTGCGAGGGCGATAACGTGCCGGGGCCCAATCCTTCGGGAGACACCGGTCCGCTGATCATTCAACTCTACAAGACCTATATCAATGGCAGTGGCACCCCGAGCAACGACTCGTAGGAGGCGTCATGGGACTTCATGCGTTCAGACCGCCCAGGGACCAGCAAGGCCTGGCCCTGATCGAATTCACCCTGGTTCTGCCGTTGTTGCTGCTGTTGCTGCTGGCACTGGGTGAATTCGGCCGGATGCTGTTCCAGTACAACACCCTGTTGCAGGCCACTCGCGATGCCGGGCGCTACGTCGCCGGCCAGGCCTGGAACCCGACACTGGGGACCGTCGTGCTGAGCAGCTCACTACAGACCCAGACGCAGAACGTGGCGGTCTACGGTGTGCCGAGCAATACCGGGAATGCCGTGGTGTCGGGGCTGACGACCGCCAATGTGACGGTCAGCGCTCTGGGCAGCAACCATGTGCAGGTCAGCATCAACTACACCTTCTGCCCGGTGATCGGTGGCGGCGCCTGCAGCGGCTCGCTCAGCGGTTTTTTCCCGACGCCGATCGCGCTGAGCATTCCCCTGGTCGCTACCACCGTCATGAGGGTGCTGTGATGAATCGCCAACAGATGCGTGGGCTCTACACGGTGGAATTCGCCATTGTCGGCCTGCTGGTCTTCATCGTGTTGTTTGGCGTGCTGGAAATGGGCCGCCTGTGCTTCACGGTCAATAGTCTCGATGAGTCGGTGCGGCGCGGCGCGCGCCTGGCGGCGGTGTGCAATATCAGCGACCCGGTGGTGCTGCAGCGGGCGATATTCAATGCCGCAGGCAACACCGGCCCGAGCACGCTGATCACCAACCTGAACACCACGAACCTGGTGCTGAGTTACCTGGACGCTAGTGGCGCGGTGGTGGCCAATCCCAACGACACCACCAGTACCACGGGATTTCGCGCCATCCGTTATGTCCAGGTGAGCCTGTCGGGCTACGTCTTCAACCTGTTCATTCCCGGCCTTGGCGTGGCCATTACCTTGCCCACCTTCAGGGCGATCCTGCCACGCGAGGCCCTTGGGCATCACTCCGAATCGGGGGAGGTCACGCCATGCTGAACATCAAGGAAACCCCGTTGAACCTGGCGACCGGCAAGTCCGGGCTGCGCCTGCTGGTCAGCAGTCGCGATGCCACGGCGCTACGTGATCTGCAAGGTGTCTGCCAGCGCATACCCAGCCTGGAAGTCAGCACCCGCCTGGTGAGCAACGGGCATGTCGACCCGCTCCATGGCCTGGAGCGGATGCCCGATCTGCTGTTGTTGCGGGTCAGCCACCTGTGGCGCGAGGAGTTGGCGGCACTGCTCCAGCGCCCGTCCCATGAACGCCCCGCGCTGCTGGTGTGCGGATTGTTGAACGAGCAGGACGCCATGCGCCTGGCGATGCAGGCCGGTGCCCGTGACGTGCTGCCGGAGCCGATCGCCGAGACGGAATTGGTTGCCGCGCTCAATCGGCTGGTCGCCGAGGCCCGGGCCAGCATCGGTGCGCAAGGCAAGCTGATCGCCGTGATGAGCGCCAAGGGCGGCTCCGGCGGGACCCTGTTGGCCTGCAACCTGGCCCATCAGCTCAGCCTGAGGAGCAGCAACACCCTGTTGCTGGACATGGACCTGCAATTTGGCAGCGTCGCGCATTACCTGGAGGTGGCGCAGTCCCACAGCCACCTGGAGGTGCTGCAGCAGGTCGATGGCATGGACAGCGTGGCGTTGCGTGGATTCTGCAGCCATTTCAGCCCGACCTTGCATGTCCTGGGCGGGCGGGCCGGTGAGTTGTGCCTGGCCCAGGATGCCCAGCCGGAACAGGTCGATACCTTGCTGCAACTGGCCCGCGCCAGCTACGACTGGGTGGTGGTCGACCTGCCAAGGCAAATCGACCACCTCACCGGTTCCGTGCTGGAGCAGGCGGACCGGGTCTACGTGGTGGTGCAGCAAAGCGTCTGCCACCTGCGTGATGCCAGTTCGCTGATGCGGATTCTTCGCGAAGACCTGGGCGTGCGCGGGGACCAGTTGCAGGTGGTGGTCAACCGCTACGACAAGGCCGCGCCTGTCAGTCTCAAGGACATTGGCGAGGCGTTGCGTTGCGTGAACCTGCTGAAACTGCCCAACGACTTCGGCCTGGTCAACCAGAGCCAGAACTCCGGCGTGCCGCTGGGACTGCAGGCACCGCGTGCGCCGATCACCGTGGCGATGCGCGAGATGACCGGACAATTGTTCGGCAGCCCGATGGTCGGGAACAACGGCCTGTTCAAACGCGCCTTCAACCGCATATTCAAGGGGTGAGCCATGATCAGTGAATTTCGTAACCGCTTGCGCAGGCAGTCCGGCAAACCCCTCGTGGCACTGGCCGGCCAGCAGGGCGATGAGCCGCAGGTCCCCGTCGAGCAATTGATGGCCTGGGAGCGCGCCGCGCCGGATATCCCGTACGAGACCAGGAGCCAGGTGACCCCGGTGGAAGCCGAATGGCGGGAAAGGATCTATCAGCAATTGCTCAAGGTGATGGACCTGTCGCTGCTCGACGCCCTGGAGCCGGCCGAGGCCGCTCGGCAGATCCGCGATATCTGCCAGCGCCTGCTGGAGGAGCATTCGGCGCCGGTCAGTTCGGCCAGTCGTCAACTGATCATCAAGCAGATCACCGACGAGGTGCTCGGCCTCGGCCCGCTGGAGCCGCTGCTGGCGGACCACAGCGTGTCCGATATCCTGGTCAACGGCCACGCCTCGGTGTATGTCGAGCGGTTCGGCAAGTTGCAGAAGACCGATGTGCGCTTTCGCGACGATCAGCACCTGCTGAACATCATCGACCGCATCGTCTCCAGTCTGGGGCGGCGTATCGACGAGTCCTCGCCGTTGGTCGACGCCCGGCTCAAGGACGGTTCGCGGGTCAACGCGATCATTCCGCCGCTGGCCATCGACGGGCCGAGCATGTCGATCCGCCGCTTTGCCGTGGACCTGCTCAACACCGACAGCCTGATCCAGGTCGGCACCCTGACCCCGGCCATCGCGCTGCTGCTCAAGGCGATCGTTCGCGGTCGCCTGAACGTGCTGATCTCCGGCGGCACCGGCAGCGGCAAGACGACCCTGCTCAATGTGCTGTCCAGCTACATTCCGCTGAATGAGCGGATCGTCACCATCGAGGACTCGGCCGAGCTGCAACTGCAGCAGCCCCATGTGGTGCGCCTGGAAACCCGGCCCTGCAACATCGAGGGGCGTGGCGAGGTGAGCCAGCGCGAGCTGGTGCGCAACAGTCTGCGCATGCGACCTGACCGTATCGTCATCGGCGAAGTGCGTGGCGTCGAGGCCCTGGACATGCTCACGGCGATGAACACCGGACACGACGGCTCGTTGACCACCATCCACGCCAACACCGCGCGCGACGCGCTGGGGCGCATCGAGAACATGGTGTCGATGACCGGGGCCACGTTCCCGATCAAGGCCATGCGTCAGCAGATCGCCTCGGCCATCGATGTGGTGATCCAGCTCGAGCGCCAGGAGGATGGCAAGCGGCGCCTGGTCAGCGTGCAGGAGATCAATGGCATGGAGGGCGAGATCATCACCATGAGCGAGATTTTCTCGTTCGTCCGCAGTGGCGTGGGGGAAAACGGCGAAGTGCAGGGCGATTACCGGCCCAGCGGGATGATCCCGGCCTTTCGCGAGGTGCTGACCAAGCGCGGTATCGAGCTGCCGCTCGCGCTGTTCCGGCCCGAGTGGATGGAGGGGCGCCAGTCATGAACCACCTATCCGCCGAATTCATCCTGATCTTCCTCGGCATGGTGTTCACCGCCGCCTTCCTCCTGGCCCAGAGTGTGGTGGTGCCGGTGTTCGGTGAGGCGAGCAGGATGCGCAAGCGCATCCGCAACCGCCTGCATGTGTTGGAGAAGGCCAATAACCTGCCGAACATGCAGACCGTGCTGCGGCAGAAATACCTGACCCGTCTGTCGCCTCTGGAAGCGGCGCTGGAGCAACTGCCGTTCATGGCGGATCTGACGCAATTGATCGAGCAGTCCGGACATGAATACCGGGCCTATCGGGTGCTGCTGATCGGGATCGGCATGGGCGCAGGGGCGGGCGCGTTGGCGCTGCTGATGGCGTCCTCCTGGTGGCTGGCGCTGCTGGTGGCACTGCTGGTCGCCAGCCTGCCGCTGCTGAAAATCTTCCGGGACCGCAGCCGGCGTTTTGCCGCTTTCGAGGCGGGGCTGGCCGATGCCCTGGATGCCATGTGCCGCGCGTTGCGCGCCGGGCATCCGTTCAACGACACCCTGCGCCTGGTCTGCGAGGATCAGAAGGGCCCGGTGGCCCATGAGTTCGGCCTGACCTTCGCCGATATCAACTATGGCAATGACGTGCGCCGGGCCATGCTCGGCCTGTTGGAACGGATGCCGAGCATGACGGTGATGATGCTGGTGACGTCGATCCTCATCCATCGCGAGACCGGCGGCAACCTGACCGAGGTGCTGGAGCGCTTGAGCCGGTTGATCCGCGGACGCTTTCGCTTTCAGCGCAAGATCAGGACCCTGTCGGCCGAAGGGCGCATGTCGGCCTGGGTGCTGGTTTCCATCCCCTTCGTGCTGGCGGCGGTGATCCTGGTCACCACCCCCAGCTACCTGCCGGTGCTGATCAATGATCCGGTCGGCCACAGGATGATCATTGGCGCGTTCTGCGCCATGTTGGTCGGGATTCTCTGGATACGCAGAATCATCCGCATTCAGGTGTAGGCGGTTCTCAACCTGTGGAGGGGCGCGTCATGGATTATCTGCTCGGGGTGTTCAGTCGGGTGACGGAGAATGAGGCGCTGGCTCGCCTGTTGTTCGTCAGCGCGATCGGTTTGAGCACGGTGCTGGCGGTGGTCACCGTCATCCTGTTGTTGATGGGGCTTCAGGATCCGATGCGGCGCCGTCTGGCATCGATCAAGCGCGGGCACATCGGCACCACGGTGGGGCCGCACGTGCCGGGTGGCCTGCAAATGTTGCTGGAGCGGGTAGGGCAGCAGTTCGGTTCGACCGAGACCGCGCAGGCATCCGCCACTCGACTGCTGTTGATCCATGCCGGGTATCGCTCGTCTTCGGCGGTACAGGTGTATTGGGCGGTGCGCCTGCTGCTGCCGTTGCTGCTGCTGGGGCTCGGGGTGCTGCTGTTGCCGCTGATTCCCAGACTTTCCCTGGCCGTCGGCCTGCTGTTGCTGGTCCTGGTGGCGGGCCTCGCCTGGTTGCTGCCGGCGCTGTACGTCGGCAAGCGCAAGCAACGGCGGCAGCGGCGGCTGCGAGTGGCTTTTCCGGATGCACTGGATCTGATGGTGGTTTGCGTGGAATCGGGCCTGGCCTTGCCGACGACCATCGAACGGGTGGCCGAGGAGATGGCGCTCAGCCAGGTCGAACTGGCCGAGGAACTGGCGCTGGTCAATGCGCAGATCCGTGCCGGAGTCAGCAACACCGAGGCGCTCAAGCAACTGGCCGTGCGCACCGGGCTGGAGGATGTGCAGGGGTTGGTCAGTCTGCTGGCACAGAGTATACGTTTCGGTACCAGCGTGGCCGAAACCCTGCGTATCTATGCCGACGAGTTCCGTGACCGGCGTACCCAGGCGGCCGAGGAGGCAGGCGCGAAAATCGGCACCCAGCTGATCTTTCCGCTGATTTTCTGCCTGTGGCCAAGCTTCTTCCTGATTGCGATCGGCCCGGCCATGATCGGGGTGTTCCAGGCCTTCGGCAGTCCGTGAGCCCGGGGGGGCGGTTCAGGACGAGGCGCGGGCCAGGCCCCGCGGCTGGCTCATTTGCCGCTGATGTTGCCCGATTCCTTCTGCTGGTAACGCTCGGGGATCGGGTAGTTGAAACTGTTGAGCCAGCGTTGCATGGCCAGATCGCGTTCGGCGGCCGAGGCGGTCTGCGGTTTGGGCGAGGCCACCACGCCGCGGACCTGCAGTTGCAGCCACTGTTCGGTACCTTGCTGCTGCTCTGACGAGGGGCCCGGATCGATAGCCCAGGCGGACGTGGACAGGCAGGCCAGGGACACCATCAACAGCCTCTTGGTATTCATCTCGACTCCTCATCTCTACTTGATCGCACTGTCGGCAGAGGCATCGGCGGCCGGACGCGCACCCTCGGCGGCCGCCACGTTCCGGGCCTGGCCCTTGAGTTTCTCGGCCCGGGCTTGCGCCTCGCTGACCTGCCTGGGGCCCAGATTGGCGCGGCTCGCCAGTTCCGCGGCCTGCTTCCAGTTATCCTCGTAGATCAACAATGTCACCAGGTTGAAGGCGGCCAGCGAGTCGGACTGCTTGAGTTCCAGGGCGGTCAGGAACTCGAAGCGGGCGTCGTTGATCCGCCGTTGGTTGAGGTACACGACTCCCAAGTCATTGCGGATCTTTTCATCGGTGGGTGACATTCTCGCTGCCCGCTCGAGGTGTGCCAGGGCCGTCGCATTGTCGTTGCGGGCCGCCGCCAACTGACCCAGGCCATGCTCGCCTTCCGCCGCCAGGCAAGTGCCCAGAAGGCCCCGGTACAACGGTTCGGCGTCATTGCGACCGAGCAGGCGCAGGATGCGGGCCTTGCGCAGGCGCACCTGAACCAGATTGTCGGGTAGGCCTTCCAGGTTCGCCAGGCTGGCGTATAGACGACCATCGTTGATCATTTCGTCGGCCAGATTCAGGGTCAGTTGTTGATCCGAGGCGGGAGGCGTGCAACTGGCCGGTCGGGAGGACAGGGCATTGCCGGCACAACCGGTGAGCAGCGCTGTTGCCGCCAGCGCCACGACCGCTTTCATTGCGAGAGCCCCATGCGGTTGTCGAAGTCGCCGCTTTCGAGGAAGTACATGCGATAGAAGTTCGGGTCGTAGTTGCGCAGTTGTTCGCCTGGCAATGAAGGCAGCTTGGCATTGGCCGCCAGTGGTTGAACCAGGTGCGGCGTAACGATCATCAACAACTCGCGCTCATCGCGGTTGAGGGTATTGTTGCGAAAGAATGCGCCGAGCACCGGGATATCGCCCAGCCCCGGAAACTTGTTCACCTGGGCGGTGTTGCGGCTGCTGATCAGGCCGCTGATGACGAAGCTTTCGCCATCGGCCAGGGAAATGCTGGTGTCGGTACGCCGCACGGTCAGTGCCGGAACCACGATGCCGGAGATCTGCACGCCGTTGCTGTAGTCCAGTTCGCTGACTTCGGGGGCCACCTTCAGGGCAATGCGCCCGCTGCCGATGATGGTCGGGGTGAGGGTCAGGCGGACACCGAACTCCTTGTACTCGATGGAGATGGTATCGCTGCCTGAGCTGGGCACCGGAATCGGCACCTCGCCACCGGCCAGGAAGCTTGCACTCTGACCGCTGAGGGCCACCAGGCTCGGCCGTGCCAGGGTGTAGGCGAAGCCGCTGCCTTCCAGGGAGTTGATCAGCCCCAGTACATTGCCGCCGCCGATGCCGATATTGAACGAGTTGTTGTTGAGCGGGATATTGGGCGCCAGGTTGCCAAGTCGGCCGGGGGTCACCGTCACGCCGGGGACCGTGCCCGGCGAGCCGAACAGGAAGTTGCCGCTCTTGCCGAAGATCGAGGTGCTGGCCTCTTTCAGTTTGCTGCGGCTGACTTCGACGAAGCGAATGTCGGTCTGCACCTGGCTCGGCAGCAGCGGGTCTTCGGACGGGACCGTCGACCCGCTGGTCAACGCGGCGGTGGCCTTGCCCTTGACGAATACCATGCTCTGGCGGGGTGTCGGCGAACAGGCGGTCCAGACCATCAGGCTGGTGGCGCCGGGTGCCATGCCGGTGAGAATGAAGGCGCTGCCGCCGCTGGTCTGCACGTCGGCGATTTTCGGGTCGCCCACGGCCAGTTGGGTAATGGGAACCGGCATGCGCAGTTCATCCTGAAGCCCCTGGCCCACCTCGTGAACCGTGGGCAGGCTGGCCAACTGCGCACAGTTTCCAGTCGCGGCCTGGGCTGCTTCCATTCCCAGGCCCATCCATAGCAGGCCATGAACCATTGTCTTGAAAACAGGCACGCTACGATACGTCATGATAGGTACACCCTCGCCGAGCAGACCGTCCGTGGGCTGACTGGGCTATCCCAGAACTGCCCTCCACACCAACCACCAGTGATTCCAGCGATATCCTCGACACCGCGCACGATCAGGGGAGCAGGCCTGGCTGCTTCGCCGACCGATCGTTGAGAACGACTTGGGGTGATACAAGCCGCAATGGCTCGTTCCTTGTGTGAAAAGGTAGTTCAATCAAAGCAAAGCGCCATGATCGAAAGGAAAAACTTTCACTGCCCGGGAATGGCCGTTCGGCCCGGCAATCGGAGTCAGGTACGACCCGATACTCTCGATGCGACATGCTCCCAGCATGTCGCGATCTCCCTGGCGATGGCGCCACGGCGTTTGCCGGTCACCGGCTTGTCATTCGCCTCGAGGTGCTGCGCAAGCCAATCATCCGACCAGCCGGCCCATTCCCCGGCAACACACCTGAGGTTCGCTTCCAGAACCGGAAAGACTTCGTTCCACAGGATGCGATGCACTTCTTCCGTTGGGTAACCGGATTCAAGCACGGTACGCGCAATGTAGTCGTAGGTCAGTTCGTCGATCTCGGTATCGAGAAACAGGGACGAGAGGGCTTGCCAGATCTTCAGGCGGCTGCTTTCAACGGATCCCATCCATGACGCTCCTTCAGTGGATGTTCGGCGTGCATTGTCAGCGCGGGCTAGACGCCGGTCAGGATCGATTCGCCGTCCATCCCGCAAGGCGGATCATAAGTGCCGTGCCAGCCCACCAGGGTGCGCTCGAACGAGTCCGTAAAGTAGCGGTCGCCCTTGGCAATCCTGACCACGCCACCGGCATAGGCCACCAGTATCGCTTCCTGCGCACGATGTTCCCTGGCTTCGCTCCAGGCGTTGCTGCTGGGCAGCAGGTCCGGATCATTCGGGCTGACCCAGAGTGATTCGCTGTGCCGCGAGGCCCGTTGCAGAAGCTCGGCCAGCAGGGGATGCCCCTGGTTCCGGGCGATATCCGCCGCCGTCTGCTCCTTGTAGGTCACGCTGTCGAGCGAGGCGCCCGCACGGATCAGTGCGCGGCAGGCGACTTCATGGCCGAAGTAGGCGGCCTGGTGCAGAAAGGTCCAGCCGGAAGAGGCTTTCTGGTAATGGCAGCAGCGTCGGGCAAGCGGCGGCAGCTCGTTCCATTCGGACAGAAGTTGATCCCACTTGCCATGCTTGGCCTGCTCGTAGGCCTGTTCAACGAGACTCTGCAGTGCGCTCATGTCGTTCCGCTCATGAGGGGTGAATAGGCACTATAGCGTGGTCGGCCGTGGTGGAAAACGCGGACCGGGGCAGGGTGGCGGGTGCATGTGGAACTGGCCGGTTCATCCGGTTCGACATGCTGGGTAGAATCCGGCGCTGGTACCGGCCAACAACGCTGTTGCGCAACAGGGAGAAGACGATCAATGAGTTCATTCAGAGTACGCAGGCTGGAAGCCACCGATGTCCAGGCCTTGCTGGCATTCGAAACCCTCAATCGCGAATGGTTCGAGTCCCGGATCGATGCGCGTGATCCGGCCTTTTACTCGATACAGGGCGTCGCCGAGCATATCGAACGCTACCTGTCCGGTTTTGCCGACGGCACCTGGCATCCGTTCGTGATTGAGGACGAGCGCGGGCACATCGTGGGGCGGGCGAACCTGAAAGACATCGGGGTGTCCGCGGGCACCGCTGAAGTCGGCTACCGGGTGGGGCACGACGTTGGCGGGCAGGGGCTGGCAACGCTGGCCTTGAGGCATCTGATTCAGCAGGCCCGGCAGCACTGGAAGCTGACGCAGTTGGTTGCGTATGTCTACAGGGACAATATCGCCTCGAGAAAGGTACTGGATCGTTGCGGATTCCGGGTCGAGCAGGCGCCGCCGGAGGAGGCCGTGAACGACCGGCAACGAATGGTGCTGTCGATCTAGCCGATCCGTCGGGTGCATCTCGAGAGGGGCTATCCGCTTTTGTCTGTCGTGGCGGCAATCCACGGGGGGCGCCCGGAGAACCTGTCGTCGCGGGTTGATTTGATGGGCTTGCTGAATCGTTTCACTGGCGCTATAAACGTCGAACAATTCCAACAAGGACAGCCCATGAACACCCTCCGACTGCTTTTCGGCGTCACCGCCCTGACCACCGCCTCCCATGCCATGGCCTGGGACTATGTGCTGCTCGACAGCGACACGCCCGCGCAGAACCGCCAGATCACCAGCGAGCAACTGGGGATCAAGACCGCCAAGCCCTTCTCCGTCACGATGCGCACCTTGCATGGCGGTCGCCAGGAAGGGGTCAGCATCATCGATATCGACAACGGCACGATGAAGCTCTCTGTGGTACCGACGCGGGGCATGAACGTTCTGCGGGCCTCCGTGGGCAATGTCCGCCTGGGCTGGGACTCGCCGGTCAAGGAGGTGGTCAACCCGGCCTTCATGGAACTCAACGGTCGTGGCGGCCTGGGTTGGCTGGAGGGTTTCAACGAGTTGGTGGTGCGTTGCGGCTATGAATGGGTCGGGCATCCGGGGCTGGATAACGGCGAACTGCTCACCCTGCATGGGCGGGCGGCGAATATTCCGGCCAACAAGGTCACCCTGCATATCGACGAGCAGCCGCCTTACACCATTCGCCTGCAGGGCGAGTTGAAGGAACAGGCGTTCAAGAAAGTCGATTTTTCCGTGGCCACCGAGTTGTCGACGCTGCCCGGTAGCGTGAGCTTCGCGATCAATGACACGCTGACCAACAACGGCGACTATCCGAAGGAATACCAGGCGCTGTACCACAACAACTTCAGCACGCCGTTCCTGGAGCAGGGCGCGCGTTTCGTCGCGCCGGTGAAGCAGGTGTCGCCGTTCAACGACAAGGCCAAGGGCGACCTGCCCGACTGGCAGACCTACCGCGCGCCAACCAGGGACTACGACGAGACGGTCTACAACGTCGTGCCCTACGCCGATGCCAAGGGCGATACCCTGGCGGTGTTGCACAACAAGGCCGCAAACCTCGGGGTTTCGGTCGGCTTCAACACGCAACAGTTGCCGGTGTTCTCCCTGTGGAAGAACACCGACACCCAGGGCCAGGGTTACGTGACCGGGCTGGAACCGGGCACCAGCTTCTCCTACAACCGCCGTTACCAGCGCCCGCTGGGACTGGTGCCGACCATCGGTGCCGGGCAGAAACGCCAGTTCCAGGTCAGCTACAGCCTGCTGGCGGACAAGACGGCGGTGGATGAGGCGGTGCAGCGGGTGGCGCAGATCCAGGACGGGCGCAAGACGGAGGTGCGGGGTACGCCGTTGGTGGATCTGAGCAAGGAATGATCCCGTCTTCCCGCACCGGATCCCCAAAGACGGTCACGGTACGTTCCGCAGCCTCACCGGCTAGTCGACGGCGATCAGGCTGTCCCGGCATTCCAGAATCAGCCGGGCGCCTGTTCGCTCGCCGGTGCCGATCTTCAGGTTGAAGCCATGCAGGCTGATGATCGCCGCGACGATCGATAGGCCCAGGCCGAAGCCGCTGTGCTGGTTGCCGTCATCGCAGCGGTAGAAGCGCTGGAACACCGCATCGCGTTCCGAGGGCGGGATGCCCGGGCCGGTGTCGATCACCTCGATTCGCGTGCTGCCCTGGTCGTTGGCCGCCAGCAACACCACTTCGCCGCCCGGCGGGGTGAACTTGATCGAGTTGCTCAGCAGGTTCGCCAGGGCCTCGAAGAGCAGGGCGCGGTCGCCCGTGATGGGCGGCAGCATCGGCGGCACCTCCAGGCGCAGGCTGATTTGCGCTTCCTCGGCCAGGGGCAGGTAGAAGTCATGCAGCTCGCGCAACAGTGGCAGCGGATCGAGCACCACGAAGCCGGAGCGGCGCTGGTGGTCTTCCAGCTCGGAAATCCGCAGCAGCCCCTTGAAGCGTGCCATCAGGGTGTCGGTTTCGGCGATCACACCGTCCAGTTGCAGCGACTCGGGCGAGTCCTGCGGGGCCTGCTGCTGGATGCGGTAGAGCTGCGCGCGCAGGCGGGTCAGCGGCGTGCGCAGGTCGTGGGCGATGTTGTCGCAGACGCCCTTGACCTCGTTCATCAGCCGCTCGATGCGGTCGAGCATGGCGTTGACGATGGCCGCGAGCATGTCCAACTCGTCGCGACGGTTGGACAGGGGCAGGCGATGACCGAGGTCGCCGGCGACGATGGCTTCGGCACTGGCCTGGATCGCCCGGATGCGACGGATCGGTCGGCGCCGCAGCAGATGCCAGCCGGCGATACCCGGCAGGATGGTCAGCGACACCGCCCAGAACAGGGCATGGAGAATGATCCGCGTCACACCGAACAGCGAACCGTTGTCGCGTACCAGCAGCAGCCAGCGACCGTCGTGGGTCTGGGTGGCGACGGCGTCGCAACTGTCCTGCGGCAGGTTGGGGTCGTCGGAGTCGATGCAGTTGGCGAGTTCGTGGATGCGGCCGTCCATGATCAGGTCCGGCGGCATTTCCATGATCGGCCCGCTCAGGTGCACTTTCTGTTCGTTGAACAGGCCGTAGGCATCCACGCCACGCATGTCGAAGGTCATGCTGGTGGTCAGGGCGTCCACCAACTGCTGGCCCTGGAAGCGCGAGAACAGGTGCTGGCGCTGCATCAGCGAGTGGCGCGCCAGGGTGTCGAGGTAGCCGGAGACTTCGTAGTAGAGCACGCCCATCAGGCCGCAGCTCCAGGCGACGAAGAGAAAGCTGTACAGCGCCAGCAGGCGGCTGGCGGACGAGCGCCAGCCCTTAGAGGGGTTCGGCAATGACATAACCCGAACCCCGTACCGTGCGGATCAGCGGTGGCAGGCCTGGCGTGTCGATTTTCTTGCGCAGGCGGCCGATGTGCACGTCGATCAGGTTGGTGCCCGGGTCGAAGTGATAACCCCAGACTTCCTCGAAGATCATCATCCGCGAGAGGATCTGCCCGGTGTTGCGCATCAGGAACTCAAGCAGCTTGTATTCGGTGGGCAGCAGGCTGAGCAACTGGTCGGCGCGGGTGGCCTCGCGGCTGATCAGGTTCAGTTCCAGGTCGGCGACCCGCAGCGAGGTCTCGAACTCCCGTGCCGGGCTCTTGCGCCGCAGCAGTACTTCGACGCGGGCGGCCATCTCATCGGAGGCGAACGGCTTGGTCAGGTAGTCGTCGCCACCGGCGCGCAGGCCACGTACACGCTCGTCGACATCGGAGAGGGCGCTGATCATCAGGATCGGCGTGGCGACGCCGATGGTCCGCAGGGTGGTGACGATGGCCAGGCCATCGAGTTCCGGCAGCATGCGATCAAGGGTGATCAGGTCATAGTCGCCGCTCACGGCGCGTACCAGGCCTTCGCGGCCATTGTCCACCCAGTCCACTTCAAGCCCATGGCTGCTCAATTCAGCCACGATTTCCTTGGCGGTTACAGCATCGTCTTCAATGGTCAGGATGCGGGTCATTGCAGTTGCCTCGTACGGACCTTCACAACAGGTGTGGGATTTTGCCAACAAACCCGTGAAAGCTTTCTGAAGAAATATTCACGTCTGTCTGGCGGTCGTTAAGGGGGCGCCCCGAAATCGGATCAAGGCTTGAAACATCTAGCCACACCTTTGCTGAATAAAGGCTGTCATCAAGTTTTCCAAAGAGATTGCGAACGATCATCGGGATTTGGTATCTGTTGCTTGCAGCCGTCGACAGTGCGTGGCGGCTGATTCTCCTGTCTGGCACCTTGCGTTTTCCGGTGTCCGGATCGTCCTCAGTACAGGTCTTTTTATGCATCGCCGTAATCTCCTGAAAGCTTCCATGGCCCTGGCGGCCTATACCGGCCTGTCGGCCAGCGGTCTGTTCGCGGCACGGGCGCTTGCCGCCACCGCGGACGGTGACATCGAACATTTTGATTTCGAGGCGTTGCAGGCCCAGGCGAAGGGACTCGCGGGCAATCCTTATGTCAGTACCCGGCAGGTTCTGCCGCCGACCCTGGCGAACATGACTCCGCAGCAGTTCAACGCGATCCAGTACGACGCCCGGCATTCGCTGTGGAATGAGCTCAAGGGCCAGTTGGATGTGCAGTTTTTCCACGTCGGCATGGGTTTCAAGCAACCGGTGCGCATGTACAGCGTCGACGCGAAGACCCGCCAGGCCCGGGAAGTGCATTTCCGTCCACCGCTGTTCAACTATGCCAGCAGCGGTATCGACCAGTCCCAGCTCAAGGGCGACCTGGGGTTTGCCGGTTTCAAGCTGTTCAAGGCGCCGGAGATCGACCGTCACGATATCGTCTCGTTCCTCGGCGCCAGCTACTTCCGCGCGGTGGACAAGACCGGCCAGTACGGGCTGTCCGCGCGCGGGCTGGCCATCGACACCTATGCGCACAAGCGTGAGGAGTTTCCGGACTTCACCAAGTTCTGGTTCGAGACCCCGGCCAAGGAAAGCACCCGTTTCGTGGTCTATGCCTTGCTCGACTCGCCGAGCGCCACCGGTGCCTACCGTTTCGACATCGACTGCCAGGCCGAGCAGGTGGTGATGAGCGTCGAAGCCCATGTCAACGCCCGGGCGGATATCGAGCAACTGGGCATCGCGCCGATGACCAGCATGTTCAGTTGCGGCACCCATGAGCGGCGCATGTGCGACACGATTCACCCGCAGATCCATGACTCCGATCGCCTGGCGATGTGGCGCGGCAATGGCGAGTGGATCTGCCGGCCGCTGAACAACCCGGCCAAGCTGCAGTTCAACGCGTTTGCCGACAAGGACCCCAAGGGTTTCGGCCTGGTGCAGACCGACCACGAGTTCGCCAGCTACCAGGACACGGTGGACTGGTACAGCCGCCGGCCGAGCCTGTGGGTCGAGCCGACCACGCCGTGGGGCGAGGGCTCGGTGGACCTGCTGGAGATCCCGACCACCGGCGAAACCATGGACAACATCGTCGCGTTCTGGACCCCGAAGCAGCCGGTCAAGGCCGGCGATTCGCTGACCTACGGCTACAAGCTGTACTGGAGCGCACTGCCCCCGGTGGGCACGCCGCTGGCACGGGTGCACGCGACGCGCTCGGGCATGGGCGGTTTCACCGAAGGCTGGGCGCCGGGCGAGCACTACCCCGAGGTCTGGGCCCGGCGTTTTGCCGTGGACTTCAACGGCGGCGGGCTGGAGCGCCTGGCCGAAGGGACCGGGATCGAGCCGGTGGTCAGCGCGTCCAATGGTCAGGTGAAGGATTTCAGTGTCCTCAAGCTCGATGAGATTGGCGGATATCGGGTGCTCTTCGACTGGTACCCGACCAATGACAGCGTCGATCCGGTGGAGCTGCGGATGTTCATTCGCAGCGGCGAGCGGACGTTGAGCGAGACCTGGCTGTACCAGTACTTCCCGCCAGCGCCGGACAAGCGGCGTTATCCTTGAGCCTTGGGGCACCGCCTTGAAAGAGGTGGTGCCTGTTCCGGCTCGTTCGCGGATGAATCCGGCCCCCATGGTCTTGTGTCGTTCGCGGACATTGCGATCACCGCCAACCCTCTGTGGGAGCCGGACTCATCCGCGAAAAACCTCCGCCATCACTGCGCGGCCGGCACCAGCACCGGATCCTCCCGGTACAACTGCGGCTCCATGCGCTTGAGGTTTTCCACCTTCGGCAAGTCATTGATGGCGATGTAGGGCACGTATGGATGCAGCGTCAGATAGTTCTGGTGATAGCCCTCGGCCGGGTAGAAGACCTTGTTGTCCTCGATCCGGGTGACGATTTTCGCCGGGAACACCTTGGCCCCATCCAATTGCTCGATGTACGCCTGGGCCACTTTTTCCTGCTCGGCATTCACCGGGAAGATCGCCGAACGGTACTGCGTGCCACTGTCCGGCCCCTGGCGGTTGAGCTGGGTCGGGTCGTGGGCCACCGAGAAGAACACCTGCAGCAGCTTGCCGTAACTGACCTGGCTCGGGTCATAGGTGACCTGCACCGCTTCGGCATGGCCGGTATCGCCGCCGCCGACCTGCTCGTAGTGCGCGGTGGTCGCCGCGCCGCCGGCATAACCGGACACGGCGTTCTGCACCCCGCGTACATGCTGGAACACGCCCTGCACACCCCAGAAGCAGCCGCCGGCAAACACCGCCGTGGCTTGTCCGGTCGTGGCCGGTTCATCCAGCGCCGGCGGGGCGATCTGCACCACCGGTTCGGCGGCAAAGGCAAAACGCTGGACCAGCAGGACCGACAGGGCCAGGCCGGCCACTGCGGCGATCGTCAACAACGGCGAGGCGGATTTTTTCTGCATCACGGATTTGCTCATTTCAGACATCCTCTTGGCAATCAACCGAAAGTGAAGGCGTAGGCCTGGACACCAGGGTCGAGAAATTCGATGGAGAAGGTGTGCTCGCCGACGTCACCGGCCTGGCGCACCAGTTGATAGAGGCGCTGCTCGGTCACCGTGCCCTGGCCGCTGGCGTCGGTGTCGGTGCCGTGGTTCGCCGCGGGCGCCTGGCCGTCGATCAGCACCTTGAAGCGCACGGGTTGGCCATTGGCGGAAGGACCGAGCACCAGGTGCAGGTCGCGGGCATGGAAGCGAAAGACGATGCCGCCTCCCGCCTGGTTCAGCGCGGCCCGTTCCGCACCCACGGTCCAGTTGCCGGCCAGACCCCACTGGTTCAACAGCGGTTGCTGCGGTGCGCTGTAGAGCTTCGGTTGGTCGGCTGCCTGCTGGCCAGGAGAAGCGAAGTGCTCGGCACGGTCATAGCCGATGTAGGTTTCCGGGGATTGCACTTCGGCCTCGTCGGCTGCCTGCATCACGCCGCTGGCCTGCGCGGTGACCACGCCGCCGGCGACGTTGCGGTTGCCGGCTTCGGCCAGCAGTTGCTGGATCACCCGCTCGGAGCCGGCATAGTCGCCCTCGCCGAAATGGTGGTAGCGCACGCGGCCCTGGGCGTCGACGAAATAGTGCGCCGGCCAGTACTGGTTGTTGAAACCGCGCCAGATCGCGTAGTTGTTGTCGATCGCCACCGGGTACTGGATACCGAGCTTGGCCACGGCCCGGCGCACGTTGTCGATGTCGCGCTCGAAGGCGAACTCCGGCGCGTGCACACCGATCACCACCAGGCCCTGGTCATGGTACTTCCGCGCCCAGGCATTGACGTAGGGCAGGCTGCGCAGGCAGTTGATGCAGGAGTAGGTCCAGAAGTCGATCAGCACCACCTTGCCCTTGAGTTCGGCGGCGTTCAGCGGTGCCGAGTTGAGCCACTGCACGGCGCCGGACAGGTCGGGCAGGGTGCCTTCCACCGGCAGGGCGCGGTCGGTGGCGGCCGTCTTGGCGGCCATCGCCATCATGCTGCCGGCCGGTTGTTCGTCGTGGACAGTCGCGGCCATCATCGCGCCACCCTGCATCATCATGGCGTTCTGTTGCGGGGCAGGATTGAGGGTATCCAGCAGTTTCTGCTCGATACCGGAGGTGGCGACCGTCGACACGCGGGTCAGCAGGCCGGTGTCCAGGCCCAGGGCAATGGCCGCCACGCCGGCCAGCATCGCCGCGCCGAGACCACGGCGCAGCCATTCGCCCGTACCCAGGTTACGCTTCATCGCGGCAAACACCCGGCCACCCACCAGCAGCGCGCCGGCCAGGGACGTGGCGGCGCCAGCGGCGTAGGCCAGCAGCGACAGCGTGGTGCCGATATTGGCGCCTTGCAGGGCCGCGCCGGTGAGGATCAGACCGAGGATCGGCCCGGCGCACGGTGCCCACAGCAGGCCGGTGGCGATACCGAGGACGAAGGACGAGCGCATGCTGGGTTGCCCGCTGCCGTCCTGGGCCGAGCGTGACAGCCGATCACCGGCCGACACCAGTGGCCGGGCCAGGCGATCGGCCAGGTGGGGGAAGAGCAGGGTAATGGCGAAGAACGCCATCAGCGCCATCGCCAGCCAGCGTCCGTACTGGTTGGCCCGCACCACCCAGCCACCGCCGACGGCGGCAAGGGTGGCGACCAGGGCGAAGGTCAGGGCCATGCCGCACAGCAGCGGCAGGCCGCTGCGGCGCAACGATTCGCCGGAGCGGGCGAACACGAACGGCAGCACCGGCAGGATGCACGGGCTGAGGATGGTCAACAGACCGCCCAGATACGCCAGGATGAGTAGAAGCATGATGAAAATCCTCGTAAGTTGGAGCGTTGCCAGCGCGGGACCCCGCTGAAACAGGGGCCTTTGGGAGCAGGGCTGTTTGTGGGGCGGGCTTGCCCGCGAAGCTTTTGGCGTCCTTGAAGGCCTATTCGCGGGCAAGCCCGCTTCCACAGGGGGCCCTCTGCTCAAGCTGGTCACACAGAGAAGGCCTCTATTCAGGCTGGTCCCACAGGGGAACCCTCTGTTCAGGTCGCACCCGCACTCGGCGTAAACGTCATCGCCACGCCATTCATGCAGTAGCGCAATCCGGTCGGCGCCGGGCCGTCGGGGAACACGTGGCCCAGGTGGCCGCCGCAGCGATGGCAGTGCACTTCGGTGCGTACCATCCCCAGCGAACCGTCGCGGCGGGTACCGACGGCGTTCTCCAGTGGCGCGGTGAAGCTCGGCCAGCCGGTGTGGCTGTCGAACTTGGCCGCCGAGGAAAACAGCGCCTGCTGGCAACCGGCACAGGCGAACACGCCGTCGCGGTGCTCGTCATTGAGGGGGCTGCTGTAGGGGCGTTCGGTGCCTTCCCGGCGCAGCACCTGGTATTGGCTGTCGTTCAGAAGGGCGCGCCATTCGGCGTCGCTGCGGCTGACTTCGAAGGTTTCATCCGGGTCGCCGTTGCCAGCCATCGTGGCGGCGACTGCGCGCCAGTCGACGAAACCGGCGGCGAGCAGGGCGGCGGCACTGGAGAACAGAAAGCGTCTTCGGGTGGACATGGCGTTACTTCCATGGCAATTGATCAGGCTTTCAGTGTCCGGCGGCAACGGTCGCCAAATCCTCCCGTAAAGTTAAATTAATTGTGAACATTGCGTTGATGCCGATTCGGCACAATGCGGCGGACGTCATATGCTGTGAACGTCACGGATAATTCACCTGCAGGAACGCCACCCCATGGATTCACCCAAACGCATTCTGATCGTCGAGGACGACCTGCACCTGGCCGGGCTGCTGAGCCTGCACCTGCGTGACGAGGGCTACCAGGTCACCCACTGTGCCGACGGCAACCTGGGCCTGGCGCAACTGGAAAAGGGCGGCTGGGATGCGCTGATCCTCGACCTGATGCTGCCGGGCGTCGATGGCCTGGAAATCTGCCGCCAGGCCCGGGCCATGGCGCGCTACACGCCGATCATCATCACCAGTGCCCGTTCCAGCGAGATGCATCGGGTGCTGGGCCTGGAACTGGGCGCCGACGACTACCTGGCCAAGCCGTTCTCGATGCTCGAACTGGCGGCGCGGGTCAAGGCCCTGCTGCGGCGGGTCGATGCCCTGGCCAGGAGCCTCAAGGTCGATGCCGGCAGCCTCGAACTCAACGGCCTGAGCCTCGACCCGCTGACCCGCGTGGCGACGGTCGACGGCCAGGAACTGGACCTGACGCCACGGGAGTTCGACCTGCTGCACTTCTTCATGAAGAACCCCGGCACGGTCTATTCGCGCCTGGACCTGCTGAACCAGGTCTGGGGCTATCAGCACGACGGCTACGAGCACACGGTCAACACGCATATCAACCGCCTGCGGGCGAAGATCGAAGTCGATCCGGCGCAGCCCGAACGGATTCTCACGGTCTGGGGCCGCGGTTATCGGTTCGCTCCAGCGGGGCGCGCCGAATGAACCTGACCCTGTCCCAGCGCCTGTCCGTGGTCTTTGCGGTGCTGCTGCTGGCCTGCTGCGGTGCCTCGGTCTGGCTGCAGGTGCGTGCCAGCGACATGCACGAAAAGGAAGTGGTGCAGGGGCTGTCCCGCGACCTGGCCCGCAGCATCGCCCTGGAGAACCGCCTGGTGGGCACCGAGGGCCTGACCATGGAAGGCGTACGGGCGCTGTTCGGCCAACTGATGAACGTCAACCCCAGTGTCGAGGTCTACCTGCTCGACCCGAGCGGGCGGATCACCGGCGATGCCGCGCCACAGGGCCATCTCAAGCGTGACCAGGTCGACCTGGAGCCGATCCATCGCCTGCTGGAGGGCCAGCCGCTGCCGATTCTCGGCGACGATCCGCGCAGTAGCGACGGGCGCAAGGTGTTCAGTGCCGCCGCGCTGCACGGCGGCGGCAAGGAACTGGGCTATCTCTACGTGGTGTTGCAGGGCGAGGAGCATGACCGGCTGGCGGCGCGGGTGAGTGCCAGCTCGGTCCTGCGCACCACGCTGTGGGCGATGAGCCTGGTGGCGTTGCTGGGCCTGATCGCCGGCCTCGTTGCCTTTCGCCTGATCACCCGGCCATTGCGCCGGTTGACCGCGACCATGCGCGATTTCGACACCGATGCCGCGCCGGCCAATCCGCCGACGCTACCCCTCGCGGGCTCGGGCAGGGGCGATGAGATCGAGGTGCTGGAAGCCAGTTTCGTCCAGATGGCGGCTCGTATCGGCGAACAGTGGCGGGCCCTGACCCGCCTCGATCAGGACCGGCGCGAACTGGTGGCGAACATTTCCCATGACCTGCGTACGCCGCTGGCCTCGCTGCATGGCTATCTGGAAACGCTCTCGCTCAAGGGTGAGCTGCTGGCGCCGGACGAGCGCAAGCGTTACCTGGGCATCGCGCTGGCGCAGAGCAACAAGGTCCGGCAGCTGGCCCAGGCGCTGTTCGAACTGGCGCGCCTGGAGCATGGCGAGGTGCGCCTGGAACGCGAGGATTTTTCCCTCAGCGACCTGATCCAGGACGTGTTCCAGAAGTTCGAGCTGATGGCCGAGACCCGCCACTCGAAGCTGCTGGCGGTCTTGCCGCGTGGCGCGTCGATGGTCAGTGCCGACCTGGGCATGATCGAACGGGTGCTGACCAACCTGATCGACAACGCGCTACGCCATACCCCGGAGGGCGGCAGTATCGAAGTGGCGCTGGTGCACGAGCCTGGCAAGGTCCGGGTGACCGTCAGCGATACCGGTCCGGGCATCCCGCCCAGGCTGCTGGACAACCTGTTCCGGCGTCCCTTCAGCCAGGATGGCGATCGCCGCAGCGGCGGCCTGGGCCTGCTGATCGTGCGGCGTATCCTGCAGTTGCATGACAGCCAGGTCCGCCTGCTGTCGGTGCCTGGCAAGGGCGCGGTGTTCTGTTTCGAGCTGGCGGCGGCGGGCGAGTGATTCACGCGCCGGCGATAGGGGGGCTGGACCAGCCGATGGTGCCCTTGCAGTTCGCTGGCACTGCGCGGGTGGCGCCTTGAACGCCCCTCAGGCCGGTTCGTGGGTGAGAGGCGTCGCCGCTCCCGTGGGTAGCAGCCCATGCTGCTGGTCAGTGACTCGCGCAACCGCGTAGCCGTGCCCGGCGATACGGTCGAAGGCCTCGTGGGACAGGCGATCCAGGCTGGTGGGGACGTTCGCCGCGAAGGCCGCATCGCTGCCCGCCGACGCCTCGATCAGCGCGCTGGTGATGCCCAGATAGCTGCCGCGCCCGGGGGCCTGGTTGAGGTACTCGACGAAACCGCGTATCCGCAGGGCCCGGGACTGGTCGGACATGATGTCGGCGATGCGCTTGAGCCGCCAGGGGCTCAGGACCCCGGCCCGGAAGCCCGGTTTGAGCGGTGCCCCGGCGTCAGAGGCGATGATCGGGTATTCGTAGCGCTTGCTGCGGCCGGTGGCCGCGTCGAAGAACGGCTCCAGGCCCAGGTTGTCGTAGACCCCGCCGTCATACAGGTGCAGTCGGCTGAACGGCAGTTTCGTTTCGACCGCCGTATTCAGCGGCGCGTCCCAGCCGCGCTGCATCCACTTGAACCGCCGACTGTCGAGCACCAGTGGCCCGATTCCGCCGGGAAACGCCGCCGAGACCGCGAGGGCTTCGGCCAGCGGCATGTCACCGGTGGCGGCGTAGCCGATGGAATAGTCGCCCATGTTGCTGCGCTTGAAGCGAAAGCGCTTGCCGTTCTCGGCCGTGGTGCCATTGATCGACCAGTCCGGCCGGGCGTCGATCTGTGACAACAGCCCATCGACCCCCCACTCGTTGCGCAGCCCCAGGGCCAGCAGGTTGGCCCGCGATAGCAGGAATCGCCAGTTCAGCGGGTTGAACAACTGGCGCAGCCCGCTCAGCAGCAGGCTACGGGAGCAGAGCTTTTCGCGCAAAGCCGGATACAGCTGTTGCAGGAACGGCGCCGAGCCGGGCCATTGCCCGTCGTGCTCATGCAGCAGCAGGCCCACCAGCAGGCTGCCGCCGGAGACGGTCGACAGCTGGCTGACCCGCTCCAGCGCGTCCTGTTCGGCCAGGTAGCGGAGTACCCCCAGATGAAACGCCATGGCCCGGACGCCGCCGCCGGAAAGGGCCAGGGCGAAATCCGAACGTTGACCAAGCGAGATGGCGGCAGAATCCATTGTTCCTCTCTGATTAGGGGCTGATGTCGAAAAAGGTGCAGTAGTAGCTTTTCGATATTAACTGCTTTGCCGGCGAACCGTCGTGCCCCGTGTGCCCAGCCCCGGACTTTCGACCGGGGTGGGAGCACAGCATCAGTATGTTTTGTAGGACTGTTCTGAATTGTTTGCGGCGGGTACGCCCGGCATGAACTTGTCAGCGTATGCGGATCTTATGACGGACGTTGCAGCGGACCGGTTGATTATTTATCGCCAGTGGATCCGCAGCAGGAGTGCGGGGAGTTGTCGGAGTAACGGTCATGGAACTTGACCCAGTCCATGATCGGCCCTTCGTTGCGGCCCTTGGGTGTCAGATCAAGGAAGTGGTGAGCGCCGATGAGGCTGTCCAGGCCTCGTGCATAGGTTGAGTAGGTATGGAAGATCTTACCTTCGCTGTCGCGGTAAAACACACTGAGCCCGGGCATTTCCTCCGCGCCGCCGTCGAGTGGCTGGTAGTTGTAGTGAATCGGGCCGGCGGCCAGTTCCTCGGGCGTGAAGCTCACGCCGAAGTCAGAGTTGAAGTCGCTGCCGGCCGAGGACAGCCATGCGAAGCGCCAACCCATGCGCTGCCTGAACGCCTGGAACTGGGCCCATGGCGCGTGGGAGATGGCCACGAACGAGACGTCGTGGTGGGCCAGGTGCAGGTCGGCGCCGTCGAAGTGGTCGGCCAGGAACGAAACGTTGGGCGGGTTCATCACGAGGTTTCCTTGTTGTCGGTGCCGCCTGGCGGCAGCTATCGGGGTAGAACTCTATGCTTAGTCGATTGGCCCCTCGCTTTCTCGACAGTCACCTGTAGGCAGCGTCTGAGCCGGACCGGCGGCACGTCGGAAAATATTTTCAGCGACCTGTCGATTCCGCTCGCGGCCGTTCGATTAACCCGTAGAGCCGCCACAGGGATGGCTCACTCACCCTCAGGAGAACAGACATGCGATTTATGGTGATCGTCAAGGCCAGCCCGGAATCGGAAGCCGGGGAAATGCCCAGCGCACAACTGCTGGCCGCCATGGGCGCCTACAACGAAGAGCTGGTCAAGGCCGGGGTGATGCTCGCCGCCGAGGGCTTGCACCCCAGTTCCAGGGGCGCACGCGTGCGCTTTTCCGGCAAGCAGCGCACCGTCGTGGATGGCCCGTTCATCGAGACCCGGGAGCTGATCGCCGGCTACTGGATATTCCAGGTCCAGTCGCTGCAGGAGGCCATCGACTGGGTCAAGCGCTGCCCGAACCCGATGGTCAGCGACAGCGACATCGAGATTCGCCAGATCTTCGAAGCCGAGGATTTCGGCGAATGCCTGACCCCCGAGTTGCGTGAGCAGGAAGAACGCCTGCGCGCGCAGTTGTCCGGCCAACCGTGAAACCTGACCACAGGAGATCCACCATGAAAATCATTCCGTACCTGAGCTTCGACGGAAACTGCAAGGAGGCCTTTGCGCTGTATCAGCGGGTGCTGGGCGGCGAGCTGTTTTCCCTGTCCTTCGCCGACGCGCCGGCGGAGGCCGAAGTCCCCAGGGACAGTGACAAGATTCTGCACGCCTGCCTGACCGTGGGCGCATTCAGTCTGATGGCTTCGGACTGCCCATCGGGCCAGCCGTTCCAGAAACCACAGGGGGTATCGGTGTCCCTCAACGTCGACAGCGCTGCGCAGGCCGAGCGACTGTTCAAGGGTTTGAGCGAGGGTGGCAAGGTCATCATGCCGCTGGCGAAGACTTTCTGGGCTGAACGTTTCGCCATGTTCGAGGATCGTTTTGGTGTGACCTGGATGGTCAACCATGAGGGAGTCAAGTAACCCTGCACATCCATGGCTGCTGGAAACCGTGGAAGCCATGAGGCCTGTGGCAGCCGGCTTGCTGGCGATAGCGGTCTGCCCGGCAATACTTCAGTGTCTGACCCGGCGCTATCGCCAGCAGGCCGGCCCCCGCAGGGACGACTCAAGGGTGCAGGTAGCGCCGTAGCTGCGCCAGCAGCTTTTCGTACAGCAGGTCCACCTCCGGGGCCATGCCCCGAGCCCGCAGGCAGCCGTGCACCAGGCCCAGGCCAAGGTGCAGGGTGGCGCGGCCACCGGCCTTTTTCAGCCGTTCGAAATAGCAGACACCGTCGTCCCGCAAGGGGTCGTGTTGCGCCACGGCAATGAAGGCTGCAGCCAGGTTCTGGAAGTTCGCCGCCCGCAGTGGCATTGCATAGGCGTCGGGCCTGTCGGTGTGTGCCAGGTACCAGGCGTGATAGCTGCGCACATCGTCGCTGCTGAGCAATGGAGCGTCGGCGCATTCGCTACGCGAAGGCAGGCCGTCGCTGCCACCCAGGCCCGGATAGATCAGCGCCTGCAGCAGCGGTTGTGGCTCCTCGGCATCGCGCAGTGCCAGGCATACGGCGGCGGCCAGGTTGCCGCCGGCACTGTCGCCGGCTATGGCCATCCGCCGCGGATCCACCTGCCAGGTGCCGGCCTCGGCGCGCAAGTCGCGCCAGACCGCCAGGCAATCGTCGAATGCGGCTGGGTAGGGGTGTTCCGGCGCCAATCGGTAGTGCGCCGCAATCACCACGGCCTTGAGCCGCGAGGCCAGTTCGGCGGTGATGAAGTCGTGGGAGTCGAGATCGCCCACGACCCAGCCGCCACCATGCAGGTAGACCACGCAAGGCCAACCATTGGCCGGGCGAGGTGAGGTCGGGCGATACACGCGTATCGGCACTCGACCGATGCGTTGCTCCTCGACCTCGATATCGGCCGGACGGGGTGGGGTGAAGGCCTGGCACATCCGGCTGTAGCGGTGACGCATGCCCTGGATGCTGCTGTCCGGACCGGAGAAGCCGAGCGTCTTGCTGACGAAGGCGCTCATGCCGGGGGAAAGGGGATAGTCGGTCATTGCGGCTCCAGGCTGGCCTGGACCGTTACCATGCCATCCCGGCCGTCGACGCTGGTGACGCCCGCCAGCCAACGCCTGAGATCCTCGGGATGGTCGCGCAGCCATTGCCGGGCCACCTCCTGGGGAGCCTGGCGCTCCATGATCGGTACCATCAGCTGGCTTTCCTGGGCCGCGCTGAAGGTCAGATTCTCCAGCAGCCGGTTCACGTTCGGGCAGCGTTGCGCATAGTCCGGGGCGGTCACGGTGGAGACGGTGGCGGCACCTTCGTTGGGCCCGTAGACGTCCTCGCTGCCGGTCAGGTAGGTGATCTTCATGTTGATGTTCATCGGGTGCGGGGTCCAGCCGACGAAGACCACGAACTCCTTGCGGTTGATCGCCCGCTGCACGGCGGCCAGCATTCCGGCCTCACCCGACTCCACCAGCTTGAAACCCTTGAGCCCGAAGTGGTCGGTGTCGATCAGAGTCTTGATCGTGGTATTGGCGCCGCTGCCGGGTTCGATACCGTAGATGGTGCCCTTGAGCTGGTCCCTGAACCTGGCGATGTCGCCGAAGGTCTTGAGCCCGGCGTCCGCCACGTACTGCGGTACCGCGAGGGTCGCCTGGGCGTCGGCCAGGCTGGGGCTGGCCATGACCCTGACCTGGTTGGCGGTGACGAAGGGCCCGATGTTCTTGTCCATCGCCGGCTTCCAGTAGCCGAGGAAGATGTCCAGGCGCTTGTCGCGGATGCCGGCGAAGATGATCTGCTGCACGGCGCTGGTCTGCCTGCTTTCATAGCCCAGGCCGTTGAGCAGCACATCGGCCACTGCGCTGGTGGCGATGACGTCGGTCCAGTTGACCACGCCCATGCGCACGGTCTTGCAGGACGCGTCTTCGGCCGCGGAGACCGGGTTGCCGAGCAATGCGCTGGCGCCGAGGAGCAGACAACCGTTGAACAGTCTTTTCAGGTTCGGGGTTTTCATGAGCGCTGTGTCTCGCGGCAGGTCGTTATTGTCGTGGCCGGTGTCTTCTTGCACCGTTCGACTACGTTACGCAGCCGTTGCCTGCCAAAAGCGCACCAGGGCGACCGGCTTTTGCACTATGGCGACCCGTACGCCTGCTCAGGCCAGGACACTTAGCCACGCCGAAGCCAGCAACAGCAAGGCCATGCAGCGGTTGAATCGGCGCATCGCCACAGGTGAGCGCAGCAACCGGGCCGAGCCGACACCCAGCATTGCCCACAGGCCGACGCAGGGAAGCGAAACGAAGAACAGTACCAGCGACAGCGCCGTAACGTGGAGCTGGCGTTCGGCACCCTGTCCGGCGAACACGCCCACCACCGCCAGTGCCACCAGCCAGACCTTGGGATTGATCACTTGCAGGCTGGCTGCTCCCAGCAAACCGAGGTGCCTGGACGGGTCGCTGCCGGCCCCGATATCGTCGACCGGCGCGTTGAAGATCTGCCAGGCCAGATAGCTCAGCCAGGCGATCCCCAGCCATTGCATGGCGGTTTGTACGCGGGGCAGGTCGCTCAGCGACTGGCCGACCCCACTGCCGACCAGCAGCACAATCAGCGCAGTGCCGGCGCAGGCGCCGAGAATGATCGGCAGTGTTGCCGTCAGGCCATGTCGGGCGCTGTTGCTCAGTACCAGGATGTTGTTCGGCCCGGGGGTGATCGAGGCGACGAAGGCGAACAGTGCGAAAGGCAGCAGGTTCGGGATAGTGGACAGCATGGATGACAACTCCGCGAGTGGATCGATGTGACGATCTTCGCGGCTGTCGGCTCAGGCGTCTGGAAGGTTTGAGCAGCGTTTGCGGTAGGCCGCCGGCGTCAGGCCATAGGCACGGACGAACCAGCGTCCCAGGTGACTCTGGTCGGAAAAGCCGAGGTTCATCGCCACCGTTGCCGGCTGCTCGCCCCGTGCCAGCAACTGCCGGGCCCGGGCCAGGCGCAACTGCACCAGGTAGGCGTGGGGCGGTAGGCCATAGGCCGACTTGAAGGCGCGGGTCAGGCGGAAACGGTCGACACCGGTCACCGTGGCCAGGTCGTCCAGGCTGACGTCCTGTTGCAGGTGAGCGTGCAGGTATTCCCGGGCCCGTTGCGCCACCCGGGGCAGGCGTGGGTCTTCGCGGTAGCGGGTACGCCAGTAAAGATGGCGGGTGAGGGCATCGAACATCTGGTCCAGGGCACTTTGCTGGACAATCCGCAGCTCCGAGCTGTGGATCGCCTGGAAGGCCGCGTTGGTGGCCAGGGCCAGGCGGCTGTCGCCGGTCGTCAGCGGCTGGGCGAAGGACAGTTGACTGTTGGCCGGCGCCTCCTGGAACAGCGCGCCCAGTTCGCGTTCGAGCCAGTGCGGCTCAAGGTACAGGGTGCTGTAGGTGAAACCGCCCTCGGTCGGGGCGTCGCCGTCGTGAATCTCCCCGGGCTCGAGCATGAATACATTGCCCGGCGTGCTGTGGTAGCGGGCGCGCCGGCAATTGAATTGCTGGACACCCTGTTCGGTGACACCTATCAGGTAGGTGTCGTGCCAGTGGGCGTCATAGGCGTGCCCCTTGAAGTGGGCGCGGAGGGTTTCGATACCGGTATCGCGATCCTGAGTCAGGTCGATCCAGTTGTCGGCGTTGCTGGACATGCTGTACCTGGAACATAGCTCAATCGTGCAGGGTGACAGTAGGCACCGTCATGCCGGGACAAGTCTAGAACATCTGTGCACGGCTCCCCGGCTTCGCAGGTGTTCGCGCGGCGTCCACTGGTGGAATTGTCCTACAGAACTAAGCGAGAGAAAACAGCAATAAAACCCGCAAGTTCATAAGTGACTGATCGGTCATTTATCGATGCGCGCCGCTTATGAGTTTTCCCGATTTGAATATTCTGGATGTCCTGCTTATAGGATTAGGAAAGTTCTGTCGGAAAATATTTTTAGAGACATAGGCAATGTTTACGGGATCTTGCCGGATTTTGGCGTTTTGATATCAAAAAAAGCGCTGGACGGTTGATTTCAAAATGTGTCAGTTTCTCGCTGCCTTCAAAAAGGGCGAGTGATAGGATGATCTCGCCAAGAGATTGTCGCTATCGGACAAAAACTGTTTCACTTGTAAACAAGGAAGTGTGTTTATGTCGAAAGTCAAAGCGAAAGCTATTGTCTCGGTAGAGTCGGCTCTGGCGGCCAACGGTACAAGTTCCGCCTTCAACCAGATCGATAGCTTCAGCCATCAGTATGACCGTGGTGGTAATCTGACGGTCAATGGCAAACCCTCCTACTCTGTCGATCAGGCCGCCACGTACCTGTTACGTGACGGTGCCGCGTGGCACGACCTGAACGGCAGCGGCAAGATCGAGCTGACCTATACCTTCCTGACGTCCCCGACCTCGAATTTCAGCGGTCTGGGCGTCACCGGCTTCAGTCAGTTCAGTGCCCTGCAGAAGTCGCAGGCGGTGCTGGCCATGCAGTCCTGGGCCGATGTCGCCAACGTGACCTTCACCGAGGCGGCGAGGGGCGGAGATGGTCACATGACCTTCGGTAACTACAGCGGCGGCCAGGAAGGGGCGGCGGCATTCGCCTTCCTGCCGGGGACCGAGCCTGGTTACGACGGCCAGTCCTGGTACCTGACCGGTAGCGGCTACAACGTCAACAAGACGCCTGGCCTGAACAACTACGGGCGCCAGACCCTGACCCACGAGATCGGCCACACCCTGGGCCTGTCCCACCCCGGCGACTACAACGCCGGCGAGGGCAACCCGAGCTACAAGGATGCGACCTACGGGCAGGATACCCGCGGCTACAGCATCATGAGCTACTGGAGTGAAAGCAACACCAGCCAGAACTTCAGCAAGGGTGGGGTGGAAGCCTATTCGTCCGGCCCGCTGATGGACGACATCGCGGCGATCCAGAAGCTCTATGGCGCCAACTACAGCACCCGTGCCGGTGATACCACCTACGGTTTCAACTCCAACGCCGGACGCGACTACCTGAGCGCCACCTCGTCTTCGGACAAGCTGGTGTTCTCGGTCTGGGACGGTGGCGGCAATGACACCCTGGACTTCTCCGGTTTCACCCAGAACCAGAAGATCAACCTGCATGCCGGTTCGTTCTCCGATGTGGGGGGCATGGTCGGCAACGTCTCGATCGCCCAGGGCGTCACGGTGGAGAATGCCATCGGCGGTTCGGGCAACGACCTGCTGATCGGCAACGACGTCGCCAACGAGCTGCGCGGCGGTGCCGGCAACGACATCCTCTACGGTGCCGGCGGTGCGGACAAGCTGTGGGGCGGTGCGGGCAGCGATACCTTCGTGTTCGCCGCGGTTTCCGATTCGACACCCAAGGCGGCCGACCGGATCATGGATTTCGTCAGTGGCCAGGACAAAATCGATCTGTCCGGCATCACCCATGGTACGGGCCTGAACTTCGTCAACGCATTCACCGGACATGCCGGCGATGCGGTGTTGACCTATGCCGCGGGTACCAACCTCGGCACCCTCGCGGTGGACTTCTCCGGGCACGGCGTGGCCGATTTCCTGGTCACCACGGTGGGCCAGGCGGCGGTCACGGATATCGTGGCCTGAGTCGATGAAACGGGGGGTGGCGTTCGCGCCGCCTCCTCGCATCGGCAATTGTCGGGTGTTGATTGAATATCGATAGATTTTGAGTGGAGAGCCTGCTGTCGGAAGCATCCCATCGACTTCCCCAACGGGTGTCGGCGACTTTTTCAATGGGGCTGCGTTCAGTCGTCAAATGAGCGCTATTTGCAGGAATCATCGGATAGGGAGGCGTCAAATGCGCGCCCTCGTGGCCGAACAGTTACCTGCGCGGGTACGTTTTTCCCTGTCTCAAGGATTTGCATGACAATGAGTGATATCAACACAGAGGAGCCCCGGGATTCGGTGTATCGGGACTTGCCTTCACAGCCATTCCCGCCTGCCGATGGCAAACCGTCCTATTCCCAGGAGCAGGCGGTAGAGCAGATCATCCGTTCCGGCAGGGTATTGAAAGACCAGGACAACAATCAGACGATCGAGTTGACCTACGGTTTTCTGACCTCTGCACCCAGGAATTTCAGCAAGATAGGTGTCAGCGGCTTCGGCGAGTTCAGCGACCAGCAAAAAGCACAGGCGGTTTTGGCCATGCAAGCCTGGGCCGATGTCGCCAACGTGACGTTCACCGAGGCGCCGCGGGGCAAAGAGGGCTACCTGAGCTTTGGCAACTACAGCGCCGGCACGAATGGGGCGGCGGCATTTGCATTCATGCCGGGCTCCGGGCCCTTGAAGGATGGCCAGTCCTGGTACAAGACCAGCTCGCTCTACAGCGTCAACAAGACGCCCGAACTGAACAGCTATGGGCGCCAGACCCTGCTTCACGAGATTGGCCATAACCTGGGCCTGAGTCACCCCGGAAGCTACAACGGCGCCAATGGCCGACCGAGCTATGACTATGCCACCTACCGAGAGGACACCCGTGGCTACAGCGTCATGAGCTATTGGAGCGAAACCCACACCGGCCAGGCGTTCGGCGGTGCGTATGCGTCAGGCCCGCTGATGGACGATATCGCGGCCATCCAGAAACTGTATGGCGCCAACGAGAATACGCGCACCGGTGATAGCGTCTATGGCTTTGGCTCCAATACCGGTATCGACTACCTGAGCGCCAGATCCTCGTCGGACAAGCTGGTGTTCTCGGTCTGGGACGCCGGTGGCAATGACACCCTGGACTTCTCGGGCTTTACCCAGGACCAGGAGATCAACCTCAATGCCGGGGCTTTTTCCTCCGTGGGAGGACTGGTGGGGAACGTGTCGATCGCCAAGGGCGTCACGCTGGAAAACGCCGTGGGGGGCTGCGGCAATGATTACCTCCTGGGTAATGAGGTGAGGAACTGGCTCCATGGTGGCCTTGGCGACGACGAACTGGATGGCGGTGCCGGCAATGACATGCTGTTCGGCGAGGGCGGAAACGACTCGTTGACCGGCGGCACCGGCGATGACTATCTCGACGGCGGCAGCGGAGCCGACTGGTTGTCTGGCGGGGAAGGACGCGACACCTTCGTGTTCCAGGCGGCATCGGAATCGACGCCGGATGAACCCGACCTGATCATGGATTTTTCCAGTGGCGAGGACCGGATCGACTTGACCGTCATGAGCCAGGGAGCGGGCCTGAGCTTCGTCGAGGCCTTTACCGGGCAGGCCGGTCAGGCGGTATTGAGCCAGAAACTGCATCATTGGACTTTGCAGGTCGACTTGCTGGGCGATGGTGTGGCCGATTTCCAGGTCAATATCGTGGGTCAGGTCCAGGCCGCGGATGTCATTGCATGAGTTGATGAAACAGAGGTGGCGTCCGCGCCACCTCCAAAAGTCGCGTCGGGAAGTTGCCGTTACTTGAGCAGCAGGGAAATCCCGGGTGGACAGTCTGGATAATGTAACTGTCTTGTCGAATTTTCCGCTCGCTGCTGAACACGCTTCAGATAGCTTTTTCAAAAGTTGTGCGTTGAAACGATGGATGAGCGTTATTTGCAGGAGGCTACTGGCAAGGAGAAGTCCAATAGGTTTGCTCGTTATCGGCAAGTTGCCTGTTCGAGCAAGTTTCTCCATGCCTTAAGGATTTAGCATGACATCTCTTAGTTCCAATACAGCATCCCATGGACAAGCGCCGTCGGACCCATATCAATATAGTTTGCAGGCTCCCGGAAAACCTTCCTATTCGGTGGACGAGGCCGCGCAGCAGATTGCCCGTGCCCGCGAGGTATGGGAGGACCAGGACGGCAATGGCCGAGTGGAACTCACCTACGAGTTTCTCACCGCGCCGAACCTGCTTTTCGCCTGGAAGCTCAAGGGGTTCAGTGAGTTCAACGCTCAGCAGAAAGCCCAGGCGGTTCTGGCCATGCAATCCTGGGCGGATGTGGCCAATGTGACGTTTACCGAGGCTGACAGGGGAAAAGGGGAAGGGCACCTGACCTTTGGCAACTTCAGTGAAGGCCTGGAGGGCATGGCGGCGTTCGCATTCCGGCCGGGTGTCAACCCCTACCTGGACGGCCAGTCGTGGTACCGGATTCCCACTGACGACAGTTGGTCCGGTTGGCTGCAGGGCAGAAGTGGCACAATCGACGGCCCCAACAGCCTGCCGATGCTGAACAACTATGGCCGCTCGACCCTGACCCACGAGATCGGCCATACCCTGGGCCTCAATCATCCCGGTCGTTACAACGCCGAAGCGCCGGGCTGGTTCGACTGGTTATGGGACCTGTTCAGTGCGGACGATGGCTACGCCAATAAGGCCGCCTACATCGAGGACTCCGCCACCTACAGCGTGATGAGCTATTGGAGCGAGACCAACACGGGCCACAACTTCACCAAGGACGGTTCGCAAGCCTATCCCGCAGCGCCGCAGCTGCACGATATCGCCGCGATCCAGGCGCTGTACGGCGCCAACTACAACATCCGGGCCGATGACACCGTCTATGGGTTCAACTCCAACAGCCAGCGTGACTACCTGAGTGCCCAGTCGCCTACTGACCAGCTGATCTGCTCGATCTGGGACGGTGGCGGCAATGATACCCTGGACTACTCCGGCTTTACCCAGGACCAGGAGATCAACCTGAATGCCGGTTCGCTCTCCAATGTTGGCGGCATGCGCGGCAATGTCTCGATTGCCCAGGGCGTCAGCATCGAGAACGCCATCGGCGGTTTGGGCAACGACCTGCTGGTCGGCAACGAACTGGACAACGAGCTGCGCGGTGGTGCCGGCAACGACGTGCTCAAGGGCGGCGGCGGCGCGGACACGCTGTGGGGGGGCGAGGGCAAGGACATCTTCATCTTCTCCGCCGTTTCCGATTCGAAGCCGCTGGCGGCCGACCGGATCATGGACTTCGTCAGTGGCGAAGACACCATCAGCCTGGCCGGCATGACCCGCGGAGCGGACCTGAAGTTCGTCACCGAGTTCACCGGCAATGCCCGGGAGGCAGTGGTGAAATATGACGAGGCCACCAACCAGGGCAGCCTGGAAGTCGATTTCGCAGGATTGGGCGTGGCGGATTTCCAGATCACCACGGTCGGTCGGGTAGCGGCCACGGATATCGTGGCCTGATGCCCTGTGCTCCCTGCTTGAGGATTTCGCGTGACAACTAACCCTTCCGGTTCCGCAGGCGACAAGCCGAACTACACCGTGGACCAGGCGGCACGGCAGATCGCCCGTGGCGCCCAGCCCTGGAAAGATGAGGACGGCAGCGGTGCGGTCGATCTGACCTATGCCTTCGCGGACGTGCCGCCCTCGAACTACATCCAGCTGAAGTTCGACCTGGGCGTCGGCGATTTCGGCCAGTTCAACGAGTTGCAGAGGCAGCAGGCGGTCAAGGCTCTGCAGGCCTGGGCGGATGTCGCCAACCTGCGTTTCACCGAGGCGCACAGTGGTGGTGAGGGGCATCTGCTGTTCGGCAACTACAGCGACGGCTCATCGGGTGGTTCGGCGTTCTCGTTTCGCCCTGGCTCCGATCCGGAGTTCGACGGGCAGTCCTGGTACCTGGCCAACAGTCGCTATGACGCCAATACGACACCGGCTCCGGGCAATTTCGGGCGCCTGGCCTTGGTTCACGAGATTGGTCATGTCCTGGGCCTGTCTCACCCCGGCGACTATTCCGCCAGCCGGGGTGAGCCGGGTTACAAGGACGCCAGCTATGCGCAGGATTCGCTGGGCTTCAGCGTCATGAGCTACTTCAGCGAAAGGCATACCGGGCAGAGCTTCGTCAGCAATGGCGTCGAGACCTGTGCATCCGGTCCGTTGCGCGACGATATCGCGGCGATCCAGATGCTCTATGGTGCCAACTACGCCACCCGTGCCGACGACACCGTCTATGGGTTCAACTCCAACACCGAACGTGACCACCTGAGTGCCAGGTCACCTTCGGATGCCCTGGTGTTCGCGGTCTGGGACGGAGGCGGCAATGACACCCTGGACTTCTCCGGCTTCTCGCAGAACCAGGAGATCAACCTGCAGGCCGGTTCGTTTTCCAATGTGGGGGGCCTGGTCGGCAACGTCTCGATTGCCAGGGGCGTCACGCTCGAGAACGCCATTGCAGGCTCGGGTAACGACTATCTCGGCGGCAACGAGGTGACCAACGAACTGCGTGGCGGTGCCGGCAACGACATCCTCTATGGCGGCGGTGGCGCGGACAGGCTGTGGGGTGGGGAGGGCAATGATCTTTTCACCTACGGGGCCATTTCCGATTCGACGCCGCTGGCGGCCGACCGGATCATGGATTTCGTCAGTGGCGAAGACCAGATCGGCCTGGGCGCGATCACCGGGGGCTCGGGACTGAACGTCGTCAAGGCGTTCAGCGGACGGGCTGGCGAAGCGCTGTTGAGCTACGACGCGCAGACCAACCAGGGGACCCTGGCGGTCGATTTTTCCGGGCGGGGCCAGGCGGACTTCCAAATCACCACGGTCGGCCGGATGGCGTTCACGGACATCCTGGCCTGACTTCGTCAAGGGGAGCACGCATGCAAAACACAACACGGCCGGTATTGATGGATGACGGTATGCAAGCGTCAGCCCGATACAGCCTTGATTATCGAACAGTTGCTGTTCGCCCGGTTATTCATATTTAAGGAAACCATTCAAAATGACGACTATCACTTCCTTCGCACTGAAACCTATTATCCAGGCAAAAGGCGCTCCTCAGGAGCAGGCCGTCGACTTCATGGGCACGCCTGGCCATGATTTCATCGTCGGCAATGCCCTGGACAACCATATTGTCGGTGGCGGCGGCCACGATGTGCTGCGTGGCGGTGCGGGTAACGACACGCTGGAGGGCGGCGATGAGGACAGCGCACTCTACGGTGGCGATGGCGACGACCGGCTGATCGGTGGTCGCGGCAACGACCATCTCAACGGCGGCAATGGCGAAGACACCCTGAAGGGGGGCGACGGCGACGATATGCTCGAAGGTGGTGCCGGGCTCGACTGGCTGGAGGGCGGAGCGGGCCGGGACACCTTCCTGTATCGCAACGTTTCGGACTCGACACCCGAGCATGCCGATTGGCTCGTGGACTTCGTCAGCGGCCAGGACAAGATCGACGTGACCGGCATCACCGGTGGATCGGGCCTGACGTTTGTCGAGCAGTTCAGCGGACGTGCCGGTGAGGCGGTACTCGGATACGACCTGACGATCGACTTCACCGGCAACGGCATGGCCGATTTCCGCGTCATGACCGTGGGGCAGGCGGTGCTCACGGATATCCTGGCCTGACCGAGTGACACGGGAGGTGGCGCGAACGCCGCCTCCCCGATAGCGTTCTCCCTGTCTTAAGGAGCGAGCATGACAACTTCCCATGGCCATGGCGCCATCCCGGCGCGGCCGGCATCGGCCACCGATCGCCCCGAACCCGTCGAGCGTGGCGGGCAGGCCTTGCTCAATGGCAAACCCTCCTACACCTCGGAGCAGGCGGCGCAGCAGATCATCCGTCACGGGCATGCCTGGCTGGACCGCAACGGCGACGGCAAGATCGACCTGACCTACAGCTTCCTCAGTGCACCGAACCAGGCCTTCATCAAGATGGGGCTGCGCGGTTTCAGCGAGTTCAGCTCGTTGCAGAAGGCGCAGGCGGCACTCGCCCTGCAGGCCTGGGCCGATGTCGCCGACATCGCCTTCACCGAGGCGCAAACGGGCGGTGACGGTCACCTGACGTTTGGCAACAGCCAGTCGGCGCAAGAGGGTGTCGCGTTCGCCTTCCAGCCGAACATCAACCCCATCTACGACGGCCAGTCCTGGTATCTGGTCGACGACACGACTGCCCAGGCGCCAGGCCTGAACAACTTTGACCGCCAGACCCTGGTCCATGAGATAGGCCATAACCTGGGCCTGTCCCATCCCAGCGACTACGATGCCGATACATCGGGGATCAGCTACGCGAAAGCCGAGTACGCGCAGGACACCAGGGCTTACAGTGTCATGAGTTACTGGAACGAAAGTCACAGCGGCCAAAGTTTCACCCGGAACGGCGAGCGGGCCTACGCCTCGGCTCCTCTGATCGACGATATCGCGGCGATCCAGAAGCTCTATGGGGCCAATCACGCCACCCGTACCGACGACAGCGTCTACGGTTTCAATTCCAACACCAATCGCGACTTCCTGAGCGCCAGGTCCTCCACGGACAAGCTGGTGTTCTCGGTCTGGGATGGCGGCGGCAACGACACCCTGGACTTCTCCGGCTTCAACGAAAACCAGAGAATCGACCTCAACGCCGGTGCGTTTTCCGACGTGGGCGGGCTGGTGGGCAATGTCTCCATCGCCCACGGTGTGATGATTGAAAATGCCATCGGCGGCTCGGGCAACGACCGGCTGATCGGCAACGATCTGGTCAACGAACTGCGTGGCGGTGACGGCAGCGATATCCTGCGCGGTGCCGGCGGCGCCGACAAGCTGTGGGGCGCAGCGGGCCGGGACACCTTCGAGTTCCGGGCGATATCGGATTCGAGCGTGGCGGCTCCCGACCAGATCCTCGATTTTTGCAGCGGCCAGGACCGCATCGACCTGACCGCCATCACCCGGGGCGCGGGCCTGAATTTCGTCAAGACCTTTACCGGGCAGGCCGGCCAAGCGGTATTGAGCTATTCCCCACGGTTCGACGATGGCGCCCTCGAGGTCGATTTCACCGGCAACGGTGTCGCCGACTTCCGGGTGTTGACGGTGGGGCAGGTGCGGGCCACGGATATCCTGGCCTGATTGAAGATTGACCGGCAGCGCAGCCGCGCTGCCTTCCTGTGAGGTGGCGAGGGCTCATGATCGGCAGATTCATCCCCCGTGTATCGATGGTGTGGCTGCTGGCCGCATCGATGTTTTTTACTGGAGAACAGTGTATGGCACGAAGCTTGATCCTCCCCAGCCCCGAGACACTGGCCGGTGACTGGCAGTTATATCCCCAGGAGGACCGCGCCGGGGCCTGTGAACTGCAACTGTCGGCCCAGGCGCCGGCCCTGGCGGGTGATCTCGATTGTGCGGCGGCTTGGCTGGGGCAGCGGCCGACCCGCTGGGAGCCGACCCCGGATGGTATCTGGTTCTATGGCGCCGAGGGCGTCGGAATCGTTCACCTGAACCGGCAGGAGGAGGGCCTTTACGAAGCTCGCCTGCAAGATGGCAGGACGCTGGTGCTGTTGCGCAAGTCGCAGTGAACGACTGGCGGCCTGGGTGACAGCGTGGCGGTCGCCCAGGCCCCGGGATTTTTTGGAATCGGTAGGATCAGGGACGATAGATGAAGTCGTTGAAAATGATGGCCGGCACACCGTTGTTCCGTGTGCTCGGCGAGTACAGGAACACGTTGATCAGCGTTGGTTGTTTCACCGCCCTGATCAACGTGCTGATGCTGGTGCCGTCGATCTACATGCTGCAGGTCTACGACCGGGTGCTGACCTCGCAGAACGAAACCACCCTGGTGATGTTGACGCTGATGGTGGTGGGCTTTTTCGCCTTCATCGGCCTGCTGGAAACCCTGCGCAGTTTTATCGTGATCCGCATCGGCAGCCGGCTCGAACGGCAGTTCAACCTGCGGGTCTACCAGGCGGCGTTCGAGCGCAACCTGTTGCGTGGCGAGGGCCATGCCGGGCAGGCCCTGGGCGACCTGACCCATATCCGCCAGTTTCTCACGGGGCCGGCGTTGTTTGCGTTCTTCGACGCGCCCTGGTTCCCCCTCTACCTGCTGGTGATTTTCCTGTTCAATCCCTGGCTCGGGGTGTTTGCCAGCGTCGGGGCGGTGTTGCTGATCGCGCTGGCCTGCCTCAACGAATGGCTGACCCGCAAGCCGTTGGGCGAAGCGAGCGGTTACTCGCAGAAGTCCAGCCAGTTGGCCACCAGCCATCTGCACAATGCCGAGACCATCCAGGCCATGGGCATGCTGGGAGCCCTGCGGCGCCGCTGGTTCCAGGTGCACTCGCGGTTTCTCGCCCGGCAGAATCAGGCCAGCGACACCGGCGCGGTGGTCACTTCGCTGAGCAAATCCTTGCGGCTGTGCCTGCAATCGCTGGTGCTGGGCCTGGGCGCCTTGTTGGTGATCAAGGGTGACATGAGCTCCGGGATGATGATCGCCGGCTCGATCCTGATGGGCCGGGTGCTGAGCCCTATCGATCAGTTGATCGCCGTCTGGAAGCAGTGGAGCGCGGCCCAGCTGGCCTATCGGCGGCTCGACGCGTTGTTGCGCGAGTTTCCCCAGGGCGAGCCGTCCATGAGCCTGCCCGAGCCGAAGGGCCAGGTGGCGTTCGAGCAAGTCAGCGCCGGTCCGCCGGGCCGCGGCGGGGCGACCCTGCACCACGTCAGCTTTGCCATCGAGGCCGGTGAGGTGCTCGGCGTGCTGGGGGCGTCGGGGTCCGGCAAGTCCACCCTGGCGCGGGTACTGGTGGGCGTCTGGCCGACCCTGGCGGGGGTGGTGCGTCTGGATGGCGCGGATATCCATCGCTGGAACCGCGATGAGCTCGGCCCGCACATTGGCTACCTGCCGCAGTCGATCGAACTGTTCAGTGGCACGGTTGCCGAGAACATCGCCCGTTTCAGCGAGGCCGATCCGCAAAAGGTCGTGGCCGCCGCGGTTCAGGCCGGGGTGCATGAATTGATCCTGCGTCTGCCCCAGGGTTATGACACTCCGTTGGGCGATGATGGCTGTGGCCTGTCCGGTGGGCAGAAACAACGGGTTGCCCTGGCTCGGGCACTGTATGGCGGCCCCCGGCTGGTGATCCTCGACGAGCCGAACTCCAACCTCGATGCCGTCGGCGAAGCGGCACTCACCGCCGCCATCGTTCAGCTCAAGGCGCAGGGCAGCAGTGTGATTCTGGTGACCCACCGGACCTCGTCGCTGGCCCAGGCCGACAAGCTGCTGGTGCTCAACGAGGGCCGGGTGCAGGCATTCGGGCCGAGCGCCGAGGTGCTCAAGGCCCTCGCCGGTGGCGTACAGCCAGCGGCGGCGCCCCCGCCCTCGCGCGAGCCGGCCCCAACCCCCGCCGGCCTCAGCCTGAGCCGGCAATACGGTGCAACCACACGCAGGAGCGGAGCATGAGCCAGGACAGCCTGATGCAATACGACGAACCGGGCGAGCGCCAGGAGCGCGATGCCGGCTTTTTTGTCCGCGCCGGCTGGTGGCTGGCGCTGCTGGGCGCCGGCAGTTTTTTTGCCTGGGCGGCCCTGGCGCCGTTGGACCAGGGCATCGCGGTGCAAGGCACCGTGGTGGTGTCCGGCAAGCGCAAGGCGGTGCAATCTCTCGGCGGTGGCGTGGTCGAGCGGATCCTGGTGCGCGAGGGGCAGGTGGTCCGCCAGGGCCAGCCGCTGTTTCGCCTCGACCAGACCCAGCGCTCGGCCGATGTCCAGTCCCTGCGCGCGCAGTACCGGGTGGCCTGGGCCAGCCAGGCACGTTGGCAGAGCGAGCGGGACAACCTGGCGCGGGTCAATTTCCCCGATGAACTGACCGCCGATACCGATCCGCAACTGGGCCTGGTGCTCGAAGGTCAGCGGCAGCTGTTCAGTAGCCGGCGCGAGGCGTTTGCCCGCGAGCAGGCTGGCATCCGTGCCGCCATCGAGGGGGCCGGCGCGCAACTGGCCGGCATGCGCCGGGCCCGCGCCGACATGACCGCCCGGGCCGACTCGCTGCGTCGTCAGTTGCAGAACCTGCGGCCGCTGGCGGAGAACGGCTACATCCCGAGCAATCGCTTGCTGGAGTACGAGCGGCAACTATCCCAGGTGCAGCAGGACCTGGCACAGAACACCGGCGAAAGCGGGCGGGTCGAGCAGGGGATTCTCGAGTCACGCCTGAAGCTGGCGCAGCACGCCGAGGAGTATCAGAAAGAAGTACGCAGCCAACTGGCCGAGGCCCAGCTCAAGACCCTGACCCTGGAGCAGCAACTGACGTCTGCCCGATTCGAATTGCAGCACAGCGAGATCAGCGCGCCGGCCGAAGGTATCGCGGTGAACCTGGGGGTGCATACCGAAGGTGCGGTGGTCCGTGCCGGCGACACTCTGGTGGAGATCGTCCCGCAGGGCGAACGCCTGGAAGTGGAGGGGCGGCTGCCCGTTCACCTGGTGGACAAGGTCGGCACGGCATTGCCCGTGGACATCCTGTTCACCGCGTTCAACCAGAACCGTACGCCGCGGGTCAGCGGTGCGGTGAGCCTGATTTCCGCCGACCAGTTGCTCGATGAAAAGAGTGGCACGCCGTATTACGTACTGCGCAGTTCGGTCAGTGACCGGGCCCTGGAGAAGCTCAACGGCCTGGTGATCAAGCCGGGGATGCCGGCGGAGATGTTCGTGCGCACCGGCGAGCGGTCGTTGCTCAACTACCTGTTCAAGCCCCTGATGGATCGTGCGGGCTCTGCTTTGACCGAGGAGTAGTATGTTGCGCCTGATGAAGAAGCCGCTGTGCCTGACCGCGGCGTTGCTGTCGTTTTCCCTCGATTGCCAGGCCATGGGGCCGTTTCAGGTCTATGAACAGGCGCTGCGCAACGACCCGGTGTTCCTCGGCGCGCTCAAGGAGCGCGATGCCGGCCAGGAGAACCGTGCCATCGGCCGGGCCGGCCTGCTGCCACGGCTGTCCTACAACTACAACCAGGGGCACAACGACTCCCGGGTCACCTATCTCACCGAGCGTGGCAATCTCCACGAGGACCGCAACTACACCAGTTCCGGCTCGACCCTGACGCTGCAGCAGCCGCTGATCGACTACGAGGCCTACGCCAACTATCGCAAGGGCGTGGCCCAGGCCCTGTTTGCCGACGAGACCTTTCGGGGCAAGAGCCAGGAGTTGCTGGTGCGGGTGCTGACCTACTACACCCAGGCGCTGTTCGCCGAGGACCAGATCCAGATCGCCCGGGCCAGGAAAAAGGCCCTCGACGAGCAGTTCCGACAGAACACCCAGCTGTTTCGCCAGGGCGAGGGCACCCGTACCGATATCCTCGAGTCCGAGTCGCGCTATGAACTGGCCACGGCCGAGGAGATCGAGGCCCGTGACGCACAGGATGCGGCGTTGCGCGAACTGGGGGCGCTGATCGGCGTGCCGACGGTCGATGTCGCCGAACTGGCACCGCTGGGACAGGGGTTCGAGTCGTTTCCACTGGAACCGGCCAATTTCGCCACCTGGCACGAACTGGCCCTGAGCAACAACCCGACACTGGCGTCCCAACGCCAGGCGGTGGAGGTGGCGCACTACGAGGTGGAGCGCAATCGCGCCGGGCACCTGCCCAAGCTCAACGCCTACGCCAGCCTGCGCAAGAGCGAGTCCGACAGCGGCAACACCTACAACCAGCGCTACGACACCAACACCGTCGGTTTCGAGGTCAGTGTGCCGCTGTTCGCCGGTGGCGGGGTTTCCGCTTCGGTACGCCAGGCCAGCGCCAACCTGGAGCAGGCCGAATACGAACTCGACGGCAAGACCCGCGAAACCCTGATCGAACTGCGGCGCCAGTACAACGCCTGCCAGTCGGGGGCGAGCAAGCTGCGCGCCTACCGCAAGGCGCTGGCCTCGGCCGAGTCGCTGGTGCTCTCCACCCGACAAAGCATCCTCGGCGGCGAACGGGTCAACCTCGACCTGCTCAACGCCGAGCAACAGCTCTACAGCACCCGTCGGGACCTGGCGCAGGCGCGCTACGACTACCTGATGGCCTGGACCAAATTGCATTACTACGCCGGCACCCTGCGCGAAACCGACCTGGCCAGGGTCGATGAAGCCTTTGTGGCGCAGGCGGCCGTTCACTGACTCCGTTGCACGCTTTCTCGACAACTTCAACAACAGAGAGGCAATACCATGGGTGTTTTTGACTACGAAAATGCAGGCTCCGCAGTCTCCAAGGGACTCTACGGCGACGCAATGGCGATCACGCTGTACGCCTACCACAACATCGACAACGGCCTGGCTGTCGGCTACCAGCAACACGGCTTCGGCCTCGGCCTGCCGGCGACGCTGGTCAAGGCGCTGATCGGCGGTACGGACGCCCAGGGCGTCATTCCCGGCGTGCCCTGGAACCCCGACTCCGAGAAGGCCGCGCTGGAGGCGGTGAAGGCGGCCGGCTGGACGCCGATCAGTGCCAGCCAGTTGGGTTACACCGGCAAGACCGATGGCCGGGGCACGTTCTACGGCGAGAAAGCCGGCTACACCACCGGGCAGGCTGAAGTGCTCGGCAAGTACGACGCCGAAGGGCACCTGACCTCCATCGGCATTGCATTTCGCGGCACCAGCGGCCCTCGGGAAACGCTGATCAGCGACACCATCGGTGATGCGATCAACGACCTGCTGGCGGCCATCGGTCCCAAGGACTATGCGAAAAACTATGCGGCCAATGCTTTCGAGGGCCTGCTCGCCAGCGTCGCGGCCTTTGCCGCGGCCAACGGCCTGGGCGGCAAGGATGTGCTGGTCAGCGGCCACAGCCTGGGTGGGCTGGCGGTCAACAGCATGGCGGACCTGAGCGCTGGGCACTGGGGTGGTTTCTACCGGGACGCCAGCTACATCGCTTTCGCCTCGCCGACCCAGAGCGGCGCGGGCACCCACGTGCTGAACATCGGCTATGAAAACGACCCGGTGTTCCGCGCGCTCGACGGCTCAAGCCTGACCCTGGCGACCCTGGGCGTGCACGATGGCGACAAGGCCTCGGCGACCAACAATATCGTCAATTTCAACGACCACTACGCGTCCGATGCCTGGAACGCCATGCCGTTCTCCATCGCTAACATCGCCACCTGGCTGTCGCATCTGCCGACCGCCTATGGCAACGGCATGCAACGGATAGTCGATTCGGCGTTCTACGACTTGACCGACAGGAACTCGACCATCGTGGTCAGCAACCTGTCGGACCCGGCGCGAGACAAGACCTGGGTGCAGGACCTCAATCGCAACGCCGAGGCCCATACCGGTACCACCTTCATCATCGGCAGTGAAGCCAGCGACCTGCTCAGGGGCGGGCGAGGCAACGATTACCTCGAAGGCGGTGGCGGCGATGATACCTTCCGCGATGACGGTGGCTACAACATCATCCTGGGCGGCAAGGGACATAATACCCTCGACCTGCACAAGCCCCTGGACAGTGTCGAGATCGCCAATGACGGCCAGGGCACGCTGTACATTCGCGATGCCCAGGGGGGGATCACCATTGCCAAGGATATCGGCACGCTGGTCAGCAGCGAGCCCTATCTGGTGTTCCTGAACCGGGATGTGGCCCATCAGGTCGGCAACCACAGCCTGTCCGGCGGCCAGTATGTCGCTTCGCAGGTCGGTGGCGCGGGAGCGGATACACTGACCGCGAAGGCATCCGGTGAGTGGCTGTTGGGCAATGCGGGCGACGATCACCTGGTCGGCGCGGCCAAGGGCGGCAACCTGTTCATCGGTGGCTCAGGCAACGATCTGATGGAGGCGCGCGGTGGTGGCAACACCTTCCTGTTCAACGGAGCCTTCGGCCAGGACCGCATCACCGGGTTCCAGGCTTCGGACAAGCTGGTGTTCATGGGCTATGCCGATACGCAGGGGCACAATATTCTCGATCATGCCAAGGTGGTGGGTAGCGATACTGTGCTGAGTTTCGGTGCCGATTCTGTGACGTTGGTCGGGGTAGGGCTCGATGCCCTGAAGGGAGCCGGCGCAGTGATTGCCTGAGTCCTGTTGGGCTGATGCTGACTGGCCGCCTGCCGCGGTTCGCGGGCAAGCCACGCTCCTACAGAGGTTGATGTCGTACACGGAACCAGCGTACGACGCGATCCACCGTAGGAGCCGGGCTTGCCCGCGAACCGCGGCAGGCGGCCAGGCGGCCAGGCGACCTTGTCTCAAGGCTGCTTCAACAGCACGAAATCGTTCTTGTCGAACCGCCCACTCAGGACTGGCACCAAGGCGCCAGCCGGCGTGCCCTGCAGCTTCTGGTAGTCCTGCTTGTCCATCACCAGCCACGCCGCGCCGGTCACGGCCTGGAGCTGCTCCGGTGTCCCGGTGAACACCGGCTGCAGATCTTCATCGAGGTTGACCATGAACTTGATCGCCTTGGCGTCCTTGCCCATGGCGTGCAGGACCACGGGAGCTGGCGCCGCGTGGATCAACTGCCGGGCGGCCCGGGTGAAGGTGCGGGTGTCATAGGCGGTGCGCTCGATCGGCTCGACGATCAGGATATAGCTCGCCCACATTGCCAGCACCGCACAGGCCGCCAGGCCCGGGGCGCGCCAGCGGGCCTGAAACAGCGCAAGCACGGCGATGATCTGCAAGGCCCCCACCAGCCAGGGCGCAACCCCCAGCGTTGGCAGCTCTTCGGGGAAGCGCCGATGCAGCAGGATCATCCCGCCGATCAGCAGTCCCGGTAGCAGCAGCCAGATGCCTTGGGTCAAGCCACGCAGCCAGGTGAACAGTCGTCCCTGGCTGGCCTGGAACGGAAAGGCTGCGACGATGGCAATCATGGGGATCATCGGCAGGATGTAACGCGCCTTCTTCGCCTGCGGCACCGACAGCCCTAGCATCACGATCAGGCCGGCGGCCAGGCAGTAGAGCGTCAGTTGCAATGCCGGGCCACGCTGCTGGCGACCACCGGCGAGCAGCGCCGCCACCACCAGGACCGCCAGCGGATAAGCCAGGGCGTAATTGCCGAACGAGCTGCTGAAGTAATAAAGCACGCTGCTGGAGCCTTCACTGCCGTCCATGCGGCCGGTGAACTGCATGCGGATCACTTCATGGAGAAAGGTGCCGCCGCCCTGCAGCCAGGCCAGCCACAGCAGTACGCCGATGCAGACCGCCAGCAGGCCCAGGGCCTGGAAGCCGAAGACGAAGAATCTCCGCCACTGGCCCCCCAGCAGGTAGTAGCCGCACAGCATGCCGGTGGGAATCACCAGGCCGATCGGTCCGCGAATGGCGAAGCCCAGCACCAGCAGGGCGAGGATCCAGGCCTGGCGCTTGGGCGCGGCGAAATGTTCGGCGGCGTATCCCAGGTAGAACACCGAGAAACCGACGGCGGCCAGCAGCAGGTCCAGCGAGACGGCACGGGTTTCGGTGATGAAGGTATTGCTGAGCAGCAGCAGGGCAATGCTCAGCAAGGCCCAGCGTCGGGAATAGGGCGCGACCAGGCGGTACATCAGCACCACGATCCAGCTCGCTGCCAGCGCACTGGGCAACCACGCCGCCAGGGCATTGACCGTGCCGAAGGGCAGGGCGAACAGCCAGACCAGCAGGGTCGAAAAGGCCGAGTAGTCGGGGTAGGGCTCGCCGTAGGTGGTGGGGAAGAAGCCCGGGCCATGGCGCAGCATTTCCTGGGCGAACAGCACGAAGCGTGAATCGAAACCGATGGCGGCCTGCTGATGGACCCCGGCCAGGCACAACAGCAGGGCGAGCAGGCCCAGGCCGAGGGATTGACGATTGAGGGTGTCGGGAGAGGTCAATGTCACAACGAAGTCCTTGTGAAAGGAGGATGACACCGTTTTGAGGGCGCGAAGGCGTTCTGTAGGAGCGCGGCTTGCCCGCGAACCGCCGCCAGGCGGCCATTCAATGACCGCACAGGGGGCTTTTGGACCGCTATCGCCAGCAAGCCGGCTCCTACAGAGGCACGCCGGGGATCAGGCTTCTACCAGGCCATGGCGGGTCACTGGCAGGTCCAGCGACGCGCCGCGACCGATCGCGAAGTAGGTGAACCCCTTGCGCTGCATGCGGTTGGCGTCATACAGGTTGCGGCCGTCGAAGATCACCGGGGCCTTGAGGCGCTGCTGGATCCGCTCGAAGTCCGGCGCCTTGAACTGCTGCCACTCGGTACAGATGATCAGGGCATCGGCGCCGACCAGGGCCGCCTCCGGGGTGCCCATCAGCGACAGGCCCGGCTCGTCCGGGTACAGGCGCTGGGTTTCCTGCATGGCTTCCGGGTCAAAGGCGCGGACCTGGGCACCAGCGGCCCACAGCGCTTCCATCAGCACACGGCTGGGCGCGTCGCGCATGTCGTCGGTATTGGGTTTGAACGCCAGGCCCCAGAGGGCGAAGGTCTTGCCCTTGAGGTCGCCCTTGTAGAACGCGTTGATGCGGTCGAACAGCTTGTGTTTCTGCCGCTCGTTGATCGCCTCCACCGCTTGCAGCAGGTCGCTGGAGCAGTTGGCTTCCTGGGCGCTGTGGATCAGGGCGCGCATGTCCTTGGGGAAGCACGAGCCGCCGTAGCCGCAGCCCGGGTAGATGAAGTGATAGCCGATGCGCTGGTCGGCGCCGATGCCCATGCGCACGGCCTCGATGTCCGCGCCCAGGTGTTCGGCCAGTTCGGCGATCTGGTTGATGAAGCTGATCTTGGTCGCCAGCATGCAGTTGGCGGCGTACTTGGTGAGTTCGGCGCTGCGCAGGTCCATGAACATGATGCGGTCATGGTTGCGGTTGAACGGTGCGTACAGGTCGCGCATCACGTCGCGCACTTCCTCGCGTTCGCAGCCGATGATGATGCGGTCCGGGCGGCGGCAGTCGTCGACCGCCGAGCCTTCCTTGAGGAATTCCGGGTTCGAGACGATATCGAATTCCAGACTGCGACCGGCTTTGTTCAGGCCCGCTTCGATGTGAGCGCGCAGGGTGTCGCCGGTGCCGACCGGCACGGTGGATTTTTCCACCAGGATCAGCGGCTCGAAGCGATGGCGGACCACGGCGTCGCCGACCGACAGCACGTACTTGAGGTCGGCCGAGCCATCCTCGTCCGACGGCGTGCCGACTGCGATGAACAACACCTGGCCGTGTTCGATGGCCAGTTTTTCATCGCTGGTGAAGTGCAGGCGGCCACTTTCCAGATTGCTCTTGACCATGGTTTCCAGCCCTGGTTCGAAGATCGGGATATGGCCCTTGCGCAGCAATTCGATCTTGTTCTGGTCAACGTCCATGCACACGACGTCATGACCGACTTCGGCCAGAACAGTCGCTTGTACCAGGCCTACATAACCGCTACCAATTACGCTGATTTTCATACGGAGTCTCTAGGACAGGGTATACGTGGAGAATTGATCGTAAGAACGCCCAGGATGACCAGCGCCACCCCCAGGGTCTTGGAAAGACTGAAGCTCTCGTTGAAGAACGGCAGACCGGCCGCCAGCAGGTAGACCAGCGCATAGCTGACACTGAGCAGCGAGTAGGCGCGGCCCAGCGGCACGTCACGCAAGGCCATCAGCCAGCAGAGCATCGACAGCGCATAGGCGAGAATCGAAGCCGCTACGACGGCCAGGGCCACCAGCGAGACGTTGCCGGTCATCAGCGCGTCCAGCCACTGGCTTGGCTCGGGCAGGCGCGTCATGCTCCAGCGCATGCCCAACTGGGCGCTGCTGACCAGCACCACGCTGCCGCTGGCGAAGGTGAAACCGCGTGCCAGGCTCATAGATGCAACCCCAGCAACACCACGCCGGCCATGATCAGGGCGACGCCCAGCCAGTGGCGGCGGTCGATCGATTCCTTGAACAGGTAGTGCGCCACCAGGGTGATCAGCACGAAGTTGAGGCTGAGCATCGGATAGGCGATCCCGACCTCCAGTCTCTGCAGTACCAGCAACCACACCAGCAGGCCGAGGCCGAGGCTGGCCAGGGCCAGCCACAACCAGGGCGAACGCAGCTTGTCGAGCGCGCCCGGGGAGGTTTCGCGCCAGCCTTCGACGGCGAACTTCTGGGCCACCTGGCCCAGGCACGTCAGCAGGCAGGCGCTGAGGAGGAGGATCAGGGTCATGGAGCGCTCTGCGGGAAAATCAGGATCACGATGTTGCCCTCGTCGTAACGCTTGTAGTCCTTGGGCAACTTGTCGATTTCACGCAGCTCTTCGTCGTCCTTGACGCGCATCACCACACCGACCTGGCCTTCACTGCGGGCCTGTTCCATCCAGGCCTGGATCTGGTCCAGGTCCCGGGTACGCTGCTCGGCTTCCGGGTAGGAGAGGCCGTACTTCACCTCGCCTTGGGTGTTGTAGAGGGTGATATCGGTACGTTTCACTCGCCAGGCCAGGGCCGAGGCGGCACCGAGGTCGTTGCTCAGCAGATGGCGGCTCTGGCTCAGTTCCTGCTCGTGATCGGCAATGAACTGGTCGGGCATCTTGTTGTGCACGATGACGTTCGGCATCGCTGCCGGCAGCAGCGCGATCAGCAGGCCCATGCCCACTGCCGGCAGCGCCCACAACTGCAGCGGCTTGAACACGGTCAGGGTGTTGAACAGGATCCAGCCAGCGATCACCACGCACAGCAGGGTCAGGTGCAGCGGTTCGTTGTCGTAGAACGGCTTCTTCAACTGGAAGAACACCACGGCAGCCAATGCCACCACGCCCAGCAGCAGGTTGAGCAGGCCATTGAGGCGCGAAACCCCGGCCTGGGCCTGGTTGAGGCGTTCCATCAGCGAGTGGCCCATCAGCAGCGCCAGCGGCATCAGGCACGGCATGATGTAGGTCGGCAGCTTGCCGCGGCTGA
>NZ_AQOH01000291.1 GCF_000364705.1 Pseudomonas fuscovaginae SE-1 | reverse complement strand
TGGCTGAAGAACGCCAGCGGCAGGAGCAGCCACAGCAGCAGGAACGCGGTGATCCGCTGACCCTTGCTGTTCCAGGCATCCTTGAGGGTGATCGGCAGCAGGAGGGCCCAGGGCAGACTGGACACCACGATCAGTGGCAGGTAGAACCACCAGGGGCGGGTGTGCTGGGCGTCTTCGGCGGCGAAGCGGCGGATGTGCTCGTGCCAGAAGAAGAAACGCCAGTAGTCCGGTTCCTGCAGGTGCACGGCGATGACCCATGGCAGGCTGACCAGCGCCGCCACCAGCACCGCCACCAGGCCGTAGCCTACCAGTTCGCGAAAACGCTTTTGCCAGATCATGTAGGGCAGGGCGATCAGCACCGGCAGCAACAGCGCCAGGAAACCCTTGGTCATGAAGCCCCAGCCGCAGGCGAAGCCCAGGGCCGCCCAGGACAACAGGCGGGCCTTGCGGGTCTGGGCGTCGATGGCCAGCCACAGGGCGACGAAGCTCAGGTTGACCCAGAAGGTGAACTGCGGATCGAGGTTGGCGTAACCGGCCTGACCGGCGATAAGCCCGAAGCTCATGAACAGCGCCGCGCTGGCGAAGCTCTTGCGCGGGTCGTTCCACAGGCGTCCGGCCAGCAGGTACACCAGCAACACGCTGAGGCCCGTGCTCAGTGCCGAGGCGAAACGCACGCCGAAGAAGTTGTGGCCGAAGATCGCCTGGCCGATGGCAATCATCCAGTAGCCGGCAATCGGTTTCTCGAAGTAGCGCAGTTCCATGAAATGCGGCGCCGCCCAATGGCCGCGCAGGAGCATTTCCTGGCCGATCTGCGCGTAGCGGGTTTCATCCGGAATCCACATGCCGTGGCTCATCAGTGGAGCCAGATAGAACAGCAGGAAAGCCAGGAACAGGAGTGGCAAAGCCCAGCGTCTGGTCATCCCTGTTGTACCCCCAGCCAGCCCTCACGGCCACTGAGGGTGCCACGCACCAGCCGACCTTCGGGCAGTCTGTCCAACTGGGCCGGCAGCAGATTGACCAGGGGCTGGAACTCGATACTGCGTGCCTTGGCTTGCGCCAGCAACTGACGAAACTCGTTTGCCATCAGAATCCCTTCTACTTCTGCATGGATGGTGTAGACATTCAGCTTCGCCGGGCTGAACCGGTCGAGGATGAATGCGTTGAAATCTTTCGCGGCCAGGTCCGCCCCGACGACTTCGTCGAAGGTCGGCAGGTCAACGGGGACTTGCGGGGTGCCCGGACTGCCGTCGGCCAATCGTGGCAGGAACAGACCGTGGCCCCGGCAGTCGCTGTTGTAGCGAAAGCCGAAATGCTCCTTGGCCTGCACCACGCGCTCGTCCGCCCGCCAGCCGGCGGTGGCCGAACACTCGACGGCTTGCCCGGTGATATCGCTCAGGCAGTCGACACCGCGGCGGATCTGCTCGATCAGCTCGGCTTCGCTCCAGCGACCGGCATTGGCCTGCCAGCCGTGGTGGTCCCAGGCGTGCAGGCCGACTTCATGGCCGGCGGCCAGGGTCTGGCGCATCAGATGCCCCAGGTCCCGACCGATCGGCTTGCCCGGCCAGGCGGTGCCGGCCAGGAGAATGTCCCAGCCGTACAGGCTGGCTGCCTTGGAGCGCAGCATCTTCAGCAGGAACTGCGGCTTGATGAGGCGCCACAGGTGGCGCCCCATGTTGTCCGGTCCGACACTGAAGAAGAAGGTCGCCTTGACCTGGGCCTCGTCGAGCAGTTCCAGCAGTCGCGGCACACCGTCACGGGTGCCGCGATAGGTGTCCACATCGATACGAAGTCCCGCTTGCATCAGCGTTTTTCCGCGATTTCGAGCATGGCTTCCTTCAGGAAGAAGTCCAGGGTGTTACCGATGGTTTCGCTCATCTCGACGGTCGGCTCCCAGTTCAGCAGGCGCTTGGCGTTTTCGATGCTTGGCTTGCGGTGTTCCACGTCCTGGTAGCCGGCGCCGTAGAACGCCTTGCTCTCCACTTCGCGGAAACCGGCGAACGGCGGGAAGTTGCCGCGCAGCGGGTGAGCTTCGAACTGACGTAGCAGTTCCTCGCCCAGTTGGCGGATGCTGGCTTCGTTGTCCGGGTTGCCGATGTTGATGATCTGGCCGTTGCAGCAGTCGTTGTCGTTGTCGACGATACGGGCCAGGGCCTCGATGCCGTCGGCGATGTCGGTGAAGCAGCGCTTCTGCTCGCCACCGTCGAACAGGCGGATCGGCGTGCCTTCGACCAGGTTCAGGATCAGTTGGGTGATGGCGCGGGAGCTGCCGATACGGGCCGAGTCCAGGCGGTCCAGGCGCGGGCCCATCCAGTTGAACGGACGGAACAGGGTGAAGTTCAGGCCCTTGGCGCCGTAGGCCCAGATCACGCGGTCCAGCAGTTGCTTGGACACCGAGTAGATCCAGCGCTGCTTGCTGATCGGGCCGACGATCAGGTTGGAGCTGTCTTCGTCGAAGTTTTTGTCCTGGCACATGCCATAGACTTCGGAGGTCGACGGGAAGATCACGCGCTTGTTGTACTTGACGCAGTAGCGAACCAGCTTCAGGTTCTCTTCGAAGTCCAGTTCGAAGACGCGCAGCGGGTTGCGGGTGTATTCGATCGGGGTGGCGATGGCCACCAGCGGCAGGACCACGTCGCACTTCTTGATGTGATACTCGATCCACTCGGAGTGGATGCTGATGTCGCCTTCGACGAAGTGGAAGTTCGGGTGGCTGCGCAGGCGCTCGATGGCGTCGGAGCCGATGTCCAGGCCATAGACTTCGTACTTGTCGTCACGCAGCAGGCGCTCGGACAGGTGGTTGCCGATGAAACCGTTGACGCCCAGGATCAGCACGCGGGTGCGGCGCTTCTTGCGGGCCGCCTCGGCGCCACGCAGCAGGGAACCGTCGACCAGGCCCAGTTCGTTGGCCAGTTGCGGGCCGCTGAGGAAAAGGCCGTTTTCATTGCGCTGGCCGGCGTTGATCACCAGCGAGTCCTCGCCGCAGGCGATGCGCAGCGGATCGACGCTGATCACGCGGCCAGGGGCCTGGCCTTCGTTGCCCTTGACGACTTCGGCGCCCCAGACGATCAGTTTGTGCTCGCCCACGGCGCAGAAGGCGCCCGGATAAGGCTTGGTCACGGCGCGAACCAGGTTGAACAGCTCTTCGGCAGGCTTGGCCCAGACCAGCTTGCCATCGGCGGCGGTGCGACGGCCGAAGTAGCTGGCCTTGGACTCGTCCTGGGCGGTTTCGCTCAGCTTGCCCTGGGCCAGTTGTGGCAGGGCGTCGCGCAGCAGGCTGGCGGCGCTGTCACGCAGCTTGGCGTGCAGGCTCAGGGCGGTGTCCGAGCGCTCGATGGCGACGCGGTTCTGCGCCAGTATCGCGCCGGCATCGGCACGCTTGACCATGCGGTGCAGGGTCACGCCGGTTTCGGTTTCGCCGTTGACCAGTACCCAGTTGGCTGGCGCCCGGCCGCGATAGCGTGGCAGCAGCGAGCCGTGCAGGTTGAACGCACCGTTTTTGGCGGTGGCCAGCAGCGCTTCGCTCAGCAGGTTGCGGTAGTAGAAGGAGAAAATGAAATCCGGGTTCAGCTTGGCGATACGCTCGATCCACAGCGGGTGGTTGGCGTCTTCCGGAGCATGCACCGGGATGCCCTTGAGGGCGCACAACTGGGCTACCGAACCGTAGAAGGTGTTTTCCCTGGGATCGTCGGCATGGGTGAACACGGCAGCGATTTCATAACCTGCGTTCAGCAGGGCTTCGATGCCTGCGCAACCGATATCATGATAGGCAAAGACGACAGCTTTCGGATTCATGGGGCAACCTGATTGACAGTAGTTGTAGAAGGGGTTTGCGCGGCCGTGCTGCTGGAGGCGGGCTGACTGCGCAGCACTTTCTCGATGAAGAAGCGTGGACGGGCACGAACATCGCTGTACATGCGACCCAGGTACTCACCCAGCAGGCCCATGCCGATGAACTGGCCACCGGTGAACACGAACAGCACGGCGAACAGCACGAAGGTACCATCACCGGCCCATTCGGCGCCGAAGATCAGGCGCAGCACGATCAACAGGAAGGCGAACAGCGCACCGAGACCGGCCATGGCGAAGCCGATGATGCTCAATAGCCGCAGGGGCGTGGTGGTCATGCAGGTGACCAGATCGAACATCAGGTTGATCAGGCGCATCGGGCTGTACTTCGAGTCGCCGTGCTCGCGCTCGGCGTGCTGCACCAGCACCTCGGTGGTGTGGCGGGCGAAGCTGTTGGCCAGGATCGGGATGAAGGTGCTGCGTTCACGGCAGGCGAGCATGGCGTCGACGATACTGCGGCGGTAGGCGCGCAGCATGCAGCCGTAGTCGCTCATGGCCACGCCGGTGGAGCGCTGCACCGCGAGGTTGATCAGGCGCGATGGCCAGCGGCGGAAGGCCGAGTCCTGGCGATTGTTGCGCACGGTGCCGACCACGTCGTAGCCCAGCGCGGCCTGGGCCACCAGGCGCGGTATCTCTTCCGGCGGGTTCTGCAGGTCGGCGTCCAGGGTGATGACCACGTCACCGGTGGACTGCTCGAAACCGGCCATGATTGCCGCGTGCTGGCCATAGTTGCGGTTCAGGATCACGGCCACCACCGGGCTGCCTTCGCGCTCGGCGGCTTCCTGAAGGATATCGGCGGAACGATCACGGCTGCCGTCGTCGACCAGGATGATTTCCACGTCCTGGCTCAATTGCGCACAAGCGGCTTCGGTACGGCGCAACAGCTCGGGCAAACTCTGTTCTTCGTTGTAGACCGGTATGACGATCGACACGCGCTGAATCGGGTAAGGTTTCAAAGGCTTCTTTCCAGAAAGGTTTCAATAGTGCAAGCGATGATCTGTGTCATCGTGTGACAGGTCGGATTTCACCATGAGAAAGGCGACATGTACCAGTGTGTCGGGCAAAACCAGAACTACTTGTAGGAAGATGCTAAACACACACGACGGACATCCGGCGATTAAAGCCTAAAACCGTAAAAGGTAAAGGCCTGGCACAACGTTATCTTCATGATTTCCATCAATTCCCTGACTTGAGTCCTGGACAGGGACTACGGTAAACGCAGAGATGTGAAAAGCCTATGAAAGATAGCTCAACATCGTGTCCTTTTTGACATACAGACAGGCTCTATTCAGGAATCCGGTGGGATGTGAAAACTTGTAACGTTTTCTCCCTTGCAATCGGTGATTTTTTGCTCAACTGACTGCAACCGCTTCGGGCACAAGGATTTTTCTGACAGGCTCCCAGCGCTGTACGAAAATAAGTAATCTTCACGCAGATCTTGTATTCGGGAATCCTGGATGAATCAGTACACGCCGCGTGACTGGCAGCCCCATGAGCGCCCCAGTCTGCCCGGCTCACCCTCGACTCCGCTGCATTCGACGCCCAGGCGCCTGGCATATGCCATGGTCGGACTGCTGGTCGCCCTGACCGGCGGCCTGGGCAACGCGCTGGTGGTGGCCAACCTGCCTTCGCTGCAAGGCGCACTGGGTGCCACCACCGCGGAAATGGCCTGGTTGCCGGCCGCCTATGTGATGACCAACGTCTCGATGAACCTGCTGCTGGTCAAGTTTCGCCAGCAGTTCGGCCTGCGGGCATTCACCGAGGTGTTCCTGGTGCTCTACGCCCTGGTGACCTTCGGCCACCTGTTCGTCAACGATCTCAGCTCGGCCATTGCCGTGCGTGCGGCCCACGGCATGGTCGGTGCGGCGCTGAGTTCACTGGGCCTCTACTACATGATCCAGGCGTTCCCGGCCAAATGGCGGCTCAAGGCCCTGGTGCTGGGGCTGGGCACTTCGCAACTGGCGTTGCCGTTGGCCCGGCTGTTTTCCGAGGATCTGTTGCAGATCGCCGAATGGCGGGGTCTTTACATGTTTGAACTGGGCCTGGCGCTGGCGGCGCTGGGCTGCGTGTTCCTGCTCAAGCTGCCGCCAGGGGACCGCTTCAGGACCTTCGAAAAACTGGACTTCCTCACCTTCGCCGTGCTCGCCAGCGGCGTTGCGTTGCTGTGCGCGGTGCTGTCCCTGGGGCGCATCGACTGGTGGCTGGAGGCGCCCTGGATCGGCATCGCCAGCGCCGCGTCGATCGTGCTGATCCTGGCCGGGCTGGCCATCGAGCACAACCGCGGCAACCCGATGCTGATGACCCGCTGGCTGGGCAGCGGGGCGATGATCCGCCTGGCGCTGGCGGTGATCCTGATTCGCCTGGTGTTCTCCGAACAGTCCACGGGAGCGGTGGGCTTCCTGCAGGCCTTGAACATGGGCAGCGAGCAGATGCGCGGCCTCTATCTGGTAATGCTGGTGGGCGGCATCGCCGGGTTGGCGGTCAGTGCATTGACCATTCATCCCGACCACCTGTTCATGCCATTGATCATTTCCCTGGCGTTGATGGCGCTGGGTTCCTCCCTCGACAGTTTTTCGAACAACCTGACCCGTCCGGCCAATATGTACCTCAGCCAGTTCCTGCTGGCGTTCGGCGGCACCTTCTTCGTCGGCCCGACCATGGCCCTGGGCACCCGCAATGTGATCACCAACCCGCGCAATCTGGTGAGTTTTTCCGTGCTGTTCGGGATCTGCAACAACCTCGGCGGGCTGATCGGTTCGGCGCTGCTGGGCAGCTTCCAGGTGGTGCGCGAGAAAGTCCATTCCAGCAGCATCGTCGAGCACCTGACCTTGAGCGACCCGCTGGTGGCTGCCCGGGTGCAGGGCTCGGCCGCCGGCTATGCCTCGACGATCTTCGATCCGGCGCTGCGCACCACCCAGGGTATGCGCGCGCTGGCCACGGCGGCGACCCGTGAGGCCAACGTACTGGCCTATAACGATGTGTTCATGTTGATCGCGCTGATCGCGGTGCTGACCATGCTGTGGATCTTCCTCCGCAGCCTGTGGCTGATGAGCACCACGCGGCGGGTCGCCGGCAAGACCTCCACTTCCATCTCCAGCAGCGGTGCCACACCACGATGAGCGAGTCCGTCACCACTACCCATGCCATGGCCGCCACCGCCGAGGGCCAGACACCTCCCGGAGCCTCGGCGACCGAGCCGCGCTCGTTGCGGGTTCGGATCATTTCGTCGCTGGGTTTTGCCGCGATCGCCCTGACCGGCGTACTGATCGTGCTGTATGCCTGGCAACTGCCGCCGTTCAGCAGTGCCATCGAGAGCACCGAAAACGCGCTGGTGCGAGGGCAGGTGACGTTGATCGGCCCGCAGTTGAGCGGGTACGTGTTCGAGGTGCCGGTGCAGGACTTCCAGCACGTCAAGGCGGGCGACCTGCTGGTGCGCCTGGATGACCGGATCTACAGGCAGCGCCTGGACCAGTCATTGGCCCAGTTGGCGGTGCAGAAGGCTGCCCTGGCGAACAACCTGCAGCAGCGTCGCAGTGCCGAGGCGACCATCGCCCAGCGCCGGGCGGCCCTGGAGAACAGCAAGGCCCAGGCGCGCAAGAGTGGCGCCGACCTGGCGCGCAACCAGGCACTGATCGCCGATGGTTCGGTGTCCCGTCGCGAGCTGGATGTGACCCGCGCCGATCATGCGCAGACCCTCGCTGCCATCGCCCAGGCCGAGGCGGCGCTGGAGATTTCCCGGCAGGATCTGCAGACAGTGGTGGTCAACCGCGACTCGCTGGAGGCCGCGGTGACCAATGCCGAGGCTGCGGTCGAATTGGCTCGCATCGATCTGTCCAACACTCGGGTGGTCGCGCCCCGGGACGGACAACTGGGGCAAATCGGCGTGCGCCTGGGCGCCTATGTGAACTCGGGGGCACAGTTGATGGCGCTGGTGCCGGAGCGGCGCTGGATCATCGCCAACATGAAGGAGACGCAGATGGCCGATGTGCGCGAAGGGCAGGCCGTGACGTTTACGGTCGATGCGCTCGATCACCGTCGGTTCAGCGGTCGGGTGCAGAGGATTTCGCCGGCCACGGGCTCGGAGTTCAGCCTGTTGCAGGCCGATAATGCGACCGGCAACTTCGTCAAGATCGCCCAGCGGGTGCCGGTACGGATCACTGTCGATCCGGGCCAGGATCAGGCCGAGCGGTTGCGGCCGGGGATGTCGGTGGTGGTGAGTATCGATACCGCC
>NZ_AQOH01000290.1 GCF_000364705.1 Pseudomonas fuscovaginae SE-1 | reverse complement strand
GGGGGGGGGGGTATGGCACCGCCGCGCGGTGATCGCCAGCAAGCCGGCTCCCACAATGTGGACTACCCCCCAAGGGTTGGATGGGTGTTGAACTTATTGGGGGACAGTTCACAGTGTGGGAGCCGCTTGCTGGCGATAGCGATATCAGCTTCACCCCTTATCTATTTGCCCGCCTGCGCCCGAATGGCCTCCATCAACCCATCGATCCGCTCCAGTTGCTCGCGGTTGTCATGGTCCCAGGGGTGGAAGCCCGGCTTGAAGTAGTCCAGCCAGGGCAGTGCGATCCGCGGAAACACCCCGCGCCAGCCGAACAGGTACTTGACCATCCGCCACCACCCTCGCAGGTGATGCCCGGCCTTGCGGTCGGCGATCAGCAGGCGGACATGGAAGTCGAACACCACCAGCCAGAAAAAGAAGGTGGTCGACAGCATCGCCCCGGTGCGCAGTAAATAGCGTTTGGGACCCGGCTTGATCACCGTATTCCAGACATCGAAGGCCACCGACTTGTGCTCGGTCTCCTCCAGCGCGTGCCAGGTCCACATCTGTCGGTAGCCTTCGACCGAGTCGCCGAAGCGGCTCGGGTCGCGCAGCAGGATGTCGGCGAGCATCGCCGTGTAGTGTTCCAGGGCGATGGTGATCGCCAGGTTGAACGACGGCGCAAAGTGTTTCTTCTGGAAGTCGAGGATGGCTCGCAGGCGCCGGTCGAGCAGGTGGGCCGGTAGCCCGGCACCCTGCAGCAGGTCGTTGTAGAGCACATGCTCGCGGCTGTGCATGGCTTCCTGGCCGATGAAACCCTGGATCGCCTTGCGCAGTTGCGGATCTTCTATGCGGTCGCGGTAGTGGCGCACGCTGTCCATGAAGAACAGCTCTCCGGAAGGAAACAGCAGGGAGAGGGCGTTGAAGAAGTGGGTGACCCAGGGGCCCTCGGCGTGCCAGTCCTTGATGCGCTCGGCTGGCAGGCGTGGGTGGATATCGCGTCGGATCGGCAGCATGGCTGGTTCTCCTGAAAGGTCGGTTGAGGGCGGTCAGATCCCGCCCGAGTCCTTGATGTCGTAGCTCGTGGCCTTGCTCTTGCGCCGGCCCAGCGGCGACAGGCGTCGGGTGGCGAACACCACCAGCGCCTGGTAGGCGCTGGGCAGCAGGCGCACGAGCAGGTCCAGTGCATGGGCGTCACGACCGATCAGCACGCGGCGGCGGTTTTTGCGCACGCCTTGCAGGATCACCCGGGCGGCCTGTTCGGCACTGGTGATGAACAACTTCTCGAAATCGGCCCGGGCCTGTTGTTCGCTTTCGATCAGCAGGCCCTTGACGTTGTCGCTGATGCGGCTGGAGCGGGCGATATCGGTACGGATGCCACCCGGATGCACACTGGTGGCCGAGACGCCGTAGTCCATCAGGTCGAGCTCCTGGCGCAGCGCCTCGGTAAAGCCGCGCACCGCGAACTTGCTGGCGTTGTAGCCGCTCATGCCCGGCTGGGCGAACAGCCCGAACACGCTGGAGGTATTGACGATATGCCCGTCACCGGACTGTCTGAGGTAGGGCAGGAAGGCCTGGGTGCCATGTACCACGCCCCAGAAGTTGATGCCGACGATCCACTCCAGGTCTTCCAGGCTCATGCCCTCGATGGTGCTTGACAGCGCCACGCCGGCGTTGTTGAAAATCAGGTTGACCTGGCCGTGCTCGGCGGCCGTCGCCGCCGCCCAGTCGAACATAGCCTGGCGGTCGGCGACGTCCAGCACCTGCGAGCTCATGCGCAGGGGCAGCAGCGCGGCGGCGCGGGCCAGGACCAGGGTCTGTTCCAGGCCGGCGGCGTTCCTGTCGGCCAGCGCCAGGTGACAGCCCTCGCGGGCCAGGGCGATGGCCAGGGCGCGGCCCATGCCGGAAGCGGCGCCGGTGATGGCGGCGACCTTGCCGTCGAATGTCTTCATGAGTGGCGGCCTTGTGTGGGTTCCAGGGGGGCGGGCGCGGCAGCGCCGGGTCGCTGATGGCTGTCGCCGACAGTAAGGTAGTCGCGCAGCTCGAAGTGTCGGGTCACCTGACGGAAGCGCCAGGTGGAGCCCGGCCACAGCGTGGTGTTCTTGCCGGTACGCGGGTCCAGGTACCAGCTGCGGCAACCGCCGGTGGACCAGATCGCCCGCTTGAGCTGCTGTTGCAGCCTGCTGTTGTACTGGCGTTCGACCTGTGGCCGGACCTCCAGTGCGCGGATCCGCTGGTCGCGCATCTGTTGCAGTGCCTGGAGGATATAGTCGACCTGGGCTTCGATCATCAGGATCATCGAGTTGTGGCCCAGGCCGGTGTTCGGCCCGATGATCATGAACAGGTTGGGGTAGCCGGGCAGGCAGGTGCCCAGGTAGGCATGGGCGCCCTCGGCCCAGGCGTCCATGATGTCCTCGCCGTTGCGGCCGATCAGCAGGCCATGGGGCAGGGGTGCGGTGGCCTGGAAACCGGTGCCGTAGATCAGGCAGTCGACCGGGTGGCGCACGCCATCGGCGGTGACCACGGCATCGGCCTCGACGCGCTGGATATCCTGGGTCACCACCTTGACGTGGCTGCGGGTCAGCGCCGGGTAGTAGTCGTTGGAGATCAGGATGCGCTTGCAACCGATGGTGTAGTCGGGGGTCAGGGTCTTGCGCAGGGTTGGTGCCGTGATCTGCCTGTGCAGGTGGCCCAGGGCGATTTTCTGCACCAGCTTCATCAGTTTCGGCTGACGGGCGAAGGCAATCACCCGGCTTTCGAGCGCCCAGTAGATGGCCGCGCGGGCCAGGCGCTGGGTGACCGGCAGATGCTTGAACAGCCAGCGTTCGGCTGCGGACAGCGGGCGGTCGGGCTTGGGCAGGATCCACGGGGGCGTGCGCTGGAACAGGGTCAGGTGGGCCACCCGCGGGGCAATCCGCGGGACGAACTGGATCGCGCTGGCGCCGGTGCCGATCACCGCGACGCGCTTGCCCTCCAGTGGGTACTGGTGGTCCCAGTCCTGGGAGTGAAAGCTCTTGCCGGCGAAGCTCTGCAGTCCCGGAATGTCCGGCAGGGCCGGGCGCGACAACCCGCCCATGGCGCTGACCAGCACTCGGGCACTGACCTCGCGGCCATTGGCGAAACTCAGTTGCCAGCGTTGCTGCGTTTCGTCGTATACGGCCTTTTCCAGCGCCATGTTGTAGCGCAGGTGCGGGGTCAGGCCGAAGTCCCGGGCGCAACGTTCCAGGTAGGCACGTATCTCCGCCTGGGGGGCGAACTGCCGGCTCCAGTTCGGGTTGGGGGCGAAGGAAAAGGAGTAGACATGGGACTGCACATCACAGGCGCAGCCCGGATAGTGGTTGTCCCGCCAAGTGCCGCCGAGCGAGTCGGCGCGTTCGGCAATGAAGAAATCGGCCATCCCGGCCTCTTTCAGCCTGATGGCCATGCAAAGCCCGGCAAAGCCGGAGCCGATGATCGCGATATCGACCGATTCGCGGCCTGCGGGGGGTGACGAGTACGCATTCATGGTGTGTACCTCGATTGTGGCGACGCCTGACCGTCAGTTTCGTCGCTTGGGGGAAACCCGGTGTTGCACAATTGAATTATTTGTTTTAAAAATTAATTTAAATAATTTACCTGAAAATCTCACCTACGCTAGTGGGCTGTACGAATCGGCCGACTCACCTGACGGGTGGAAGTCGCGCGACAGCGCCGGGAGATCGCCACGGCAGGTGCCAATACCGGTACCTGGCCGGGTTGCAGGGATGCAGAGGGCTGAAGTCATGGGGTGGGGCGTAGCGGCGGTCGCTTTTGTGCTGGGCAGTGTCGGGTTCTGGGCAGCCAGCAACCGGATCAATCGGCGGATCGAGGAGGCCGTGCCGGCCGATGGGCGCTTCATCGAGGTCGATGGCGAACGCATTCACTATGTGGATGAGGGCCGGGGGCCAGTGCTGGTGATGATCCATGGCCTGAGCGGTTGCGGGCGCAACCTGACCCATTCGCTGTCGCCGCGGCTGCGCGAGCAGTTCCGGGTGATCACCCTGGACCGTCCCGGTTCCGGTTATTCCAGCCGCGCCCCTGGCGCGCATGTCGGCATCACCGCGCAGGCCGGCCTGATTGCCCGTTTCATCGAGATTCTGCACCTGGACCGGCCGCTGGTCGTCGGGCACTCACTGGGTGGCGCTCTGGCCCTGGCCCTGGCGCTCGATCATCCGCAACGGGTGTCCGGTCTGGTGCTGGTGGCACCCTTGACCCACCCGCAGCGCATGTTGCCCCTGGTGTTTCTGTCGTTGGGGGTCAGGCCCGATTTCATTCGGCGCTGGTTCGCCCGAACCCTGGCAGCGCCGCTGGGCATGCTCGGCCGCGCCAGCCTGCTCAAGGCGGTGTTCGCCCCCGAGCGTCCGCCGGCGGACTTCGCCGAGCGCGGCGGCGGCCTGTTGGGCATGCGCTCCGGCAACTTCTATTGCGCCTCCAGCGAGATCGCCACGGTCAACGACGATCTGCCACGGATGGTCCGGCGTTATCCGCAGCTCGAGCTGCCGGTGGGGCTGATCTATGGCACGCGGGACGAGGTGCTGGACTACCGCCGGCACGGTGAGTCGATGGCGGGCCTGGTGCCCGGCATTCAAATGGACATTCTCGAGGGGCGAGGGCACATGCTGCCGATCACGGCGGTCGAGCCGGTGGCGGCCATGGTTCGTGATATCGCCGCCCGGGTCAATGAGCAACAAGGTGTCACCCGGCAATATGAAACAGCGGCTGTCACGCTTTCCTGAAGCGGGTTTTCAGGTGTGTTGAACAGCATCACGAGCGACATTCAAAACGACGCCAAAAAAATAGTTGACGAGCTATCGAAAGCGGGCTAGTTTTTTGAAAAAACTTTTTGAATGTTTTTTTTAAAAATGCAATTGAGCGGTTAGAATAATGAAAATAACGCCTTTTGAAGCATTTTCTCCGTCTACTCCTGCCTGCTGCCCGGCGCAGCGTCCGTCTTGCATTTCGGTTGCATCCGCGGCAGTGCGGTCCATGAGCGCTGTACGGAGGTTGCCATGAATTCCACTGTCGCTGCACCGGGTATCTGGACCGATGGCAAGCGTCACCTGTGGTGGCTGGGCGCCTTGCCCATGGCGACTCCGATCCTGTCCGGCATGCTCGCCCTGGCCACCGGCATTCAATCGCTGTGGTGGATCGGAGTGGTGGTGATCTTCGGCCTGATCCCGATGATCGACGGCCTGCTCGGCGAAGACCGCAGCAACCCCCCGGAGACCATCGTTCCGGACCTTGAGAAACAGACCTACTATCGCTGGATCATCTACGCCTGTGTCGCCCTGATGTGTCTCTCCGTGGTCACCACGGCCTGGATGGCCGCCGGCGGTGTCGACTGGATCATCGGTGGCGGCCTGACGCAATGGGTCCAGGCCTATCACCTGCAGGGCTGGCCGGCCGGCCTGCTGGGTTACATCACCGAGCGCGCTCAGGTGCATGGCAGTGTCGGCTGGTTCACCTACCTGGGCATGGCAATGTCCACCGGGGCGGCGACCGGCATCGCGATCAATATCGCCCACGAGCTGGGTCACAAAACCAGGCCGCTGGAGCAGTTCCTGGCCAAGGTGGCTCTGGCGCCGACCTTCTATGGACACTTCTTCGTCGAACACAACCGTGGCCATCATGTGCGGGTGGCGACTCCGGAAGATCCGGCCAGCTCGCGGCTGGGCGAGAGTTTCTGGAGTTTTCTGCCCCGTTCGGTCTGGTTCAGCCTGCGCTCGGCCTGGCACCTGGAGCGCGAGCGTCTGCACAAGCAGGGTCTGCCGACCGTGCACTGGAAAAATACGGTATTGACCGCCTGGTTGTTCAGTGTGGTGCTGTGGGGTGTGTTGATTGCCTGGCTGGGGGTAACGGTGATTCCTTTCCTGGTGATCCAGGGCATCTACGGATTCTCTCTGCTTGAAGTGGTGAACTATGTAGAGCACTACGGCCTGCTGCGTCAGAAGTTGCCCAATGGTCGTTATGAACGTTGTTCCCCACGGCACTCCTGGAACAGTAATCGCATTGTCACCAACATCTTTCTGTTCCAGTTGCAGCGCCACTCCGATCACCATGCCTATCCGACCCGTAGTTACCAGGCACTGCGTCATTTCGATGAGTCGCCGCAACTGCCCTACGGTTACGCGAGCATGATCGTCTGGGCCTACGTGCCGTTCCTGTGGCGGCGGCTGATGGATCACCGGGTGCTGGCGCATTACTCGGGAGATGTGCGCCTGGCGAACCTGCAGCCCTCCAAGCGAGAGCAGTTGCTTCGGCAGTACGGTACTCGTTACAGCGATTGAATTGAATAGCAGTTGCATTGAGTGCGCACTTGAAAGTGTGCATGACGGGAGCGGCTTGCCCACTTTCAGTGGTGCTGTATGCAGCCGTGACAAGTTGACCGAATAAAAACAATAAGCAACGGGAAGGATGTCGAGCATGCACAAAGTTCTGTTGACCGTTCGTGTCGTTGCCGCGTTGCTGGGGCTTTCCCTGGTGGCGCCGGCTTTTGCCGCGGCGCGGATCGAGCCGGCCAATGCCGAGTTCACCGCCAAGGGGCCCATCAGTTTCGCCAAGAGCATCATCAGCGCCGATTGCACCATCCAGGTCAGCGGGCGGATCAGTGCCGACGGCAGTTATGTCAGCGTCGAGAAGGTCGGTTTCGATGGCGGCCTCAAGTGCGGCCAGGTCGAGGCCACGCACCTGCCCTGGAAGCTGATCGCCAAGGATGAAACCAGCGGTGCGATGTCGGGTATCCAGGTCACCGTGCATGCGCCGCTGGTGGGCGGTGATTGCGGGCCGACCACCGCCGAGGGCAGCTGGAACAACAGCACCGGCAAGCTCCAGGCGGCCAACGTGGCGCTGGAGGGCGGTTGCACCATCAAGACGGTTTCGATCCAGATGCCGCCGACGTTCCGGGTCATTCCCTGAGTCGATGGCAGTTCAGGCAACAGCAGGAATCTTGAAGTTTGGCTGATAAGGGAAACTCGGTCGTGGTTGCGGTACTCCGTGTCGTCTCAAAAGGCCATTAACCCCGGCGAAATGAATCGCCATACATGTGAGGAAAAACAACAATGAAAGGCATCAAAACTCTCGTGTCTGCAACTGCAATCGCTGTCTGCATGGGTGCTGCATCCATGGCTTCTGCCGCTACCATCGGCCCTAATGGTCCGTTCTCTGCCACCGGTAGCATCACTGTCAAGTCGCCTTCGTCGTTCCAGGCTCCGGTGACCTGCCCAGTCGTTGCCAGCGGTACCGTTTCCGGTGGTGTTGCCACTATCACCAGCTTCAGCACGTCCAGTGGCAGCGGTCTGTGCCAACTGCCACAGTTCAAGAACCTGCCTTCTCCAGGCTGGGTGATCACGGCTGCTACCGCTACCACCGGCACCATCGCCAACGTGGGTTACACCATCAGCAGCCTGCCATCGACCAACTGCGGTCCAAGCACCATCAACGTGAGCTGGGCCCCAAGCGGTACGGTCGGTGGCACTCTGAGCGCTACCAACCAGGCTCTGAGTGGCAACTGCACCGTGACCTCGCTCACGGTCGGCGCTCCAACCATCAGCATCACCCCTTGATGTCGTGACTCCGTTAAAGGGCTGATCACCCGCTGAAAGACAGGCGCCTTGCAAGAGGCGCCTGTTGAGCAAAGCGCTACGGTGAAGCGGTAGATAATAATAAGGAGTGGGGCATGAATAATAAGAAACAACATTTAAGCATTGCGGTCGCGCTGGCTGTATTGGGAGGTCTGGGCGTTACGACACCCGCCCAGGCTGGCGGCTTTTCCACCCCGACTTATGGTGCGCCCGGTTGGGGCCGTGCTTTCGGTGGTGGTTCATTGTTCAAGAACGATCCCAGCGCAGCTTTCAACAACCCGGCAGCGATGGCCTTCATCGACCAGAATGTCGCGCAGTTAACTGTTGATTACGCTCGCATCAAGATCAAGTACAAGGGAAACGTTAACGACTATCAGGGTAATCCTGCTACAACCCTGCCTGTGGATGCGAACGGAAACACAGGCGATCCAGTGCCTCTGACTGGCGACGGTGGACAAGGTGGTTTCACTGCCTGGTTGCCAACGGGATTCATGGTCATGCCAATCAATGATCGGCTTGCCTTTGGTCTCAGCCAAGTCGTGCCGCAGGGAATGCGTACTACCTGGGATGAGGGTTGGAAAGGCAGGGATTTTGCCGTTGATACCAAAATTGAAACCGTCGGCCTGACCGGTTCCCTGTCGTTCAAGGTCAACGACCAGTTTTCGCTGGGTGGCGGCATCATCGTGCAGAACAGCAAGGGGTTCGTTAGCCAGAACCTCAACCTGACCGGGGCTGCTGCACTTGCACCCAGTGGCTCACCATTTCCCTCTGGTGTTGGCTCGAACCTGATACGAGTCAAAGTAGACAACACCTCTGTTGGTTGGTTTACAGGGGTGGTCTGGAAACCGACCGAGCAGGACACCTTGGGCTTGAACTATCATGCCAAGATCAAGAACAAGATGGAGGGCAAGTACAATATTCGTGCTGATGCAATCGGTAGGTTCTTCATGACCCAGCCCGTTGGTGCCAACGGTGAGACGCTTGTCGAATTGGCTTATCCTGGGCTTAAGCTCAATCCGGATGGGGCCAATGCGTCGACCCAACTGGACATTCCCGCTACCGCCGGGCTGGATTGGGTTCACGTGTTCAATGACCGTTTCACCTTGGGGGCGAGCGCGACTTGGACTCAATGGTCCTCTTTCAAAAGCCTGACCCTGAAGTCCGATGGCAACACCCTCGTAGCCATTCCTTATAACTACAAGGACTCCATGATGTACTCGCTGGGTGGTGACTATAAGTTCACCGATCGGCTCACCCTGCGTGCCGGTGTGGCATTCGACCAGACTCCCACTCGTGACTCGACCCGAGACCCGCGGATTCCCGATAACGACCGTTGGTTCACCTCGCTGGGCTTCGGTTATGAAATCAAGGAGATTCCAGGACTCAGTATCGATGGAGCCTATTCGCGGCAGTTCGTGAAAGAGGCCTCGATCAAGACTCATAACGTTGATCGTCTGGGTGGCTCGACACTTGATGGCAAGGCCGAGTCCTCCGGTGAAGTGGTGAGCTTGGCGGCAACCTACAGGTTCTGATGACTCTTCAACGACATGGTAACAAGGGGCGAGTACGACGATGACAGGAATAGGGCGGTGTTGGCGCATCCGGCGCTGTCCTTTTCGATGTCATCGTCGTAGCGCCTGAGTTCGGCAAATTCCTGCCTTTCAAGAGCCGACCGCGGGTCGGTTTTTTAATTTTGTCTTGATGAAAAAATAATTTAAAAAATAATTTTAAAACATCTTCATTCTTTGTAAGGTAAAGCCTGCGAGCCGCCCATGGGTGGCTGATCAAGGATGCCGATCAACGGCGGCATCTGTGGTTTGTCTCGTATTGCTCAAGAGGTGTACCCATGATTTCCTGGTTATTGATTGCACTGGTGGGGGCGCTGATCCTCGCTTATCGGCAGGCACCGGCAAGTGCCTGGTTGGGGGGCGCCCTGGTCTGGTTGGGCGGTGGCTATCTGTTCGGCGTGGTTGCACCAATGGGCGTTGCGGTGGCGGCGATCCTGGTCCTGCTGCCGGCCGTGGTGCTGGCTGTCAAACCGCTGCGCCGGGCGTTGCTGAGCCGCCGGGCCCTGGCGCTGTTCCGCCAGATCATGCCGGCCATGTCCGACACCGAGCGCGCGGCCATCGAGTCCGGCACCGTCTGGTGGGACGCCGAGCTGTTCAGCGGCAAGCCGAACTGGGAGCGCCTGCTCAAGGCGGCGCCGGCGAGCCTGAGCGCCGAGGAACAGGCATTCCTCGACAATGAGGTGGAAACCCTCTGCGACATGGCCAACGACTGGGAAACCACCCAGGTCTGGCAGGACATGTCGCCCCAGGCCTGGCAGTACACCAAGGACGCCGGCTTTCTCGGCATGATCATTCCCAAGCAATACGGCGGCAAGGGCTTCTCCCATTACGCCCATTCCCAGGTGGTGATGAAGCTGTCGACCCGCTGCTCGGCGGCGGCCATTTCGGTGATGGTGCCCAACTCGCTCGGCCCGGCCGAACTGCTGCTGCACTACGGCACCGAGGCCCAGCGTCAGCACTACCTGCCGCGCCTGGCGCGCGGCGAGGACATCCCGTGCTTTGCCCTGACCAGCCCCTATGCCGGTTCCGATGCCGGGGCCATCCCGGATGTCGGGGTGGTTTGCAAGGGCCAGTTCGAAGGCGAGCAAGTGCTGGGCTTCCGGGTTACCTGGGACAAGCGCTACATCACCCTGGGCCCGATCGCCACGGTGCTCGGCCTGGCGTTCCGCGCCGAAGACCCCGAAGGCCTGCTGGGCCGCCAGGGCAGCCTGGGCATCACCTGCGCGCTGATTCCCACCACCCATCCCGGCGTGCAGACCGGCCGCCGGCACTGGCCGCTCAACGCGGTGTTCCAGAACGGTCCGACCCAGGGCAAGGACGTGTTCATCCCGCTGGAATGGGTGATCGGCGGCCGCGACCAGGTTGGCAACGGCTGGCGCATGCTCATGGAATGCCTGGCCGCCGGGAGGGCGATCTCGCTGCCTTCGGCCAACGTCGGCCTGAGCAAGATCGCGGTGCGTGGCACCAGCGCCTACGCGGCAATGCGTAAACAGTTCGGCCTGCCGATCGGCAAGTTCGAGGGTGTGCAGGCGCCGCTGGCACGGATGGCCGGGCACCTGTATGCCTGCGATGCGGTGCGCAAGGTCTCGGTAGCCTCGCTGGATGCCGGGGAAAAGCCTTCGGTGATTTCGGCCATCGCCAAGTACCACGTTACCGAGCGCGCCCGTGCGGTGGTCAATGACGGCATGGACATCGTCGCCGGCAAGGGCATCTGCATGGGCCCGAACAACTTCCTGGCCCGCGCCTATCAGCAGAGCCCGATTGCGATCACCGTGGAAGGCGCGAACATCATGACCCGCTGCCTGATCATCTACGGTCAGGGGCTGATCCGTTGCCATCCCTATGTGTTCCGCGAAATGGAAGCCGCCCGGGCGCAGGGGCGGGCCGGGCTGGAGGCCTTCGACAGCGCGATGTTCGGCCATATCGGCTTCGTCGTCGCCAACACCGTACGGGCGGCGGTGCATGGTCTGACCGGCGGGCGCCTGCTCAAGGCACCGGCCAGGACCGACAAGGCACTGGCGACCTACTACCGGCAGATCGAACGGCTGTCAGTGGTACTGGCGCTGGCCTCGGATATCTCCATGGGCGTGCTGGGCGGTGCGTTGAAGCGCAAGGAAAGCATCACCGGCCGATTGGGCGACATCCTTTCGCAGTTGTACATCCTGTCCTGCGTACTCAAGCGCTTCGAGGATGACGGGCGTCCGCAGGGCGATCTGCCGCTGGTGCACTGGGCGGCCCAGGATGCCTTGCTGCGTGCCCATGAGGCACTGGCTGAAACCCTCGACAACTATCCGTCCAGGGCGGCGGCACGGGTGATTCGCGGGCTGAGCTTCCCGTTCGGCATCCCGCTGCGCAAACCGTCCGACCACCTGCTCGGCGAGGTGGCCGAACTGGTGCAGGCTCCGGGTGCGAGCCGCGACCGGCTGCTGGCCGATTCCTATATCCCGCAGCCGGACATCGACAAGCTGGCCTATGGCGAACTGGCCTTCCGGCTGCTGCCACAGGTGGAACTGATCGAGGCGCGACTCAAGTCGGCCGTGCGCGAGGGCACCATCGCGCCGTTGCCGATTTCCCGCGAGGCCTTCGTGGTCTGGCGCGCCAAGGCCCTGGAATTGCAGTTGATCAGCGAGGAGGAGGACCAGTTGCTCGGGCGCTACGTCGAGTACGGCGACCATGCGATCCAGGTCGACGACTTCCCGCAGGACTTCGGCCTGCTCGAAGCCCTGCAGCGGCGCCAGGCGCATGTCGAACAGGCGACCAGGCCGGCGGCCAAGCGGCGCGCGGCGGTCAGCGAAGGCACGGCCATCGCTGACAACAGTGGTTATTGATCTTTCTCTGCTCTGGAACGGAATTCTTTCATGTCTGACGGTTATCTTTCTTTCGTCAACTCGCCCTGGGGCCGACGCCTGGCCCGCTCGGTCGGTC
>NZ_AQOH01000289.1 GCF_000364705.1 Pseudomonas fuscovaginae SE-1 | reverse complement strand
GCAACCGCTGCCGCTGCAGCGCTATCGGCAGGGGCAGACGGGCAACAGTCTCAATCCGGTGGTGCTCGCGGGAGCACCCCAGGGCCGCCTGCTGGGCGAGTTGCAACGGATCTTCGCCGCCACCGAGACGGTCGCCGCCACCCCGGCGAGCGTCGAGGCACCGTCCACGGTCAAGGTCCAGGGCCTGGTGTTCGATGCCAGCGGCCTGGCCGATATCGCCCAACTGGATGAGCTGTACCGCTTCTTCCATGCCAACGTCCGGCGCCTGGCCCACCACGGCCGCGTGCTGGTCCTGGGCACGCCGCCGGAGCACCGCGGGGAACTGGCCCAGGCGGTGGCGCAACGGGCCCTGGAGGGTTTCGTGCGCTCGCTGGGCAAGGAACTGCGCCGGGCCATTACCGTGCAACTGCTGTACGTGGAGCCCGGTGCGGAAACGGAAATGGACAGCAGCCTGCGCTTCTTCCTGTCGCGCCGCTCCGCCTATGTCTCCGGCCAGGTGGTACGCATCGCCGAAGC
>NZ_AQOH01000288.1 GCF_000364705.1 Pseudomonas fuscovaginae SE-1 | reverse complement strand
GCCATCGACTGGCAGCGACCACTGGCCGGCCGCCGGGCGCTGATCACCGGGGCCTGTCGCGGCATCGGCCTGGCGATCGCCCAGGTGCTGGCCGGCGAGGGTGCCGAGGTGGTCTGCCTGGATATCCCGGCGGTCGAGGCTGAGTTGCAGCAGGTCGCCGGCACGCTCGGCGGTACGGCGCTGGCCATGGACATCACCGCGCCGCAGGCCGCCGAGCGCCTGCTGGCCTTCGTCGGGGAGCACGGTGCCTTCGATATCGTCGTGCACAACGCTGGCATCACCCAGGACAAGACCCTGGCGAAGATGACCGAGGCCTCCTGGCGCAAGGTCATGGCGGTCAACCTCGAGGCGCCGCTGCGCCTGAGCCTGGCGTTGCTCGAAGGGCAGGGCCTCAATCCCGGTGGGCGTATTGTCTGCGTGTCGTCGATTTCCGGCATCGCCGGCAACCTCGGGCAAAGCAACTATGCCACCTCCAAGGCCGGGGTGATCGGCCTGGTGCAGAGCCTCGCACCGCTGGCCGCGCGCCAGCAGGTGACGGTCAACGGCGTGGCGCCGGGTTTCATCGAAACCCAGATGACCGCGAAGATCCCGCTGCTGATCCGCGAGGCGGGGCGGCGGATGAACTCCATGTCCCAGGGCGGGCAGGCCGAGGACGTGGCGCAGACCATCGCCTGGCTGGCGCACCCGGCCTCGGGTGGGATCAATGCGCAGGTCGTGCGCGTGTGCGGGCAAAGCCTGCTGGGAGCCTGAAGCATGAGCGCGGATTCGACCCTTCGCATCATCG
>NZ_AQOH01000287.1 GCF_000364705.1 Pseudomonas fuscovaginae SE-1 | reverse complement strand
TGTGCCGCGCCTGCCGCAGGAGCGGCTGGTACGGCCGGCCGTGGAACTGCGGGCGGCGGATATCGAGCGTTACGCCCGTGCCTGTGGCTTTCGCCGCGAACACGGCGTGCCGATGTCCTTCGTCCACACCCTGGCGTTTCCGCTGCACCTGCTATTGCTGACCAGCCCGGCGTTTCCCTGGCCGGCCAGCGGCATGGTGCACCTGGCCAACCGGATCCGCCAGTACCGGCGGCTGCACGAGGGCCAGGCGTTGCGCCTGCAGGTGCATTGCGAACGCTGGGTGGCGCACCCCAAGGGGCAGGCGCTGCTGATCGTCAGCCAGGCCCATGGCGAGGGCAGCCTCGCCTGGGAGAGCGAGAGCCTGTACCTGCGTCGTGGTGTCGCCGCGCCGGTCGGCGAGCCCTGGCAGGGTGAGTTGGAGCTCGATGAGCAGGCGCTGGTCCGAACCCAGCGTTGGTCGCTGGCGGCGGACCTCGGACGGCGTTTCGCCAAGGTGTCGGGGGATCACAATCCGATCCATACCTCGTGGCCGGGCGCACGGCTGTTCGGCTTCAAGCGCCCGATCGCCCATGGCATGTGGACCCTTGGCCGGGCCTTGGCCGCGCAGCAGCCGCCCCGCGCGCTGGACGCGGCGGGACTCGACTGTGAGTTCAAGCTGCCGATGTTCCTGCCCGGCAGTGCAACCTTGTGGAAGGTGCCGTCCAGCGAATCAAACCAGGCCTTTGAAGTGCGCACGGCGGCCGGAGACAAGCCGCACATGCGTGGGGTGCTCACGCTCACTTGAACACACCGCACAACCTGCAGGGCGGGTTCTGTGGCGAGCGGGCTTGCCCGCGCTGGATGGCGAGGCCATCCTGAAACCGAATGTCACGGTCTGTCTGATTTGACGTGAATTCAGATTTACGACTGCTTCGCAGTCGAGCGTGGGCAAGCCCACTCGCCACAGGTGCCGCACCTGCAGGTCATGCGTATGGAAGGAAACTTTGCATGACCGACTACAGCTTCACCCCGGCTCCGGCAAGACGGGTCGCCATTCTCGGCGGCAACCGGATTCCCTTTGCCCGTTCCAATACGGTGTATTCCCATGACAGCAACCAGGATCTGCTGGCGGCTGCCCTGCAAGGGCTGGTCGACCGTTTTGGCCTGCAGGGCCAGCGGCTGGGCGAGTTCGCCGCAGGGGCGGTGATCAAGCATTCACGGGACTTCAATCTCGCTCGCGAGACACTGCTGTCCACCACGCTGTCGCCGGAAACCCCGGCCTATGACATCCAGCAGGCCTGTGGCACGGGCCTGGAGGCGGCATTGCTGGTCGCCAACAAGATCGCCTTGGGGCAGATCGAGGTCGGAGTCGCCGGCGGTTCCGACACCACCTCCGATGCGCCCATCGGCATCAACGAGTCGCTGCGCCGGACCCTGCTCGAGGCCAACCGCAGCAAGGACACCCTGGGCAAGCTGCGCAGTCTGCTCGGCATCCGCCCGTCGATGTTCTTCAAGCCGTTGCTGCCGCGCAACGGCGAGCCGCGCACCGGGCTGTCCATGGGCGAGCACTGCGAGGAGATGGCCAAGCGTTGGCAGATCAAGCGTCTGGCCCAGGACGAACTGGCGATGAGCAGTCACCAGTCGCTGAACGCGGCCTATCAGCGCGGGTTCTTCGACGACCTGATCACGCCGTATCGTGGGCTCAAGCGCGACAACAACCTGCGCGCCGACACCAGCCTGGAGAAACTTGCCGGGCTGGGCCCGGCCTACGACAAGCGCAACGGTACCCTCACGGCCGGCAACTCGACGCCGCTGACCGATGGCGCCTCGGTGGTGCTGCTGGCCAGCGAGGAATGGGCGGCGGCGCACAACCTGCCGGTGCTGGCCTATCTGCGCACCGGCGAGACGGCAGCGGTGAACTTCGTCGACGGCAGTGAAGGCTTGCTGATGGCCCCGGCCTACGCCGTGCCACGCATGCTCGCTCGCGAAGGCCTGAGCCTGCAGGATTTCGATTTCTACGAGATCCATGAGGCCTTCGCCGCGCAGGTGCTGTGCACGCTCAAGGCCTGGGAGGATGCCGACTATTGTCGTGAGCGGCTGGGGCTGCCGGCTCCGCTGGGGAGCATCGACCGCAGCAAGCTCAACGTCAACGGCGGCTCGCTCGGCTGCGGGCACCCGTTCGCGGCCACCGGTGGCAGGTTGCTGGCCAGCCTGGCCAAGGCCATCGACCAGCGCGGTGGCGGTCGCGGGCTGATTTCCGTGTGCGCCGCCGGCGGCCTGGGTGTGACGGCGATCGTCGAAAAATAAAACAACAACAAGGAGACTGCCATGAGTGTCGCGAGTCTGCAGAGTACCGAACGTGTCTGGGTGAAGGCCTACCATCCCGGCGTGCCGGCGGATGTCGAGAGCGAGATCGACCGTTACCCGTCGTTGCGCGAGGTATTCCTTGAACACGTGGAGAAATACCGCCAGCGGGTGGCCTACGTCAGCATCGGCACCGAGATGGGGTATGACGAATGGGAACGCCGGGTATTTGCCTTCACCGCCTGGTTGCAGTCGCGAGGAGTGAAGAAGGGCGATCGCGTGGCCCTGATGATGCCCAACTGCCTGCAGTACCCGATCTGCCTGTTCGGCACCCTGCTGGCCGGTGCCGTGGTGGTCAACGTCAACCCGCTCTATACCGCCCGTGAGCTCAAGCACCTGCTCAAGGACAGCGGTGCCGAGACCCTGGTGATCTTCGAGAACTTCGCCCATACCCTGGAACAGGCGATGGACGGCAGTTCGCTGAAAAACATCGTGGTGGCGGCCATCGGTGACCTGGTCGGGACCATCAAGGGGGCGGCGCTGAACTTCGTCCTGCGCCATGTGCAGAAGCAGGTGCCGCGTTTCAATCTGCCAGGTTCGATCCGTTTCCCGACGATGATGAAGCAGGCCCGGAACCTGAAGGCCCAGCCGGTGAAGCTGGCTCATGGCGATATCGCCTTTCTGCAATACACCGGCGGCACCACCGGCGATGCCAAGGGCGCGATGCTCACCCACCGCAACATCCTCGCCAACTTGATGCAGGCCAAGGCCTGGGTCGGCGACCAGCTCGACGAGAACCGGCAGGAAACCAACGTCACCCTGTTGCCGTTGTATCACGTGTTGTCGCTGACGGTGAACTGCCTGATGTTCATGTGCCTGGGGGGGCGCAACATCCTCATCGCCAACCCGCGTGACGTCAAGCGGGTGCAGATGATCCTGCGCAAGGAGAAGTTCAGCGGCATCGTCGGGGTCAACACACTGTTCAATGGCCTGCTGGAAAACGACGAGTTCCGCGCCCGGGACTTCTCCGACCTGAAACTGGCGATCGCCGGCGGCATGGCCACCCACACCGCCGTGGCTCGGCGCTGGCAGGAGGTGACCGGCGTGCCGATCATCGAGGGTTATGGGCTGACCGAGTGTTCGCCGGTGGTGAGTATCAGCCCGATCGATATCAAGCGCATGCGCGAAGGCGAGTTCACCGGCACCATCGGCGTACCGTTGCCGTCGACCTGGGTACGTTTTGCCCGGGAGGATGGCTCGCTGGCGGAAATCGGCGAGGAGGGCGAGTTGCAGGTGCGTGGGCCGCAGGTGATGAAGGGCTACTGGAAGCGGCCGGACGAGACGGCCAAGGTGCTCGACGATGAGGGCTGGCTGTCGACCGGGGATATCGGCGTGATGAACGAGCAGGGCTTCATCCGCCTGGTGGATCGCAAGAAGGATATGATCCTGGTATCGGGCTTCAACGTGTATCCCAACGAGATCGAGGATGTGGTGGCATTGCATCCCGGGGTGGCCGAGGTGGCGGCGATCGGTGTGCCGGACCAGGTGACCGGCGAGCGGGTGAAGATCTTCGTCGTGCGGCGTGATCCGGGGCTGACCGAAATGCAGTTGCTGGCGCACTGCCGGGAGTACCTGACCGGGTACAAGGTGCCGAGGATCGTCGAGTTCCGGGTCGAGGAACTGCCCAAGACCACAGTGGGCAAGGTGCTGCGCCGGGCCTTGCGCGAGTAGCGTCGATCGAGGCCGCGCGCGGGTTCGGTGGGCCTGGGGCGCGGCCACCTGCCACTCCTGGCCCTTTGGGCACTGCCGTCCGTCTCCCGGATACAGGCAGCCGAGGGAATTTCTTGTTATAAACGCACTCCGATAACCCCCGTATACAGGGCTTCCTCACGCCTGTGCGGGGCGATCGAACGATTTTGCTGTCATTTCTGTTGCTGACTCGATAACTCGGCCTTAGACTGCCGCCCCTCGTAAATTGAGTGCCGGGTGGCGCTTGGAATGGACGGCGCCTTTCTGTGCATCCCCTCAGGTGCCCAGAACGCTCCCTGATTCGCCTTAATGCACGTATTTTCTATAGAGAAATCAATGACAAAGGAAAAGTTGCTGGCCATGCCGGCGGACGACTACATGAACGCCGAGCAACTGGCTTTCTTCACCGAACTGTTGCAAGCCATGAAAGTCGAAACCCACGAGCGTATCGAGCAGAACCGTATGGCTATCGAAAGCCTCGATACCCCGGCAGACCCGGCCGATGCCGCATCCGTGGAAGAAGAGCGCACTTGGCTGGTGAACGCGATCGACCGCGACCAGCGCATGCTGCCGCAGCTGGAACAGGCCTTGGACCGCATTCGCGACGACTCCTTTGGCTGGTGTGACGACAGTGGCGATCCGATAGGCCTCAAGCGCCTGCTGATCAGCCCGACGACCAAGTATTGCATCGAGGCGCAGGAGCGTCACGAGCAGATCGACAAGCATCAGCGCCAGGCCTGATCGGCCTCCTGATGCCAGTGGGCTCCTCGGGGCGCCAACGTGCCCCGATGCAAGGCCCCATATACGCCATACCCGACGCCCCGACATGATCGGCTGCGAGCAACTCGCCGCGCGGGTATGGCGGGCAGAATCCTGCCTCATCCGCTCGACAGTGCCTGCGGCGTCGCCCCGGACCCTCTCACGTTCTCCAGCGCCGCTCGGCATTCTGGTTATTTTCCCTTTGCCGATTACAACTAATGGACCATGGATAATGGCTTTGTGATGGCGTTTAATGCAGGAAAATAACTAGAAGCCGAAAGTGGGGAACGCCTATGTCTGGAGAAGGAATTCTGTCCGGGGTTTTCGCGCCATTGGAGGCGCAGTCGAAGCCGTCCCCGCGCTGGCGGTGCCGCTGATGCAGAGCATCGGGCTGGCGCTGCTGTGGTCGGCCATGGCCTATGCCAACTGGCCGCTGGGCGTCTGCCTGCCGTTGGCGCTGCTGCTGGCCTGGTTGCCGCTGTTGCGCTCTCGCCCGGTACCCGCAGCGGTTCAGACCGAGGGCGATGCGCTGGGCCAACTGACCCGCGACCTGTCGTATGCTACCAGTCATAACGCCTTGTCCGCCGCTGGCGTGGCCTTCGCGGTCAAACAACTGGCCGGCAAGCTGCAATCGCAACTCGATGCCGCGGCGCGGATCGTCAGTAGCGCCGAACGGGTGATCGACACCGAGCAGGCCACTTCGCAGCTCAGCCAGCAGGCGCTTGGCTCGGCCAGCCAGGCGCGGCAGAGCAGTGCCGAAGGGCATGCGGTGCTGTCGGAGTCGATCAGTCGCATGCACCAGCTCAGCCAGCGCGCCGCGTCCAGCCGACAACTGATCGAGGCCCTGAGCCAGCGCAGCGAGGAAATCCAGCGGGTGACCCTGGTGATCCAGGCGATCGCCAGCCAGACCAACCTTCTGGCCCTCAACGCTGCCATCGAGGCGGCCCGTGCCGGCGAGCACGGCCGCGGTTTTGCCGTGGTGGCCGACGAGGTGCGCGGTCTGGCCGGGCGGACCGCCGCGGCCACCGACGAGGTCGGGGTGATGGTGGCCGATATCCAGCAACGCACGGCGCAGGTGGTGGAGCAGATCCAGCAGCTGTCGGTGGACCTCGAGAGTGGTGTCGAGCAGGTCGAGCAGACCGGACTGCAACTGGAGAATATCGCGCAGTTGGCGGCGGGGGTGGAAAGTCAGGTCAACGAAATCGCCCAGGGCGCACAGAACAACCGTGAGCAGTTGAGCAGCCTGTTCAGTGCCGTGGAACAGATGCGCGGCGACCTGTCGGTCAGCGACCAGCAGACCCGGCGGCTGGCCGAGGCGGCAGTGCAGATGGAAGGGCAGGCCGAGACCATCAGTGAACGCCTGGCCGAGGTCGGCCTGGACGACTATCACCAGCGTGCCTATGATCTGGCGCGTGAGGGGGCCGGACAGATCGCCGCCCGCTTCGAGGCCGATATCGAGCAGAACCGCATCAGCCTCGACGATCTGTTCGATCGCAACTACCAGCCAATCGCCAACACTTCGCCGACCAAGTACCAGACCCGTTTCGACCGTTATACCGACCAGGTCCTGCCGGCCATCCAGGAACCGCTGCTGAGCCGCCACGAGGGCCTGGTGTTCGCCATCGCCTGCACCCCGCAAGGCTACGTGCCGACCCACAACCAGGCATTTTCCCAGCCGTTGACCGGGGATACGGCCAAGGATGCCCTGCAGAACCGCACCAAGCGCAAGTTCGATGACCGCACCGGTATCCGCTGTGGCAGCCATCAGCAACCGGTGCTGTTGCAGACCTATACCCGCGATACCGGCGAACTCATGCATGACCTTTCGGTGCCGATCATGGTCAAGGGGCGGCACTGGGGTGGTTTGCGCCTGGGCTACAGGCCGGAAAGCGCCCCGCAGGGGTGATCCCGCCTGTCGCCGGCCGCAGCGGTGCGGTCACACGGTGGCGTTGACCATCCCGGCCAGCAGTTTCTGCGCCATGAACAGCGCAATGTCGACACCGCTCAACGCGCTGTTGAGCGCCATGACCTCGGCCCGAGCCGGCTGGATGGCCGCATTGCGTGCCTCTTCGGTGCGGTAGCGGGCCTTTTTCAGTGCCGCCAGACGCGCGTTGGCCCGCCGCAGTTTCTGTTGCAATTGCTCGATCTGTTTCTTCAGTTGCTTGATGCGGTTTTTCGCCGCCAGTTCGTTGCCGGCCAGGCTGTTACCGGCAGCCGAGGTGCCTGAATCGCTGTCTGCATTCTCGCCCGGCAGGGCGCGAATCGAAAGGACCGGCGCTGCCTCCTCGGTTTCGTCGCCGCGACGGGGCAGCGAAGGCATGGGGATCGCGAGTGGGTTCAGGCTGATCATCATGGACTCCGTTCAATGAATGCCTGCCTGTGTATCGGCGCCGTTACCGGGGGCTTGAGCGGGCATTCGCTGAACATCGGCCGGTTGGCTGCCTCAAGGGATTGCCAGGAAGGCCATCGAGCAGTACTTTTTGTCTTGTCTGATACCACTTGACGGTGGTTTGATTGGCAGTGACGGGGCGACGTGTTTTAAAATCGATGTCGTGCCCCCCGATTGTTGTTCTGGGGGACTTTCAACTTGCACGTCGGAAACTGCGCTTTTTCAAAAGGTAATCTCCGTAACTTCACTGTCCCACTGGCTGGCGTCAGCGATATGCGGTGTTTTCCTGCACACCCTGGTGAGTATTCGCAGAAGTAACGGGGCTTTTGATCCATTAGTCTCTCTGTGTCTTTTCACGCGACCTGCGCGGGGTCGACAAGCAGTCATCAGGGGTTCCAGTGAGTAACCGTCGGCAATGACCGAATGTCTTGCGCTGCCTGCTCCCCGCTGGGCGGCTTCATTTTTGGGTTTGAGGGCTTTTCGTTGGCAGTCAGTAATCTGGATATGCACGCATTGTTCGTACTGGGCGACCTGCGGGCAAAACTGGTCAGGCAGTTTCAATCACGTTTCGTCTACATCACCGAACAAACCGCCGAAGGCATCTATATCGCTGAAATCGATACGGAAGCGGCCATGGTCGTCGATGACAAACAGCGCCTGGAACTGAAAGTAGGCGATCATTTCCGCGCCGCGGTACTGCCTAGCCGCGAAGGTGGAAAGTTCGATATCAAGTTTCGCGAAATCAAGCTGACGGTCTATGGACTGGGTGATTACGCCTATGTCACGTCTGAACAGGGCCACGGCATTGTGTTCAAGGAAGGTCATACCGTGGTGATGGTGTTCGCGGCCAATGAGCAGTTGCAGGAAGGCCTGACCAAGACCCTCAAGGATGCCACCCGGAAGGCCGCGAAGTGGCGCAAGGGCGAGCTGAGCTTCAAGGCCAGCGAACAGTGAGTGGTGGCAGGGCGGGGTTTCATCGGCAACATCTGGAGCAGGCCCGCCGCGATGCCTTGCGCCTGTTCGAACGCAAGGGCGAGTTGCAGGGCGCCTGGCTGCCATGGGTCGCCTCACAGCTCTATGCAATGGCTCCGGCCGAATACGCCAGTATGGTCCGGCGCGAGTTGCAGCAACTTCAGACGCACGATACCGATTGAGTCGCGGCGTAACGGTCGAGGAACCTCTACTAAAGTCAGTTGACTGATTAATTCAGAGACTTTCGGCAGCACGTCGAAGGTGACCCCTGACCGAGGTAGACCATGAAAGGAATTCGTGCGCTGTTCGCCGGCGCCCTGGCGGTATTGAGCGTGACCTTCGCGACACTTCCGGCCCGCGCCACGGTACCGATCCACTTTGCCGACCTGAACTGGGAAAGTGGCAGCCTGATCACCGAATTGTTGCGGCATATCGTCGAGAAGGGCTACGGGTTGCCGACGGACACGCTGCCAGGCACTACCGTGACCCTGGAAACGGCGCTGGCCCGGAACGACATCCAGGTGATCGGCGAGGAATGGGCCGGGCGCAGCCCGGTGTGGGTCAAGGCCGAGGCGGCGGGTGAAGTCGTGGCGGTGGGGGATACCGTCAGGGGCGCGACCGAGGGCTGGTGGGTGCCGGAGTATGTGATCAAGGGCGACCCCGAACGGGGTATCGAGCCCCTGGCGCCTGACCTGCGCAGTGTCGAGGATCTCAAGCGCTACAAGGCGGTGTTCCAGGATCCGGAGTCGCCTGACAAGGGCCGCTTTCTCAACAGCCCGATCGGCTGGACCTCCGAGATCGTCAACAGGCAGAAGCTCAAGGCCTACGGCTTGAGTGACAGCTACGTGAATTTCCGCAGTGGCTCGGGTGCAGCGCTGGATGCCGAAATCACCTCGGCGATTCGGCGCGGCAAGCCGGTCCTGTTCTACTACTGGTCGCCGACGCCGTTGCTGGGCAAGTTCAAGCTGGTGCAACTGCAGGAGCCGGCATTCGATGCCGAAGCCTGGAAGACCCTGACCGACGCTGACAATCCTGCCCCCAGGCCGAGCCGTTCGCTGGCTTCGAAGCTGAGTATCGGCGTGTCGGCCCCGTTCCGGCAGCAACATCCGCAAGTGGTGGAGTTCTTCGCCAAGGTCGACCTGCCGATCGACCTGTTGAACCGGGCCCTGGCAAAGATGAGCGAGGAGCGCCTGCCGCCGGACCAGGTGGCGAAGGCGTTTCTCAAGGACCATCCGCAGGTCTGGAAGACCTGGGTGCCGGCGGACGTGGCGCAGAAGGTCGCGGCCAGCCTCTAGAACGTGCCTCCCGCATCTGTGGGAGCGCGGTCCCGTGAAGAGGCCTCAATCCTTGCTGCCAGTGCTGGCGCCTTCGCTGGCAAGCCAGCTCCCGGTGATACACAGGTTTCCCTCTTCAGGAAAGGAAACCACCGTCGACGTTCAGTGCCACGCCCGTGGTGTAGCTGGAAGCGTCGCTGGCCAGGTACAGCACGGTGCCGGCCATTTCGCTCGGGTCGGCCACGCGCTTGAGCGGGATCTGCTGCAGGGCGGTCTTGAGGATCGCGTCGTTCTTGACCAGTGCCGAGGCGAACTTGGTGTCGGTCAGGCCCGGCAGCAAGGCGTTGCAGCGGATGCCGAACTGCGCGCACTCCTTGGCGAAGACCTTGGTCATGTTGATCACTGCCGCCTTGGTCACCGAGTAGATGCCCTGGAAGATGCCCGGGGTGACGCCGTTGATCGAGGCCACGTTGATGATGCTGCCACCGCCGTGCTCGCGCATCAGCTTGCCGGCTTCGACCGACATGAAGAAATAGCCGCGGATGTTCACGTCGACGGTCTTCTGGAAGGCGCCCAGGTCGGTATCCAGTACGTTGCAGAATTGCGGGTTGGTCGCCGCGTTGTTGACCAGAATGTCCAGGCGCCCGAACTGTTCGCGGATACCGGCGAAGACCTGGCTGATCTGTTCCATCTCGCCGATGTGGCAGGCGATGGCCGTGGCCTTGCCGCCGTCGGCAATGATCGCGTCGGCCACCTGCTGGCAACCCTCGATCTTGCGGCTGGACACGATCACGTGGGCACCCTGCTGGGCCAGCAGGCGGGCGATGGCTTCACCGATACCGCGGCTGGCTCCGGAAACGAAGGCGATCTTGCCGTCGAGGTCGAACAACTGAGTCTTGGACATGGTTTTTCCTTCTTGTAGTCGCGATCAGAGGCTGGATTTCTGGATGACCTGCAGGCTCATCTGCTCCAGCAGCTTGTTCATGTGAATGAACTGCGCAAAGCGTTTGTCCTGGGTCTGGCCGTGGAAGAAGCGGTAATAGATCTGCTGCACGATGCCGGCCAGGCGGAACAGGCCGTAGGTGTAGTAGAAGTCGAAGTTGTCGATCGACAGGCCCGCACGCTCGGCGTAGTAGTCGACGAACTGGCGGCGGGTGAGCATGCCCGGTGCGTGGCTGGGCTGACGGCGCATCAACTGCACCGGTGCCGGGTCGTCGGCCTGGATCCAGTAGGCGAGGGTGTTGCCCAGGTCCATCAGCGGGTTGCCGAGGGTGGTCAGTTCCCAGTCAAGCACGCCGATGATCTGCATCGGGTTTTCGGGATCGAGGATCACGTTGTCGAAGCGGTAGTCGTTATGCACGATGCTCGAGGTTGGATGATCGGCTGGCATCTTGTCGTTCAGCCAGGCCTTGACCGCTTCCCAGCTTGGCGCATCCGGGGTCAGGGCCTTTTCATAACGCTCGCTCCAGCCGCGGATCTGGCGCTCGACATAACCTTCGGGCTTGCCCAGGTCTGCCAGGCCGCAGGCGTTGTAGTCGACGCGATGCAGCTCGACCAGGCGATCGATGAAGCTCTTGCACAGGGCTTCGGTACGGGTGGCGTCCAGGCCCAGTTCCGGTGGCAGCTCGGAGCGCAGGATGATCCCCTTGACCCGCTCCATGACGTAGAACTCCGAGCCGATCAGGCTCTCGTCGGTGCAGTGCACGTAGGCTTTCGGGCAGTACGGGAAGCCATCCCTGAGTTGGTTGAGAATGCGGAATTCACGGCCCATGTCGTGGGCCGACTTGGCCTTGCTGCCGAACGGCGGGCGCCGCAGGACGAATTCCTGCCCGGGGTACTGGATCAGGTAGGTCAGGTTCGAGGCACCACCGGGGAATTGGCTGATGCTGGGCTGGCCACTGAGGCCTGGAATATGCGCCTTGAGGTACGGATCGATCAGCGCGGTGTCGAGTTCTTCACCGGCACGGATTTGAGTGGACTGGTCAGTAAGCGCCATGCTTATCCCTTCTGCTTATTCTGGAGGCCAGAGATCATTGGCTAATCTAATGCTCGTCCTGCGTCGGTCACAAGCCTGACCGGGCCTTATAGGTCTGGGTGTTGCAGGATGATCAGCGTTCCTGATGCGTGAGGCGGGATGCAGCGTAGCCGAAAAAAGCCCGGTCTGAATCAGACCGGGCAGTTCTCGAAGGGAAGGGCGGGAAGTAGCGGTCTAGAGGCTTTCGTCGAGGAATTGCAGTACGGTGCCCATGCAGGCCTGGCGCTCTTCGACGTGGGGCATGTGGCTGGAGTCCTCGAACAGCGCCCAACGGGCACCGGCGATCTTTTCGATGTAGGGTTTGACCACGGCTTCGGTCGCCTCGTCGTGGCGGCCGGAGATGACCAGGGTCGGCACTTGCACGAGGTGCAGCCGGTCGATGATCGTCCAGTCCTTCAGCGAACCGATCACGTGGAACTCGGTCGGACCGCTCATGGTGTGGTAGACGGTCGGGTCGGCGTCGACCTGGGCGAAGGTGCGCGCCACTTCTTCGGGCCATGGACTGATGCGGCAGACGTGGCGGTCATAGAACACCCGCGAGGCCTCGATGTATTCCGGGTCGCTGTAGGTCCCGGCCTGCTCGTGCTTGAGCAGCGCCTGCTGGACGGCAGACGGCAGTTGCTCGCGCAGGCGGTTGGCTTCGCTGACCCAGGTGCGCATGCAGGAGGGCGAGTTGGCCAGGATCAGCGCCTTGAGCCCGGCCGGCTGACGAACCGCATGTTCACTGGCGAGCATGCCCCCCCAGGATTGGCCGAGCAGTACGTAGTGCTGGCCAATACCCAAGTGGTCAAGCAGGTTGTCCAGTTCGTCGAGAAACAGCTGGACGGTCCAGAACGAAGGGTCCTGGTCGGGCAAGTGGGTGGACTTGCCATTGCCCAGTTGATCGTAGTGCACCACCGCATGACCGCTGGCGGCGATATCCTTGAAGGCGTCGACATAATCGTGAGTGCAGCCCGGGCCCCCATGGAGGATCACCAGGGGCGTACGACCACTGGCCAGGTCTCCGGTGACGCGGTACCAGGTCTGGTAAGGGCCGAAGTTCGCAAAACCTTCCTGTACATCCTTGAATTCCATCTCGCCAAGCTCCCTGTGTGCACGATGCCGGGAACAATAGCGAAACTGTCAGGCAGGCATAACTAGGTGAATTGCTAGGTTTTGCCGGTTCAGCTGTCCAGTAGCCGGTAATGCACGGCGCGCAGCACCGCCTGCACGCGGTTCTTTGCCCCCAGTTTGTGCATGGCCGAGGCCAGGTGCAGGGTGACGGTGGCCAGCGAACGGTGCAATTGTTCGGCGATTTCCTTGGCGGTGAGGCCTTCGGCGGCCCATTGCAGGCATTCACGCTCGCGTCGGGTCAGGTGGATGTGCGGGTAGGCGCGCATTTCAGGACTGAACAATGGGTAGGCCGCTTCCTGGAGTGCGTGGGAAATGACGCTGAACTCTGTCAGGCTCTGCTGGGCGTCCTTTAGGACATATTTGCTGTTGCCTGTACGTAACCCCGTCAACGAGGCGAATCCCCCCTTGGGCAGGTGAATCGGGACGCTCACGCCACAGGTCATCTGCCGGTCCTGCAGGTAGCTGGTCACGGGCGAGTGACGTTGGTCGATGACCTTCTGCAGGGCGGTCTCAGCCTTGGGCTGATAGGACCAGACGAAGGGGGAGGTGCTGTTCAAGGCCAGGTGCTGCACGGGGTCTATCTGGTAGAAACCCTGTTCGCACCAGAGCGAATGCCAGTCCGACGGCGTATTGCGAACCTTGAGCAGCGAGGGGGTAATCAGGGTACCCTCGTGATCCGTAGGCACTGGCGTGTAGTCGTAGACCAGGGCATCGAACCCCAGGTTGCCCGCCAGGACCATGGCGTTGTCCATCAGCTCATCCATTGTGCTGCCGGACAGACGGCGGGGATCGACCTCGGCGAATTTGGTCTGCATCCGTTCTTCTCCTGAATAAATTTCAATCCTGAAATCAAGCAAGTAGAATGCCACGCCTCGGCGAGGGACAGCCAGACCAAACCTATAAGAATTGCTAGCTTATGGGCTCGGAAATTCCCCGCTAGGGTGAAGCCGACAGGCCACAAGGTCTGCTAACAGGGAGAGCGGCAATGTGGTACGAGTTGGAACCGGATCAGCGTTACACCCTTGAAGTCGATGGTCACAACATAGTGGCCTACAGCTTTGGCAGCGGTGATGAAGTGCTGCTGTGCCTCAACGGGGGCCCCGGGCTGCCATGCGATTACCTGCGTGACGCCCATGGCTGGCTGAAGGAAAAGGGCTTGCGGGTAGTGGCCTTCGACCAGTTGGGCACGGGCGCCTCCGACCGTCCGACCGATCCGGCGCTGTGGGATATCACCCGCTACGTCGCCGAAGTGGAGCATGTGCGCCAGGCACTGGAACTGGGCCGGGTACACTTGCTCGGCCATTCCTGGGGCGGCTGGCTGGCAATCGAGTATGCCATTCACCACCCGCAGCATCTCAAGTCCCTGGTTCTGGAAAACACCGTCGGCGATATCCCGCACCTGACCCTGGAACTGGAGCGCCTGCGCGGCGCCCTGGGCAGCGAGACCGTTGCCATGATGCAGCGCCACGAGGCCGAGGGCCGATTCGACCACCCGCAGTATCAGGCGGCGATCACCTTGCTCAACTATCGCCATGTCTGCCGTCTCGACGAATGGCCCGCCCCGGTACAGCGCTCCCTGGGCGACTGGAACATGGGGCCCTATGAAACCATGCAGGGGCCCAACGAGTTCCTGTACATCGGCAATCTCAAGGACTGGAACCGCATCGAGGAGATGAAAGCCTTCGAAATGCCGGTCCTGATCACCACCGGCCAGCATGACGAACTCACTCCGGCCTGCGCCTATCGAATGAAACGTTCGCTCAGGGACGTCGAACTGCACGTGTTCCCCAACAGCAGCCACATGCCGTTCTACGAGGAGCCCCAGGCCTACTTCCCGGTCCTGCTCGACTTCCTGCGGCGTCATCGGGGCGCTGCATGAATCTGCAGCGCTACCGCTTCATCCTGACCCGGCCCCTGCAACTGTTGCCGGTGTTGTTCGGCATCAGCCTGGTGACCTTCGTGCTGATCCGCTCGATTCCCGGGGATCCGGCGCGGGCGTTGCTGGGGTCGCGCACCACACCTGAGGCACTGGCCAATGTCCGGGCACAATTCGGTCTCGACCAGCCACTGCCACTGCAGTACTTCTATTTCCTCAAGAACCTGCTGCAGGGCGACCTGGGACAGTCGATCCAGTACCGGGTCGATACGCTGAAGCTGATCGCCACCCGCATCGAGCCGACACTGACCCTGGTACTGGGTAGCGTCGTGCTCGCGCTGTTGATCGCCATCCCGCTGGCAACCCTGGCGGCGCGGCACAAGGGAGGCTGGGTCGACAACCTGGTACGGGTGTTCACCACCAGTGGCCTCGGGGTGCCGGCGTTCTGGCTGGGAATCATGCTGATCCTGGTGTTCAGCGTGCAACTGGGCTGGTTCCCGGTGACCGGCTATGGACGTACCTGGCTGGACAAGCTGCATCACCTGACCTTGCCGTGCCTGACCATCGCCCTGGCCCTGTCCTCGGTACTGGTCCGCAACCTGCGCGCGAGCATGCTGGCCGAGCTGCAGGCCGATCATGTCACCGCGGCCCGGGCGCGCGGCCTTTCAGAGGCGGCGATCCTGCGGCGGCACGTGCTGCCCAACTCCCTGGTGCCGACGGTCAACCTGCTGGCGGTGAACATCGGCTGGCTGATCAGCAGCACGGTGGTGATCGAAAGCCTGTTCGCCATTCCGGGTATCGGCCAATTGCTGGTGCGTGGCATCTTCGGGCGTGACTACATGGTGGTCCAGGGGGTAGCGATGGTGCTGGCCCTGGCGACGGTAGCGGTCAATTTCCTGGCCGACGTGGCGACTGTGGCAATCGATCCGCGAGTGAAAGTCCAATGAGTGGCGCACAGGCGATCGGCCTGCGGCGCAGCGTTCTCGGCCTGCGGCTGGGCAACGGCCGCCTGGCGATGGTCCTTGGGCTGGGTATTCTCGGTGGCTGGCTGTTGCTGGCGATCTTCGCCCCCTGGATCGCGCCCTACGATCCGATCCTGCAGAACACCGATGTGCGCCTGCTGGCGCCGAGCGCAGCGCATTGGTTCGGTACCGACCATTTTGGCCGGGACGTGCTGTCCCGGGTGATCTGGGGCGCCCGGGTCGACCTGCAACTGGCGGTACTCGGAGTGATCTTCCCGTTCCTGATCGGCACCGTGGTCGGTGCCCTGTGCGGATACATCGGGGGCCGCTTCGATACCGTCTGCATGCGCCTGATCGATATCGTCCTGGCCTTTCCGTTCCTGGTGCTGATGCTGGCGATCATGGCCATTCTCGGCCCTGGCCTGACCAGCTTCTACATCGCCATGGCCCTGGTTGGGTGGGTGTCCTATGCGCGACTGATCCGCTCGCAGATCCTGATTCTCAAGCACAGTGACTTCGCCCTGGCCGCCAGGAGCCTGGGGTTCGGCCATGGGCGCATCCTGTTTCGGCACCTGCTGCCCAACGCATTGTTCAGCTCGGTGGTGTTCGCCATGTCCGATGCGGTACTGGTACTGCTCAACGGTGCGGCGGTGAGTTATCTGGGGCTGGGCGTGCAGCCGCCAACCGCGGAGTGGGGCACCATGGTCGCCGAAGGGCAGAGCCTGATCACCAGTGCCTGGTGGATCTGTACGTTTCCGGGGATTGCCATCGTCACCCTGGCCATGGGCTTCAGCCTGTTGGCCGATGGTGTCGCCGAAGCCATGGGGGAGCGCACATGAGTTCGCCGGTGTTGCAGGTGCGGGACCTCAGTGTGGTGGCGCATGACGGCACAACGCCGCTGACCCTGGTCGATCGACTGTCCTTCGACCTGGCCGAAGGTGAAATCCTCGGCCTGGTCGGTGAAAGCGGCTCGGGCAAGACCATGGCCTGTCGGGCCCTGATGCGTCTGTTGCCTTCGAACAGCCTGAGCATCGAGGGGACCGCTGTACGCCTGGCCGGGCAGAACCTGCTGGCGCTGGACGAGAAAGGCATGCGCGCCATGCGCGGTCGGCAGATCGGCATGGTGTTCCAGAATCCCAGTAGCCATCTCGATCCCTTGATGCGCATCGGCGAGCAGATCGGCGAAGGCATCCGCCAGCACCAGCAGTGCTCGCGCCGTGAGGCCCGGGCCCAGGCAATCGAAGTGTTGCGCCAGGTGGGGATCCCCGACCCGCAGCGGCGGGTCGACAATTACCCCCACGAATTCTCCGGCGGCATGCGCCAGCGGGCGATGATCGCCGTGGCACTGGGCTGCGAGCCCAGGGTGCTGATCGCCGACGAGCCGACCACGGCCCTCGATGTGACGGTGCAGGCGCAGATCCTGCGTCTGCTGCTCGATCTGCGTGACCAGCGTGGCCTGTCGTTGATCATGATCACCCACGACCTGGGCGTGGTCGCGCAGACTTGCGACACGATCGCCGTGATGTATGCCGGCCGGCTCTGCGAACATGGGCGCAAGCAGGAGTTGCTGGCGCGGCCACGGCACCCCTACACCGCGGGGCTGGTGGCCTGCCAGCCGGCCGGCGGTGCCAGCCAGGAGCCGCTGAGGACCATTGGCGGCCAGCCACCGCTGCTTGCCGACCTGCCATCGGGCTGCCGTTTCAACCCACGCTGCCAGTCCCAGGGGGCCAGTTGCCGTGAGGTCCTGCCGGACCTGCGGGCTGTCGGACAGGGGCAGCGAGTGGCCTGTCATTACCCGTTGTCCGGAGGCCAGCCATGAGTCTGCTCGAAGTCAGGGACCTGCATGTGCACTTTGCCGCCCAGGGCCGTGGCCTGCTGGGCCTCAAGCGGCAATGGGTGAGGGCGGTCAACGGTGTCTCGCTGACCTTGGCCGCGGGTGAGACCCTGGGGCTGGTTGGCGAGTCCGGCAGCGGCAAGAGCAGCCTGGGCCGGGCGATCCTGCGGCTCAACGACATTGCGGCGGGCCAGGTCCTGTTCGAGGGCGTGGACGTTGCCCAGGGGCGCGGCATCGAGCTGGAGCGACTGCGCCGCGAGACCGCCATGATCTTTCAGGATCCTTATGCCGCACTCAATCCGCGGCTGAGCATTGGCCAGACACTGGCCGAAGTCCTGCGGGTCCAGCGCAAGGTGGCGCCCGAGCGGATTGCCGCGCGAGTCGAGGAGTTGCTGACCCTGGTCGGCCTGCGTCCCGAGCTGGCCGGGCGCAAGCCGGGCAGTCTCAGCGGTGGACAGTGCCAGCGGGTCGGCATCGCCCGGGCCCTGGCGGTGGAGCCGCGGCTGATCGTCGCCGATGAATGCGTGGCAGCACTCGACGTGTCGATCCAGGGGCAGATCGTCAACCTGTTGCTGGAGCTGCGTCAGCGCCTGAACCTGTCGATCCTGTTCATCGCCCATGACCTGGCAATCGTCCGGCGCCTGTGCGACCGGGTCGCGGTGATGTACCTGGGCCAGATCGTCGAGGAGGGCAGCGTCGAGGCGGTGTTTGGTGCGCCGCGGCATCCGTATACGGCGGCGTTGATCGACTCGATCCCCGACATCGACCCCGAGCGCCGCCTGCCCGTCGACCCCTTGCCCGGCGAGCCGCCGAGTCCCCTGCAAGCCCCGAGTGGCTGCGCCTTTCATCCGCGCTGCCGCCAGGCCCGGCCGGTGTGTGCCGAGGCCCAGCCGCCGACCCATCAGCTCGAGCACCAGCGCTACAGCTGCGTGATCGAGCAACCGCTGTCGCAAACCCCAAACCCCACATCGATTAACAGGGAGTTATACGCATGAGATCCAGGCACTTCAAACTGTTGAGCGCGGCCACCCTGGCTGTCTGCTCGCTGGCGGCGGGCGTGGCACAGGCCGCGGGCGTGCTGACCATCGGTTGCCGGGAAGACAGCACCACCTTCGACCCGATCAAGAGTGCGCAAAACCGCGATACCTGGGTATTCGCCAACGTCTATGACACCCTGGTGCGGGTCGACAAGGCTGGCGTCGAGCTGCAGCCGGGCCTGGCGGAGTCCTGGTCGGTCTCGCCGGATGGCCTGGCCTATACCTTCAAGCTGCGCGCGGCGAAGTTCTCCGACGGTTCGCCGATCACCGCCAGCGATGCGGCCTTCAGCCTGCTGCGTATCCGTGACAACAAGGCTTCGCTGTGGAGCGACTCCTTCAAGCTGATCGACAAGGCCGAAGCCAAGGACCCACAAACCCTGGTGGTGACCCTCAAGACCCCGTCCATGCCATTCGTGTCGCAGCTGGCTTCGCCGACCGCCTCGGTGCTGTCGCAGAAGGCTATCGAGAAGATGGGCGAGGATGCCTATGCCGAGAAGCCGGTGGTATCCGGTGCCTTCACTGTCAAGGAGTGGATCCGCGGCGACCGCGTGGTACTGGAGAAGAACCCGGACTTCTGGCAGGCCGGCAGCGTCAGCCTCGACGGCGTGGAGTGGATCTCCATCCCCGATGACAACACGCGCATGCTGAAAGTCCAGGCCGGTGAGCTGGACTCGGCGATCTTCGTACCGTTCTCGCGGGTCGATGCCCTGCAGAAGGACAAGAACCTGGTGGTGCACCTCGACCCGTCGACCCGTGAAGACCACCTGCTGATCAACCACGCCCATGGCGAGCTGGCCAAGCAGCAGGTGCGTGAAGCACTGGACTACGCGATCGACAAGAAGTCGCTGGTCAATACCGTGACCTTCGGCAAGGGCACCGTGGCCTATTCCTACATTCCCAAGGGCGGCCAGTATCATTACGCGGACAACCTGCAGCGTCCGTATGATCCCGAGAAGGCGAAGAAACTGCTGGCCGAGGCGGGCGCCAAGGACCTCAAGCTCAACTACGTGGTCAACGCCGGCAACGAGGCCGACGAGCAGATCGCGGTCATGGTCCAGCAGCAACTGGCCAAGGTCGGCGTCACCGCCAACCTGCAGAAGGTCGACCCGACCCAGAGCTGGCAGATGCTGATCGACGGCGCCTATGACCTGTCGGTGATGTACTGGACCAACGACATCCTCGACGCCGACCAGAAGACCACCTTCGTCCTCGGTCACGACACCAACAACAACTACATGACCGGCTACCGCAACGAGAAGGTCAAGGAACTGGTGGCGGCGGCGCGTATCGAGAGCGACCCGGCCAAGCGTCAGCAGATGTACGTCGACCTGCAGAAGATGGCCAAGGCCGACGTCAACTGGATCGACCTGTACTACAGTCCCTACATCAACATCTCGCGCAAGAACATCGAGCACTTCCAGCAGAACCCGCTGGGGCGTTTCTCGTTGGAAGAGACGGTGAAGAAGGACGACAAGGTCGCCAGCAACTGATCGGCGAGCTTGGATGAAACGCAAAAGCCAGGGAAATCCCTGGCTTTTGTCTTGAAGCGTGGTGCCGGCGGTATCAGACCGGGAACAGCTCGCTCAGCTTCATCGACAGCATCATGTCGCCCTCGACGCGCAGCTTGCCGCCCATGAACGCCTGCATGCCGTCGGTTTCGCCGGTGGTCAGGCCCTTCAGGGTCTCGCTGTCCATGATCAGGGTCACGTTGGCGTCGTCGTTCTTGCCTTCTTCCAGTGCGCAGGTGCCGTCCTTGACGATCAGTGCGTAGGATTTGTTTTCGTCGGTGATGTCAAAACCGAAAACCAGGTCCAGTCCGGCGGCGGCGGCCGGGTTGAACTTGGATTGCATCTTTGCAACGGCGTCAGCTACAGAGGTCATGATTCGATCCTTTTATGGGTAATTACAGCGACCCCAAGGGTCACGGTTGGCCGGTACTCAGCGGAAAGTGATGAGTTCCGGCGCCTTCAGCAGTTGCAAATGGGTTTGACTGTTGAAGGAAGCCAGGGCCACCTCGCGGCCACGGAACTTGAGCTGGCTGAGCGAGGTGTTGACGATCTGCCAGTTCAGCTCGAAAGCCTGCCTGGCGGGTATCCGGGTAATCAGGTGGAGCAGGGCGGTGATGGTTCCGCCGGAGGTGAACACGGCGATCTTCTGGGTGTTGTCGGCACTGTCCAGGATCCGTTGCAGACCGCCGTTGACCCGCTCGACGAAGCCCGGCCAGCTTTCCAGGCCCGCCGGGTCGTGGCTGCCATCGAGCCAGCGCGCGATGATCAGGGCGAAGATGCGCTGGAACTCGCCACGGTTCTGCGCGGCGTTGCGCAGGATATGCAGGGCCTCGGGTTCGTCCGGCAGCATGGCCGGCAGCAGGGCGCGGATCACCGCGTCGGCATCGAACTCATTGAAGGCGCTGTCGATCTCCAGCGGTGGCACCGGCATGCCGACCCGGGCGAACTGTTCCAGGGCCAGTTCCGCGGTGTGCTGCTGGCGGCGCAGGTCACCGGCCAGGCAGCGATCGAAACCCAGGCCCAGCTCGGCCAGGTGCTGGCCGAGAACCTGCGCCTGGCGCTCGCCGGTCGGCGAGAGGACGTCATAGTCGTCCGCACCGAAGGAGGCCTGGCCATGTCGAATCAGATAGATGCTGCCCACGTCCGCGTCATCCCGGTACGTTGAAGTTCCAACGAGGTTATGAGGATGCCGGATGCCTGTCAATGAAAAAACATACGCTCGTTTGAAATGTCTGTTAGAGACTTGTATCGCGCGATGAAGGCGGCTGGCCGCAGGGCTGTACCGACGGTATGCTTGGTGGCGTCAAGCCGCCGGAACCGGGGCTGTCTGGATTTTTAAGGAGCTACTGTGGAGTTTTTCTCCGAATACGCCAGTTTTCTGGCCAAGACTGTCACGCTGGTCATCGCGATCATCGTGGTGCTGGTGGTGGCGGCTTCGTTGCGCAGCAAGGGGCGGCGCCGTTCCGCCGGCCAGTTGCAGGTCAGCAAGCTGAACGAATTCTACAAGGGCCTGCGCGAGCGCCTGGAGCAGACCTTGCTGGACAAGGACCAGCTCAAGGCCTTGCGCAGAGAGCAGGGCAAGGACGACAAGAAACAGAAGAAGCAGAAGAAACAGCCCCAGGCCAAGTCCCGGGTATTTGTGCTGGACTTCGATGGTGACGTGAAGGCCAGTGCCACCGAGAGCCTGCGCCATGAAATCACCGCGCTGTTGAGCCTGGCCACGCCCAAGGATGAAGTGGTGCTGCGCCTGGAAAGCGGCGGTGGCATGGTTCACAGCTACGGCCTGGCTTCCTCGCAACTGGCACGTGTCCGCCAGGCCGGGGTGCCGCTGACCGTGTGCATCGACAAGGTCGCGGCCAGTGGCGGCTACATGATGGCGTGTATCGGCGACAAGATCATCAGCGCGCCGTTCGCCGTGCTCGGTTCCATCGGCGTGGTGGCGCAACTGCCCAACGTCAACAAGCTGCTGAAGAAGCACGATATCGACTTCGAGGTGCTGACCGCTGGCGAGTACAAGCGCACCCTGACCGTGTTCGGCGAGAACACCGACAAGGGCCGGGAGAAGTTCCAGCAGGACCTGGACATCACCCATCAGTTGTTCAAGAACTTCGTTGCCCGCTACCGACCGCAGCTGGCGATCGACGAAATCGCCACCGGCGAGGTCTGGCTGGGCGTCGCCGCGCTGGACAAGCAACTGGTCGACGAACTGCGCACCAGCGACGAGTACCTGGCCGAGCGCGCCAAGACCGCCGAGCTGTTCCACCTGCACTACGCCGAGCGCAAGAGCCTGCAGGAGCGCGTTGGCCTGGCGGCCAGCGCGTCCTTCGAACGGGTGCTGCTCAATGGCTGGCATCGTCTGACCCGCCAGCGCTTCTGGTAACCCCCTTGGCCCTGGCCGTCACCCGGCAGCCAGGGTACCAGCAATAAGTACGCCCCCCTGTCACCAGGCCCTCGATAGGCTGGAGCCTTCAATGGATTTCCAGGACGAGGGTCATGGCAGAAACAAGTTCCACGGTCGACAGCGCTGCGCCTGCAGAGCTGGGGGTGCACTTCGACACGGTCAGGGAAAAGATTCCCGAATGGTTGTACAAGGCCAGCGCGGCCATGCGTCAGACCTTTCGCGAGCACCTGCTGGCGCTGGAAACCTCCCGGTATGAAATGCAACAGATACTCGGCCGCCTGCGGAGTATCGAGCAGTTCTGTCGGCCCCGGCTGCTCGCGGCCCTGGAAAAACACCTCAACCCTGGCCTGGATGTGGATCATGCCCAGTTCATCAGGGTCGACTCGACCTATCTGCTGAGCATTTTCGAGAGCAAGCTCTACACCTTCGTGCAGCGGCAAACGCTGCTGGAGGCGGCCCTGCAGAATTTCGAGGCCGACGAAACCGAGCCGGGAGCGCTCGAGGACAGGAGCGTCATCCGCTTCCCCGGGCCCATACCCGGGCGGCGGTTGATCCTCGCGCCGGAGATTTTCGCCAGACTCTGTCGCGACCTGGACCTCGGTGGGCTGTACCAGGCACATATCGACAGTGTCTTCAAACCCGCCGAGCCGCCCACCGCGAGCGGCCTGTCCCCGGTCGAGCGGTGTTTTCACGACTATGACAGGCGCGCACTGATGATCAGTGCCGATATCGCCTGCATGAAAGGTGCGATATCAGTGGCGGTGCATGACCTGCTGACACGACTGGCCAATGGCGATACGGAGCTGAAGCTGGACGGGGAAAAGGTTCGTTGCAGTCGCATGAAGCTGTTCGACATCGAATCCAGCGGCTGGCTGGTGATCGGGGCGAAACTCTCGGGGGATGCGTTCGCTCCCTGTATTGCCTACATACCGGGCGACCCGGAGGCGCCTGTCAGGCACTACAAGAGTTTCCTGTCCCTTGAACATGACCTGGCCCTGAAGCTGCATGATCAGGGTTACAGGGACTTCTTCAGCCGTTTCATTCACCCGGAACATCGCTTGCGTTTCCTGCGCACCATCGACACTCGAATCACCTTCAGGCGCTTCGCCTCGCCCATGGGAGCTCCCGTGCGCTACGTCGAATTGCGGGAGATCCCGGTCGAAGGGGATGTATTCAAGAGCTTTCATCAACTGCGCTACCAGCAGATCAAGGTTCATGCGCGGCAGTTGGTGGTGCCCACCGCCGATGTCGATGCGCGGGTCAGGCAGGCACGGCAGGATGCCTATATCGAGGCTGGCCTGAACGTGCTGACCCTGGCCCTGTCGTTCGTGCCGCTGATCGGCGAGGTCATCCTGGCAGCGACCGTGGTGAAGCTGGTCGGGGACGTCTACAACGGCTTGCAGGCCTGGCACCTGGGGCACAGGCGCGAAGCGCTCGACTACCTGATGGATGTGGCGGAAAACGTCGCCATGTTCGCCGCAGGAACGTTGGCGATACGTGGGGGCCGGGCGTTGTTCAAGTCGATCAGCGTGGCGCCCTCGGTGGATTCCCTGGTTCCGGTCGAGGTCGAGGGGCGCAGGCAACTGTGGAGCACCGACCTGACCCCCTATGTGCGAGGTACCCGCTTGCCGGAGGAGGTGACGCCCGACGACTCCGGGTTCCATGTCTTCGAGAGCAGGCATTATCTGCGACTGGAAGGAAAGTTCTACAGGGTCGCTTACGATCACCGGCAGCGATGCTGGCGAATCGAGCACCCAGGTGGTGCTGCCTTCCATGCGCCCGCCTTGAAACACAATGGCATCGGTACCTGGCAAACGTTGCATGCCCAGCCGGCAGAATGGACCGCGATGCAACTGTTCCAGTCTCTCGGGCGACCGGTAGCGGGGCTTGGCGGGCGCATCCTGCAGCACGTGCGGCAATTGTATGGCAGCCAGACGGATGCCTTGCGCCGGTCCCTGGTGGACAACCAGCGTCCGCCGGCGCTGCTGCTCGATACCCTCAAGCGCTTCAGGATCGACCAGAGCATCGAGCAGTTCATCGACAATGCGTCGGCCACACGGGCGCGGACCCTGGAGTGGGGCGATCTGCGCCTGCGGCTGCTGACGTCATTGCCCGGCTGGCCGCGTAACCGCGTCATCCATCTGTTCAATGCCCAGGGTGACATCCTGCAGGAATATGGCGTGCGCACCTCGGAGCAATTCTCGTCGTTGCAGATCAGCGAGGCGCAACTCAAGTCGGGTGATGTACTGAACCTGTCCTGGAGCATGCTGAGCGAGTCGGAGCGTCTTGATCTGCTGGGCGCCGAAATGCCCGAGCGGGCCGAGCGCAGCAGGGTGCTGGCCCAACGCCTGCGGCAAGCGGCCGAGCAGCGCCGGCAGTGGTTGTTCGACAGCTTGTACGAGGCCAGCGAGATCACCGACGACGCCGTCGAAAAGCGCCTGCTGGAGAGCTTTCCCGGTCTGCCCACCAGCGTCGCCAAAGAACTGATCGCTCATGCCAATGGCGCGGAGCTGGAGCAACTGAAGGAGCGGGTGCCGTTGCGCCTGGCCGAGGAGGCTCGCTGGTACCTCAAGCAACTCAGGCTCAATCGGGTCTGTGAAAGCTGGTATCTGTCGGCCAATGAGGACGTGCAGGCCGATCGCCTGGCGCTGCATGCGCTCGAGCTGCTACCCGGCTGGCCGAAGAGCGTGCGCATAGAGTTGCGCAGGCAGCGGATCCTCAGCAATGCGGTCGAGGCGGTGGGGCCGATGCAGGCGTCGACCTTCCGGGTGCTGTTCAAGATGGGCCATCAATATACCGTGCTCGATCGTGAAGGAACGATTCTGGGGACGGCACAGGACATTTTCGATGCGTTGGCCCTGGCCTTGCCGCAACCGCTGCGCGAGAGCCTCGCCCCTGGAGCGAGCGTCGATGGCGACTGGTTCAGGGATGAAGCGGTGCGCCGGATCACCCGCGATCCCGAGGTTGGCCAGCGTGTGCTGGGGCTGGCGCCGTTCAATCACCGGTTCAGGCCACCCATGCGCCTGGCCACGGGGCGTATCGGCTACCCCCTGAGCGACGGTGGGGCGGTGCTCGGCTACTCCGCGCGCCTCACACAGCGGGTCCGTGGGTTGTACCCGGGGTTTTCCGACGAGGAGGTCCATACGTTCATTGCCTCGCTCGATCTTTCCGAACCGGCCTGCCTGGTGGAGCTCGAACGACGGCGTGAGGAGTATGAAACCTTGTTCGCCACCCTCGACAGCTGGGTGCAGCGCCGGACCTGGCGGCGGGTGCGCGGCAGCCTGCAGGTGGCTCCCGTGGTCATGGACAACAAGCAGCGGGTGGCCGAAGCGATCCTGGCCTGTTGGCGTCGGCAGTCGCCACGCAATCGGCTGGGGGCCCAGTACTTCCATGAGTTGGATCTGCTGGGCATGCGTATTGGCGACCTGCCACCGATCACGGCCGATTTCAGCCACGTGGGCTTTCTGTTCATGAATGACATGGGCGTCAGCAGTACCGAACTGTCGTTTCTGGCCCACTTCCGCCAGTTGCGCTGGTTGTCGATGGGGTTCAACCATCTCGACAGCCTGCCGTCGGCGCTGGCGCAGATGTCCGAACTGGTCCACCTGCACGTGCCGGGCAACCGGGTCGTGATGAATACCCAGGCTCGCAGCCTTCTGGCCGGACTGACCCGGTTGAGGTTCCTGAACCTCTCGGACAACCCGCTGGTGTTGCCGCCGGATGTCAGCGACATGCCCGCCCTGGAGCACCTGTTGTTGCGCCATACCGGCATCGATCAGTGGCCCACGGGGTTGTCGCAGGCGCGTCGCCTGCAGTTGCTCGACCTGCGCGACAACCGGATCGCGACGATTCCCGAGTCCATCTATGCCAACCCGACCAGCATCAACCGGGCGATCCACCTCCACGACAACCCGCCGTTGTCGACCGCGGACATGCAGCGCCTGGAGCGTTACGAACAGCAGACCGGGATCAACTTCGGTATCGATACGCCAGCCCGGCGGCGTACCCATGTGTTTCGCCGCACGCCATCACTCAAGGAGTATGACCGCTGGAGCGAGGGCCTGGCGCAGGGGCAGGTGGCGCAGAAAGAGCAGCAGTGGCGGGCCTTGTTCCGGGAGCGCGGGGGAGAGGACTTTTTCCGCCTGCTGGCCGACCTGAGTGCCACGGCCGAGTATCGTGAGGCGCGGCAGGCCTTGAGCACGCGGGTCTGGCAGGTGCTGGACGCCGCCAGCCAGTACACCGACCTGCGCGAAGAACTGTTCGTCGCGGCGTCCCAGCCGCAGACCTGTTCCGATGGTGCGGAACTGATCTTCAGTGACATGGAGGTCCGCACCCTGGTCTTCCAGGCCAGGGTCATGGCGGCTGACAGCCCGGCACTCATCGAGTCGAACCTGTTGAAGCTGGCCCGGGGGCTATGGCGCCTGGATCAGGTCGAAGCCCTGGCGCAGGCCGATATCGAGGCGCGACTCAAGGGCGCGGCGGCGCATGTCGACCCGCTGGAGGTCCGGCTGGCCTATCGTATCGGCCTGGCCAGCCGACTCGGATTGCCGGGACAACCCACCCACATGACCTTCACCGAGTTGGCCAAGGTGACGCAAGAGGCGCTGGATGCGGCCTACCTCAAGGTACTCGACCGGGAGACCACCCCGAACTATGTTCGGGCCCTGGTGGCCCGCGAGTTCTGGAGCGACCACCTGAGGTACCGTTATCCCGAGCGCCTCGAGGCGATCGGCAATCGGCACCAGGCCGCGGTGCAGGCGCTCGATGCCCGCCGCACCAGTCGCCGTGATCCCGCCTGGCACGAATTCATCGATGTCGAACTGGAGGCGCAGATGGGCGACGAACTCAGGGCCTGGCGTGACGAGCAGCGCGAAGAACTGGAAAAACTGACCAGGGAGATACTGCAGCGAACGCCCGAAACCCAGCTGTAACAGAGGGGGGATTGTGGGAGCCGGATTCATCCGCGAAAGATACAAAAACCGGGTTTTGCGACAGGCAGGTATCGGGGAGGACGGATCCGGGCTCAGTGAGCCCGGACCTGGGTGTTTCAGCGACGACGGAACAGCGGCAGCGGTTCGTCGGTGGCGGCCTGGTAGGTCACCGAGAAGTCCTTGAGGCTTTCCAGGGCTTCGTAGGGGTCCTTGTCCGCACGCAGGGCGAAAGCATCGAAACCGCAGCGGCTCAGGTAGAACAACTGGTCGCGCAGCACGTCGCCGATCGCCCGCAGTTCACCCTTGAAGCCGTAGCGGTCGCGCAGCAGGCGGGCGTTGGAGTAGTTGCGTCCGTCGGTGAAGGCCGGGAAGTTCAGGGCGATCACCTGGAAATGTTTGACGTCGTCACCAATTTCTTCGGCTTCCTCGTCGGCGTCCAGCCACACGCCCAGGCCGCCGTCGCGGGCCTTGAGGGCGTGGCCGTGGTCGCGCCACAGGGCCAGCGGGACGATCAGGTCGTCGCAGTTGGTGATACCGTCGAGGGTCGCGTCCTTGGGCAGCAGGTGCCAGGTCTCGTCGACCACCTCGTTGTTCTTAATGATTCGCTGCATAGACGCGTTCCTTGAAGAGGTCGATGCCGATACGTTGGTAGGTGTCGATGAAGCGCTCGTCTTCGGTACGTTGTTCCACGTACACGTCGATCAGCTTCGAGATCACGTCGGGCATGTCGTCCTGGGCGAAGGACGGGCCGAGGATCTTGCCCAGGCTGGCGTCGCGGCTGGCGCTGCCGCCGAGGGAGACCTGGTAGAACTCTTCACCTTTCTTGTCCACCCCGAGAATGCCGATATGACCAACGTGGTGGTGACCGCAGGCGTTCATGCAGCCGGAGATGTTCAGGTCCAGTTCGCCGATGTCGAACAGGTAGTCCAGGTCGTCGAAACGGCGCTGGATCGACTCGGCGATCGGGATCGACTTGGCGTTGGCCAGGGAGCAGAAGTCACCGCCCGGGCAGCAGATGATGTCGGTCAGCAGGCCGATGTTCGGCGTGGCGAAACCATACTCGCGCAGTTCGCCCCACAGTTCGAACAGCTTGCTCTGCTCGACGTCGGCGAGAATGATGTTCTGCTCGTGGGAGGTGCGCAACTGGCCGAAACTGTAGCGATCGGCGAGATCGGAGATCGCGTCGAACTGCTTGTCGGTGACGTCGCCCGGGGCAACGCCGGTCGGTTTCAACGACAGGGTCACGGCGACATAACCCGGCTTCTTGTGCGCGAGGGTGTTGCGTGCGCGCCAGCGGGCAAAACCCGGGTGCTGCTGGTCGAGTGCGGCCAGCTCGGCGCTCTGATCTACCAGGGACTTGTAGTCGGGGCCGACGAAGTGCTTGGCGATCCGCTGGACTTCGGCTTCGGTCAGGGTGGTCTGGCCGCCACGCAGGTGGACCATTTCGGCCTCGACCTTCTCGGCGAAGACTTCCGGGGTCAGGGCCTTGACCAGGATCTTGATGCGCGCCTTGTACTTGTTGTCACGACGGCCATAGCGGTTGTACACACGCAGGATGGCATCGAGGTAGCTCAACAGGTCCTGCCACGGCAGGAACTCGTTGATGAAGGCACCGACCACCGGGGTACGGCCCAGGCCGCCACCGACCAGCACGCGGAAGCCCAGCTCGCCGGCGGCGTTGCGGACGGCTTCCAGGCCGATGTCGTGGACTTCGATGGCCGCACGGTCGGAGCTCGAACCGTTGATGGCGATCTTGAACTTGCGCGGCAGGTAGGCGAATTCCGGGTGGAAGGTGGTCCACTGACGGACGATTTCGCACCACGGGCGGGGGTCGATCAACTCGTCGGCGGCGACGCCGGCGAACTGGTCGGTGGTCACGTTGCGCAGGCAGTTGCCACTGGTCTGGATCGCGTGCATCTGCACGGTGGCGAGTTCCGCGAGGATATCCGGAACGTCTTCCAGTGCCGGCCAGTTGAACTGGACGTTCTGCCGGGTACTGATGTGGGCGTAGCCCTTGTCATAGTCGCGGGCGATCTTGGCCAACATTCGCGTCTGGCGCGAAGTCAGTTGGCCGTAGGGCACGGCGACCCGCAGCATCGGCGCGAAGCGCTGGATGTAGAGGCCATTTTGCAGGCGCAGGGGGCGGAACTCTTCTTCGCTCAGTTCGCCCGCCAGATAGCGTCGGGTCTGATCACGGAACTGCTTGACGCGGTCCTCGATGATTCGCTGATCGTACTCGTCGTATACGTACATATTGATCCTGTTTTCAGGCTTTATAGGTCTGCCGCAAGGCGGGGCGCCCTCGCCAGACCTGAACAATTCCGCGCGCACGGCCGCGCACTCCCGGGGGAGCCGGCGCAAGATAGCAGTTTGCGGTTATGTGCAAAAATGATGTTTTTGAATATGAACATAACCAAAATCGATATGCGCCGCCAAGCCGCAAAGCCCCTGGTTGTGATGGGGACAATTGTGGTCTTAACTGTCGATGAGTCTTCGAGCAATCACCGACAAAATCTACAAGAGGCGATGCGATGAGCAATCCAACCAAGACAAGGAAAAGCGACAGCGCGGTCGATGCCTGGGCCATCCTGTTCCTGATCATCCTGGTGGTGGTCACGGCGGTGTTCTGGGTCAGCCATCAGTGACCGGGCCGTCTGGCCCGGCCTGAACTGAACGTCGTTCCCGGAGCTGTGTGCAGTCGTCGTGGGGCTCAGGAATGACAGGGGGGCGGTAGAGGCGGCAGCGCGCGGTTCCCCGAAGGAGCGGGGAGCCGCGAAGTCGCGTCCGGATCAGACACCGGCGAAGTGCAGCACCAGCTTGACGATACCGAGCAGGGTCAAGGCGAACACCGCGGTGAACAGGATGCCCAGGATCACGAAATGGCCGGGCTTGCCGTGGGTGAAGTCGCGGGCGCGGTTTTTCCCGCTCTGCACGCCGAAGGCGGCAGCCATGACGCTGTGCAGCATCTGCCAGAAGGTCGGTGGCTTGTTATCGATAGGATCGTCCATAGTATCCTCCACACGGGTCCCAGTGTGCAGAGCATAGACAATTTCCAGGGTGGGCGCAGAGCGCCCGGTGAGGCATTCCCACGCTGGAGCGTGGGAAAGATCGGCCCCGGGCTCGTGACTGACAGGCAATCACGATGGCAGGTTTCAGGGGCGCCAGAGGCGCCCCACCGCGGGCAAGCCCGCTTATTGCAGGAGGTGATATCAGTTGTCGTAGCCCAGGTTCGGCGCCAGCCAGCGCTCGCTGACGGCCAGTTCCTGGCCCTTGCGGGCGGTGTAGCTTTCGACCTGGTCCTTGTCGACCTTGCCCACCGCGAAGTACTGCGCCTGTGGATGGGCGAAGTACCAGCCGCTGACCGCCGCCGCCGGGAACATCGCGTAGTGCTCGGTGAGGAACACGCCGCTGCGCCCGGCGCGGCCTTCGCTGGCCTCGGGGTCCAGCAGGCTGAACAGGGTGGCCTTTTCGGTGTGGTCCGGACAGGCCGGGTAGCCGGGGGCAGGACGGATACCGCTGTACTGCTCCTTGATCAACGCCTCGTTGTCCAACTGCTCGTCCTTGGCGTACCCCCAGTGCTCCTTGCGCACCTGTTCGTGCAGCCACTCGGCGCAGGCTTCGGCCAGGCGGTCGGCCAGCGCCTTGACCATGATCGAGTTGTAGTCGTCGCCCTTGTCCTGGTAGGCCTTGGCGACTTCCTCGGCGCCGATGCCGGCGGTGGTGATGAAGCCGCCGACGTAGTCGGTGAGGCCGCTGCCTTGTGGGGCAACGAAGTCGGCCAGGGAGAAGTTCGGTTTGCCGTCGGTCTTGATGATCTGCTGGCGCAGGTGATGCAGCCTGGCCAGTGGCTGGCCGTCCTCGCCATACAGCTGGATGTCGTCGTCCTGCACCTGGTTGGCCGGCCAGAAGCCGAACACGGCACGGGCGCTGATCAGCTTCTCGTCGATCAGCTTGTCGAGCATCTCGCGGGCATCCTTGTATAGCGCGGTGGCGGCTTCGCCGACCACTTCATCTTCGAGGATGCGCGGGAACTTGCCGGCCAGGTCCCAGGAAATGAAGAACGGTGTCCAGTCGATGTACTCGGCCAGGGTGCGCAGGTCGATATTGTTCAGCACCCGGGTACCGGTGAAGGTCGGTTTGACCGGCTGGTAGTCGCTCCAGTCGAACTGCGGCTTCTTCGCGATCGCAGCGGCGTAGCTCAGGCGCTCGGTGCGGGCGCTGCGGTTGGCGGTGCGCTCGCGCACTTCGACGTATTCTTCGCGGGTGCGCTGGACGAAACCGGCCTTGAGCTCCTCGGACAGCAGTTGGGTCGCCACGCCGACGGCGCGGGAGGCGTCGGTGACATAGACCACGGCGTCATTGCTGTAGCGCGGTTCGATCTTCACCGCGGTGTGCGCCTTGGAGGTGGTCGCGCCGCCGATCATCAGTGGCAGGTGGAAGTCCTGGCGCTGCATTTCCCGGGCGACGTGAACCATCTCGTCCAGCGACGGGGTGATCAGCCCGGACAGACCGATGATGTCGCATTTCTCTTCACGGGCCACCTGCAGGATCTTCTCCGCCGGGACCATCACGCCGAGGTCGACGATGTCGTAGCCGTTACAGCCCAGGACCACGCCGACGATGTTCTTGCCGATGTCGTGCACGTCGCCCTTGACCGTGGCCATGAGGATCTTGCCCTTGGCTTGCGGCTTGTCGCCTTTCTCCAGTTCGATGAACGGAATCAGGTGCGCCACCGCCTGTTTCATCACCCGGGCGGACTTCACCACCTGGGGCAGGAACATCTTGCCGGCGCCGAACAGGTCGCCCACGATGTTCATGCCGGCCATCAGCGGGCCTTCGATCACCTCGATCGGGCGGGCGAAGGACAGGCGCGATTGCTCGGTGTCCTCGACGATATGGGTGGTAATGCCCTTGACCAGGGCGTGCTCCAGGCGCCTGTTGACGTCCCAGCCGCGCCATTCCTCGGTTTCGGCTTCCTTGGTGGCGCCGTCGCCCTTGTAGTTGTCGGCAATGGCGAGGAGGGCGTCGGTGCCTTCCGGGGTGCGGTTGAGGATCACGTCCTCCACCGCGTTGCGCAGTTCCAGCGGGATCTGGTCGTAGATCTCCAGTTGGCCGGCGTTGACGATCCCCATGGTCAGGCCGGCGCGGATCGCGTACAGCAGGAACACCGAGTGAATGGCCTCGCGTACCGGGTTGTTGCCGCGGAACGAGAACGACACGTTGGACACGCCGCCGCTGCTCAGGGCGTAGGGCAACTCGTCACGGATGTAGGCGCAGGCGTTGATGAAGTCGACCGCGTAGTTGTTGTGCTCCTCGATACCGGTGGCCACGGCGAAGATGTTCGGGTCGAAGATGATGTCTTCCGGCGGGAAGCCCACCTCGTTGACCAGGATATCGTAGGAACGCTTGCAGATTTCCTTCTTGCGCGCCTCGGTATCGGCCTGGCCGACCTCGTCGAAGGCCATCACCACCACGGCGGCGCCGTAGCGCTTGCACAGCCTGGCGTGATGAATGAACTGCTCGACGCCTTCCTTCATGCTGATGGAGTTGACGATACCCTTGCCCTGGATGCACTTGAGGCCGGCCTCGATCACGTCCCACTTGGAGGAGTCGATCATGATCGGCACACGGGAAATGTCCGGCTCGCTGGCGATCAGGTTGAGGAAGGTGACCATCGCCTTCTTCGAGTCGAGCATGCCTTCGTCCATGTTGATGTCGATCACCTGGGCGCCGGCTTCCACCTGCTGCAGGGCGACTTCGAGGGCCTCGGTGTAGTTCTCTTCGCGGATCAGCCGGGCGAACTTGGCGGAACCGGTGATGTTGGTCCGCTCGCCGACGTTGACGAACAACGACTGGCGATCGATGGTGAAAGGCTCCAGGCCGGACAGGCGGCAGGCCTTGGGAATGTCCGGGATGACCCGCGGCTGGTAGGCCGAGACCGCCTTGGCGATGGCCGCGATGTGCGCCGGGGTGGTGCCGCAGCAGCCGCCGACGATATTCAGGAAGCCGCTCTGGGCGAACTCCTCGACCACCTTGGCCATTTCCTCGGGCAGCTCGTCGTACTCGCCGAATTCGTTCGGCAGACCGGCGTTGGGGTGCGCGGAAACGTGGGTGCTGGCCTTGTCCGACAGCTCTTCCAGATAAGGACGCAGCTCGCTGGCACCGAGGGCGCAGTTCAGGCCGACCGAAATCGGCTTGGCGTGGGCCACGGAGTTCCAGAAGGCTTCGGTGGTCTGGCCCGACAGGGTGCGGCCGGAGGCGTCGGTGATGGTGCCGGAGATCATGATCGGCAGTTCGAAGCCCAGTTCCTCGAACACGCCCTGCACGGCGAAGATCGCCGCCTTGGCGTTAAGGGTGTCGAAGATGGTTTCGATCAGGATCAGGTCCGAGCCGCCTTCGATCAGGCCACGGGTGGCCTCGGTGTAGTTCTCCACCAGTTCGTCGAAGGTGACGTTGCGGTAACCGGGGTTGTTCACGTCCGGCGACAGTGAGCAGGTCCGGCTGGTCGGGCCGAGCACGCCAGCGACGAAACGTGGCCGGTCCGGGGTTTCCAGGGTTTTCGCGTCGGCCACCTGGCGGGCCAGGCGTGCGCCTTCCACGTTCAATTCGTAGACCAGCTCTTCCATGCCGTAGTCGGCCTGGGAGACACGGGTGGCGTTGAAAGTGTTGGTTTCCAGGATGTCTGCGCCGGCATCCAGGTAGGCCTTCTCGATCGAGCCGATCACGTCCGGGCGGGTGATGACCAGCAGGTCGTTGTTGCCCTTCACGTCACTCGGCCAGTCGGCGAAGCGCTTGCCGCGATAATCCTCTTCCTCGAGCTTGTAGCTCTGGATCATGGTGCCCATGCCGCCATCAAGCATCAGGATGCGTTCTTTGAGGGCCTGCTGGAGAGCGTTGAGGCGAGCGCTGCGGTCGGACATGGGACTACCTGAAAAGACGGACACAGAAAGAGCCGGGATGATAGCAAAGCTGTACGCTTTGAGAGCATGTCGGGCTTTTCCATGAAAATCACTCATGTTGAAACCTTGGCGACAGGGTAGAATCAGCGCGTTTTTTCTTTCAGGACCAGGGATATGTCGCTCCGCCTTGTCAGTGTTTTCTTACTGCTGCTGTTCAGCTATACCACTCAGGCGCAAAGCCCGGCCCCTGCGATTTCCTATACCCGTGATATCCAGCCGATCTTCACCGAGAAATGCGTGGCCTGTCATGCCTGCTACGACTCGGCCTGCCAGCTCAATCTGGGCAGTGCCGAAGGTGCGGCACGGGGCGCCTCGAAGCTGCCGGTCTACGACGGTGACCGCAGCAAGGCGCTCGAGCCGACTCGGCTGTACATCGATGCCCAGACCCCACTGCAATGGCGGCAGAAGAACTTCTATTCGGTGCTCGATGCCCAGGGCAGCCAGGCGGCGCTGATGGCGCGCATGCTGGAGCTGGGGCACCGTACGCCGTTGCAGCCCAATGCCAAGTTGCCGGACGACATCGTGCTGGGCCTGAACCGGCAGAACTTGTGCCCGTTGCCCGAGGAGTTCGACAGTTATGCCGGTGCCCACCCCAGGGAAGGCATGCCACTGGCGGTCACCGGCCTGACCGACCGCCAGTATCACACCCTGCGCGCCTGGCTGGCGCTCGGCGCGCCGATGGATGCCCAGCCGCTGGCGCCGACGGCCCGCGAGGCGCAGCAGATCAACCAGTGGGAAAACCTGCTCAACGCCCCGGGAGCCCGGGAAAGTCTGGTGGCACGCTGGCTGTACGAGCACTGGTTCCTGGCCCACATCTATTTCGATGGCGGCGAGTCCGGACACTTCTACCAGTGGGTGCGCTCGCGTACGCCCAGCGGCCAGCCGATCGATCTGATCAGCACCCGGCGCCCCAACGACGATCCCGGGACCCAGGTCTACTATCGCCTCTGGCCGGTGCAGGGGGCGATCGTCCACAAGACCCACATCACTTATGCCCTCGATGCGGCGAAGATGGCGCGGATCAAGACCCTGTTCTACAGCGGCAACTGGCAGGTCAGCGCCTTGCCGGGCTATGGCCCGCAGCGCCGGGCCAATCCGTTCGAGACCTTCGAGGCGATCCCGGCGGCGGCGCGCTATCAGTTCATGCTCGATAACGCCGAGTACTTCGTCGACACCTTCATCCGGGGGCCGGTCTGCCGCGGGCAGATCGCCACCGACGTGATCCGCGACAACTTCTGGGCACTGTTCCAGGCGCCGGAGCATGACCTGTATGTCACCGACCCCAGCTATCGCGGCAAGGCCACGCCGCTGCTGGCGATGCCCGGGCAGAACGATGATGTCGGCAGCGTGTTGAGCCTGTGGCTGGCCTACCGCGACAAGCGCAACGAATACGAGTCGTTGCGCCGCGAGGCCTATGCCGCCGCGCCGGCGCCCAGCTGGTCGACCCTGTGGGCCGGCAACGACAATGCCTTGCTGAGCATCTTCCGTCACTTCGACAGCGCCACCGTGACCAAGGGCCTGATCGGTGAGGTGCCGCAGACGATGTGGCTGTTCGACTACCCGCTGCTGGAGCGCACCTATTACCAGTTGGCGGTGAACTTCGACGTGTTCGGCAACGTTTCGCATCAGGCGCAGACCCGGCTGTACTTCGACCTGATCCGTAACGGCGCCGAGCAGAACTTCCTGCGCCTCATGCCGGCGGATTCGCGCGATGGCTACCTCGACGACTGGTACCAGAACAGCGGCAAGATCAAGATGTGGCTGGATTACGAGCGTATCGATGACAGCAAGCCGAGCGCGCTGAAGCTGCATGGCAAGGACCCGAAACTCGACTTCGCCAGGCAGTTGCTGACGCGCTACGGTGATCTCAATGCCCACCCGGATCCGATCAATCGTTGCGACGGTGCCTACTGTTCGCGACCCAATATCGACCCGGCGCTGCAGGAGGCCGAGCAATCCCTGAGCCGACTGACCTCACGCCCGGCGGCCGGGCTCAAGGTGATCGACCAACTGCCGGAGGCGACGATGCTGCGTGTCGAGACCCGTGACGGCAAACGCGAGGTCTACAGCCTGCTGCGCAACCGGGCCCACAGTAATGTGGCGTTCATGCTCGGTGAGGCCTACCGCTACCAGCCGGGCCTGGATACCGTGACCCTCTACCCCGGCGTGTTGAGCAGCTATCCGAACTTCATGTTCAACGTGCCGGCCGAGCAGGTGCCCGCGTTCGTCGATGCCATGGAGCAGGCCAGGGATGCGGCGGCGTTCGAACGGATCGTGCAGCGCTGGGGCATTCGCCGCAGCCATCCGCGGTTCTGGTTCTATTTCCACGACCTGACGACGTACCTCAAGGAAACCGACCCGGTGAATGCCGGTGTGCTGGACATGAACCGCTACGAGAACCTGTAGGCAGGAGCCTTCGAGACGGCTGTGGTGAGCGGTGGGCGGATAGGGGGAAGATGCGGGCGAAGGTTGGATGTGGCGAATTGATGTCTAGATGTGGCGAATCGATGTCTAGATGTGGCGAGCGGGCTTGCCCGCGCTCGACTGCAAGGCAGTCGTAAAGCCGATGACCTCGATATGCCTGGCGCATCGCGCCGCCCGGGTTTGGGGCCGCTTTGCGGCCCAGCGCGGGCAAGCCCGCTCGCCACAGGTCCAGTGCCAGTGCCAGTACCAGTGTCAGTGCCAGTACCAGTGTCAGTGCCAATGCCAGTGCCAGTGCCAGTGCCAGTGCCAGTGCCAGTGCCAGTACCAGTACCAGTGTTAGTACCAGTGTTAGTACCAGTACCAGTACCAGTACCAGTGTTAGTACCAGTACCAGTACCAGTGTTAGTGTCAGTGTCAGTACCAGTGTCAGGTCCGGTATCAGACCCGGGCCCAGTGTCAAAGCCCGTCAGGTTTCGGCGTAAAGCTTGGCGTGCTATTCCGACAAAAATACTAGGACTTTGTCGAGTGGCGCGATTTGGCGTAGACTGACAGCAATCTGTGAGGAGATTCCATGAGCGCCATAACCATTACCGATGCCGCCCACGACTATCTGGCGGACCTGCTGTCGAAGCAGAACACTCCAGGGATCGGCATCCGCATCTTCATTACCCAGCCGGGAACCCAATACGCCGAGACCTGCATTGCCTACTGCAAGCCCGGCGAGGAAAAGCCCGAGGACACCGCGCTGGGGCTGAAAAGCTTCACCGCGTGGATCGATTCGTTCAGCGAGGCGTTCCTCGATGACGCGGTGGTCGACTACGCCACCGACCGCATGGGCGGCCAGTTGACCATCAAGGCTCCGAACGCCAAGGTACCGATGGTCAATGCCGACAGCCCGATCAACGAGCGCATCAACTACTACCTGCAGACCGAAATCAATCCGGGGCTGGCCAGCCACGGTGGCCAGGTCAGCCTGATCGACGTGGTCGACGACGGCATCGCCGTGCTGCAGTTCGGCGGCGGTTGCCAGGGCTGTGGTCAGGCGGACGTGACCTTGAAGGAAGGGATCGAGCGTACCTTGCTCGAACGCATTCCCGAGCTCAAGGGTGTGCGTGATGTGACCGACCATACGCAGAAAGAAAACGCCTACTACTGAGTCCGGTAGCAGGGCGTTCGCTGCCTTGAGTCGCAAAAAAACGGTGCCCGTGAGCACCGTTTTTCATGCGCGCGAGATTTGCGGTGTGGGTGCTTGCCCGCGAATGCGTCCTCCAGGCCGCTACCGATCCCGCAGGTAATCGCGCAACCGCTCCTGCAGATACGGCACGCCCAATGGGTGCTCAAGGTACTCGGCAATCGGCATCATCCGCCAGTATTGCCCCTCATCGCCAAAACGGATCGCCTCGATCTCCGCCGGGCCCAGTTGCCCCACCAGGAACCACGAGTGGCTGCCCGGCTGGGTGACGCTGGGATAGCGCCGTGCCCATTCGATCCTTTCAGCGCCAAGGCACAGGGAAAACTCCTCGTCCAGTTCTCTCAGTGCGCATTCGCTCGGGCTTTCCTCGCCTTCACGGCCACCGCCGGCAAAGTCCCAGTGGCCGGGGTAGGGGATGCCGTCCTTCATATCGCGCAGATAGGTCAGCAACTGCTCGCCGCAGAGCAGTGCCAGCTTGGCTCCGGAGAACGCTCGTTCGGACATCGGTCTTTCCTCCGCCTGCTCAGGGTCGATACAGGTGGGCATGCCCCGCCCGGTACAGCGACGATTCGCTGAAATGATCGCTGCCCAGCACCCGTCCCACCAGGATCAGCGCCGTGCGTCGAAACCCCTTGGCTTCGACCTTGGCCTGGATGTCCGCCAGAGTGCCCTGTACCCAGTCCTGGTCGGGCCAGGTCGCGCGGTGGATCACCGCGATCGGGCAGTCCGCGCCGTAGTGGGGCAGCAACTCGGTAACGATCTTCGTCAGGTGATTGACGCCCAGGTGAATCGCCATGGTCGCCTTGTGCCGAGCCAGGTCGCCCAGCGCCTCGCCGGCGGGCATCGTGGTTTTGTCGGCGTAGCGGGTCAGGATCACGCTTTGGGAGACATCCGGCAGCGTCAGTTCGGCACCGAGCAGGGCGGCGCAGGCGGCGGTGGCGGTGACGCCGGGGATGATTTCATGGGCGATGCCCAGCTCGCGCAGGTGACGGATCTGCTCGCCGATGGCGCCGTACAGCGAGGGGTCGCCGGAATGCACCCGGGCCACGTCCTGGCCACGGGCATCGGCCGCCTTGATCAGCTCGATGATCTGGTCCAGGTGCAGCTCGGCGCTGTTGATCACCTGGCTGGCGCCGTGGCCCTCCAGTACGGCCGCCGGTACCAGTGAACCGGCATAGATGATCACCGGGCAACTGCGCATCAGGCGCTGGCCCTTGACGGTAATGAGTTCCGGATCGCCGGGGCCGGCACCGATGAAATAAACGGTCATAAGCTTCTCTGAACGGGCTGCGCGCCAGGTTCCGTGGGAGCCGGTTTCGCGTCGAGCGCACGCGCGGCTCGCCGGGTGGGTTTGGCTGTGAATCCTTGGCTCACATGAACAGCGCTCATGCAGGAAAAGGGGATTATCCAGGGTTTTGCCCGGTCCAGGCCAGTGCGAAGGTCGCCTGCGGGTGCTTCTGGCGTGAAATCAGCAGGCTTGCCGGGGGCTGTCCCTGTTGTTCGGCCAGGGCCAGGGCGGCACTTTCGGCGACGCCGTGGCAGCCGGTATGGGCGAAAGTCAGGCTGGAACGATGACTCAGGCGCGACTCGTAAGGTTGCAGCGCCGTGCTATTGAAGAACACCAGTGGCAGTTGCAGCTGTCGAGCGAGCTCAAGCAATCCCGGCTCATGGCGTTTCCCATCGATACTGGCCAGGCCGGTGACTGCCGCGAGGTCGAGGCGATGGGCCTGCAGGGCACTTTCCAGCAACTGCCGCAGGACCGACGCCGCACAGCCTTGCCGGCAACCGAATCCGGCCGCCAGGGCCGGCTGCGCCGGGGGCATTGTCATGCCGGGTGCTGGACGTCGTTTTTGCGGCGGAACAGCCAGGCACTGATCGAGCCCAGGGCCAGCCAGAACACCGCGTTGGTCAGTTGCGAGGCGATTCTGAACTGCGCCTCCAGTGCTTCTGGTGCCAAGCTGGAATGCACGTCCGGTTGTGGCGCACCGATCACGTGGGGCACCACGACAATGGCCACCCCCAGCAGCTTGAGCAGCCAATGCCGGCCGAACACCAGCAGGGCGATGGCCACGGCAGTGGAGGCGGCCGTGCTGGCCCACCAGATCTGCCGTTGCAGCAGGTCCGCCGCCGCGGTGCCGGGCAGTTCCGGCGGCAGGCCGAGGGTCGGGGCCAGACAGAAGGTGGCGTAGCCGGCCAGGCCCCAGAGCAGTCCCTGGGAGGTGCGATGGGGGGTGCGCAGGGTATAGAGGCCAGCGAGCATCAGGGCGAAACCGACCGCCACTACCAGGTTGCCACCGGTGGTGGACAGCACGCGCTGCCAGCCATCTTCCGGCTCCCACGCTTCTTCATCATGGCCTTCGTGGCTGTGGCCGACCATGGCGGCACCGCTGTGTTCATGGGCTTCGACGGCCGGGGCCTTCTCGTAGGTTTCCGCTTCGAGAATCAAGGGCGCGACCCAGAAGCTTTGCAGCAGGGTGAGCAACAGGGCGGCGAGCAGTCCGCTGAAACCGGCGGTTTGGGAAATACGCTTGATCATGGCAGGATTCTCGGAGGCACGACTCAGTGGCACGGGAAGGCAGCGCTGTGGCGTGTATCGTGGGCGGCGTTATGGACCGCGTCGATGTGCGAGAACCCGGCGAAGTACACCAGCAACACGCCGAGCATGCTGGCGCCGAGGGCGGCGGCGAGGCGTTGGCTGCGGGTCGATGCGACGGTGCCGGAATGGCTGGCGGTAGTGATGGACATGGCGCTTCCCTCTGGGTTTTCAGCAGGCGGCCACGTGCGGAACACCTCGACGGGCCGGGCCCGGAGGTTTCAACAGCGCCTGCCCACCGCAGGTTTGTTATTCGATTTTTCCGGGCCGGTCTCCGGGCTCGCGAGGGGCTCGATCATGGCTCGAACCTTCCAGCATCACCTTCCCATGCCGCATGGCACAGTGGATCTGACGCTCTCTCGCTTACCGTTGCGGGGGCAGCACCGGACTTGTCTGGCGTGATGAAGCATCCGCCGACGCACCGGTTTCCCGTTTCACCCTGTGAGGGGCACCCAGAACAGGCGAATAGGAAAACACGCCGTCTACCGGTGCGTCAACTGACGCCGCCTGTGGCACGCCGAGTCGGGTGGAGGCAGCGATGGCGACGGTCAGAAACTCAACTTAAAGTAGTTTCTAGGATAAAAATATTCACTGAAAACAATTAGTTAAATTATCTTTTTGATCTTGTCTCTCAGTTGATCGATCGAAAACGGCTTGCCGATCACTTGCATGCCGGCGGGTACCTCGATGCTTTCGGCATAGCCGCTGGCGAACAGCACCGAGAGCCCCGGGCGGACCTGCCGTGCGGTGCTCGCCAGGTCGCGACCATCCATGTCGGGCAGCCCGACGTCGGTCATCAGCAGGTCGATGGGGGTTGCTGGATCATTGAGGAACTCCAGGGCCCTTTCGCTGCCACTGGCCTCCAGCACCTTGAAATCCAGTTCCTCCAGCACATCGACAATCAGCATGCGGACAATGGCGTCGTCTTCGACGACCAGGATGGTTGAGCTGGCTGCGCACATAAGGGGGATCCCAAAAAAGTGGAAACGGGGACAGGAAGATACCTGTCTCTTGTATTGGTAAGCGGCCAATTGCCACAAGTTCTATTTCTTATACAAAAATATTTTGCTGTATAAGGTAGCAGGATAGCGGTTCTGATCGATGCTGGGCAGTGCGAGGCAAGAAAATGCCTTCTACGCTGTGAGAAAAATGGATCCTTTTTTTGCAAAATTACGTCAAACTCCTTGGTTTTCAAGACTTCCTCCGGGGCCCGAAATGAATTCACCGTCTTCGGTTGATGAGAGCAGCTTTCGCAAAATACTGAGTCGCAACATCAGTCTACCGCTTGGAGTGGGTGTGCTCAGTGCCGTGTTCTTCGTTTCCCTGATCAGCTACCTGCTCTCGGTGATCCAGTGGGTGCAGCACACGGACCGGGTGATCAACAACGTCAACGAGGTGATGACGCTGTCGGTCGACCTGGAAACCGGCATGCGCGGTTTCCTGATCACCGGCGACGAGCACTTCCTCGACCCTTATGAAGTCGCCAGGCCGAAGATCATCGCCGAATTGCGTGGCTTGCAGCAGTTGGTGGCGGACAACCCGCAGCAGGTCGATCGCTTCAGGCGCATCGAGGCCCTGCAAGGGGCCTGGACCGACTATGCGCAATCGATGATCGATCTGCAGCGCAGCAAGGGCGACTATCGCGAAGCGATCAAGGCCGGGCGTGGCAAGCGCCTGACCGACGAGATCCGCAGTGAATATGCCAACGCCATCGCCACCGAGCAGCAGCTGCGTCTGGCCCGCAATGACGATGTCCGGCGCACCACCATCTGGAGCATCGCAGCCTATCTGGTCTTCGTGCTGGGCCTGAGTGCGCTCCTGGCCTATGTTGGCAGGAAAGATTTGCTAAATCTTTCAGTTAGTTACGGTAAAAACCTCGAGTCACAGCTCAGAAGTTCCGAGCGCCTTGAAAAGCAGGCCTGGCTGCGTGGCGGCCAGAATGAACTGTCCTCGCAAATGCTCGGCCAGTTGGGTCTGAGCCCGCTGGGGCGCAATATTCTGCAGTTCTGCGCCCAGTACCTGGGCAGTGCCGTGGGTGCCTTGTATGTCCGCGAGGAGCATGGCGGTTTCCGGCGTATCGCCACCTATGGCTTGTCCCGCGAGCAGGAACAGCAGCGGGTCGAGGTCTTCACCGGCGAAGGTATTGTGGGCCAGGCCGCCACCGAAGACCGCCTGATTCGTCTCGACGAGCTTCCGGAGGATTACTTCAAGGTCAGTTCCGGTCTCGGCGAAGGTTTGCCGCGCCACGTGGTGGTGGTACCGACTCGCGACGATGGGCGGGTCAATGGCGTGATCGAACTGGGCTTCCTGCGTGAGCTCGTCGAGCGCGATATCGAGTTGCTGGAGCTGATTGCCGGCAGTATCGGCACTTCCGTCGAGGCCGCCCGTTATCGCCAGCGGCTGCAGGAGGTGTTGGCCGAGACCCAGCAACTCAACGAGGAGTTGCAGGTCCAGCAGGAGGAACTCAAGACCGCCAACGAGGAACTGGAGGAGCAATCCCGGGTGCTCAAGGAGTCCCAGGTGCACCTGGAGACCCAGCAGACCGAGCTGGAGCAGAGCAATGAGCAGTTGGCCGAGCAGGCCACGGCCCTGGCTGAACAGCGCGACGCGCTGGACCGCAAGAACAGCGAACTGAACCTGGCCCAGATCGAGCTGGAAGAGCGGGCCGAACAGTTGCAGCGTTCGAGCAAGTACAAGTCCGAATTCCTCGCCAACATGTCCCACGAACTGCGCACGCCGCTCAACAGTTCCCTGATCCTGGCCAAGCTGCTGGCGGAGAACCCCCAGGAGAATCTCACCGAGGAGCAGGTCAAGTTCGCCGAGTCGATCTATTCCGCCGGCAATGATCTGCTCAACCTGATCAACGACATTCTCGATATCGCCAAGGTCGAGGCGGGCAAGCTCGAGGTGCGCCCGGAGAACACCAGCGTGGCACGTCTGGTGGAAGGCCTGGACAACCTGTTCCTGCCGCTGGCGAACGACAAGGGCCTGGGCTTCAGCGTGGTGATCGAGGAGGGCGCGCCCGAGATGCTGTTCACCGATCGCCAGCGTCTGGAGCAGGTGCTCAAGAACCTGCTGTCGAACGCGCTGAAGTTCACCGAACAGGGTCATGTCAACCTGACCGTGTCCAGCCGGCCCGGCGTCGGCATCGTCTTCAATGTGCGCGACACCGGTATCGGCATTGCCGCCGAGCAGCAGGAAAGCATCTTCGAAGCCTTCCACCAGGCCGATGGCACCACCAACCGGCGCTACGGCGGTACCGGCCTGGGCCTGTCGATTTCCCGCGACCTGGCGGCGCTGCTCGGTGGTTCGATCAGCGTTGTCAGTGAACCGGGTCGGGGCAGTGTGTTCACCCTGGCGCTGCCGCGCGAGTACACCATGGCCACCAGCGAGGTCGCGCAGGCGCCGGTGCCGCCCCACATGCCGTCGATCATGGCGGCCAACGCCGGTGTCGAGCCGCTGGCGGTGGTCGAGACGCCGATCGAGCGTTTCGCCGACGATCGTGACAAGGCTCCCTTCACCACCCGCAGCATCCTGGTAATCGAGGATGAGCCGAGCTTCGCCCAGATCCTCTACGACCTGGCCCATGAACTGGGCTACCAGTGCCTGGTTGCCCACGGTGCCGACGAGGGCTTCGGGTTGGCGGCGCAGTTCATTCCGGATGCGATCCTGCTGGACATGCGCCTGCCCGATCACTCCGGCCTGACCGTGCTGCAGCGTCTCAAGGAACAGCCGTCGACCCGGCACATCCCGGTGCACGTGATTTCCGTCGAGGACCGCGTCGAAACCGCCATGCACATGGGCGCCATGGGCTACGCGGTCAAGCCGACCACCCGCGAGGAACTCAAGGAGGTGTTCTCCCGGCTCGAGGCCAAGCTGACCCAGAAGGTCAAGCGCGTCCTGCTGGTCGAGGACGACGACCTGCAGCGTGACAGCATCGCCCGACTGATCGGCGATGACGACATCCAGATCACCGCGGTGGGGTTGGCTCAGGAGGCTCTGGACCTGCTGCGCGAGAATGTCTACGACTGCATGATCATCGACCTCAAGCTACCGGACATGCTCGGCAACGAGCTGCTCAAGCGGATGTCCACCGACCAGATCCGCTCGTTCCCGCCGGTGATCGTCTACACCGGACGCAACCTGACCCGCGACGAAGAGGCCGACCTGCGCAAGTATTCGCGCTCGATCATCATCAAGGGCGCCCGCTCGCCGGAGCGCCTGCTCGACGAAGTGACATTGTTTCTGCACAAAGTCGAATCGCAGTTGTCCCATGAACGTCAACGCATGCTCAAGACCGCCCGCAGCCGCGACAAGGTCTTCGAGGGCCGCAGGATCCTGCTGGTGGACGATGACGTGCGCAACATCTTCGCCCTGACCAGCGCCCTGGAACACAAGGGGGCCGTGGTCGAGATCGGCCGTAACGGCCGCGAGGCGATCGAGCGGCTCAATGAAGTCGAGGATATCGACCTGGTGTTGATGGACGTGATGATGCCGGAAATGGATGGTTATGAAGCCACCGTCGAAATTCGCAAGGATCCGCGCTGGCGCAAGCTGCCGATCATCGCGGTGACGGCCAAGGCGATGAAGGATGACCAGGAGCGTTGCCTGCAGGCCGGCGCCAACGATTACCTGGCCAAGCCGATCGACCTCGACCGCCTGTTCTCGCTGATTCGCGTGTGGTTGCCGAAAATGGAAAGGATCTAGTGCAGCAGAATATCGATATTGAAATACGCCTGTTGATCGAGGCGATCTACCTCAAGTACAGCTACGATTTTCGCGATTACTCTGGCGCGTCGATCAAGCGCCGGCTCGTTCATGCCCTGCGCCAGTTCGACTGCGTAACGGTTTCCGCGTTGCAGGAGCGGGTACTGCACGACCCGACGGCCTTCATGCAACTGCTGCAGTTCCTGACCATCCCGGTCAGCGAGATGTTTCGCGACCCCAGCCATTTCCTGGCGATTCGCCAGGAGGTGGTGCCACTGCTGAGGACCTATCCGTCGATCAAGATCTGGGTGGCCGGTTGCAGCACGGGGGAAGAGGTTTACTCGATGGCGATCCTGCTGCGCGAAGAGGGTCTGCTCGAGCGCACCATCATCTACGCCACCGATATCAATCCCAGCTCCCTGGAAAAGGCCAAGCAGGGGATCTTTTCCCTGGACAACATGCGCGCCTATACCCGTAACTATCAGTTGGCGGGTGGGCTGCGGGAGTTTTCCGAGTACTACACGGCTGCCTATGGCTACGCGATTTTCGACAAGACGCTGCGCGAGAACGTGACCTTCGCCGATCACAGCCTGGCCACCGATAGCGTGTTTTCCGAAACTCAATTAATTTCATGTCGTAACGTATTGATTTATTTCAACAAAAAACTTCAGGATAGAGCCTTTGGATTGTTCCATGAGTCGCTCTGCCATCGGGGGTTCCTGGTGCTGGGCAACAAGGAAACCCTGGAGTTCTCTTCCTTTGGCAAGCAGTTCGAGACCTTGGTCAAGCAAGAGCGGATCTATCGCAAGCTATGAACAGACTGGCCCTGGAGTTCACCCGGCGACAGCGTGTCGAGGCCATAGCGATGGGGGCCTCGGCTGGCGGTGTCGAGGCGTTGCTGACGGTGTTCGGCGAGTTGCCGAGCGGTTTCGGCCTGCCGATCATCGTCGTGCTGCACCTGCCCGAGGAGCGCCAGAGCCACCTGGCCGAAGTGTTCGCCCGGCGTGTGGCGATGCCGGTCAGGGAGCCCGCCGACAAGGAACCGATCAGCCCCGGCACGCTGTACTTCGCGGCGCCCGGCTATCACCTGTCGGTGGAGCAGGATCGCACGTTCTCCTTCAGTTGCGAGGCGCGCATACACCATTCGCGTCCCTCCATCGACTACCTGTTCGAATCGGCCGCCGACGCCTATGGCTCGCGGCTGCTGGCGGTGCTATTGACCGGCGCCAACCAGGATGGGGCCGCCGGGCTGGCCCAGGTCAAGGTCCGTGGTGGCCTGACGATGGTGCAGGACCCACGCGAGGCGCGGGTGGCCACCATGCCCGAGGCAGCCCTGGCGCTGCATACTCCCGATTACATACTCCCTCTTCGCGGCATTGGCCGCCTGCTTGCCGAGCTGGAACGAATCGCATGCTAACTACTATCCAGGCCAAACTGCTGATCGTCGACGATCTGCCGGAAAATCTGTTGGCGCTGGAAGCGCTGATCAAACGTGAGGATCGCGTCGTCTACAAGGCCCATAGCGCCGATGAGGCCCTGTCGCTGTTGTTGCAGCATGAGTTCGCCATGGCCATTCTCGATGTGCAGATGCCCGGCATGAACGGTTTCGAGCTGGCCGAACTGATGCGCGGCACGGAAAAGACCAAGAACATTCCCATCGTCTTCGTCAGCGCCGGCGGGCGTGAGCTCAACTATGCCTTCAAAGGGTATGAAAGCGGCGCGGTGGACTTTCTCTACAAGCCGCTGGACACCCATGCGGTGAAGAGCAAGGTCAACGTCTTCGTCGACCTGTACCGCCAGAGCAAGGCCATGAAGCAGCAGGTCGAGGCCCTGGAGCAGAGCCGGCGCGAGCAGGAGGCGCTGCTGCGCGAGCTGCAGGCGACCCAGGAGGAACTGCAGCGCGCGGTGCGCATGCGTGACGACTTCATGTCGATCGTCTCCCACGAGGTCCGCACGCCACTCAATGGGCTGATCCTCGAGACCCAGTTGCGCAAGATGCACCTGGCCCGCAACAACGCCGCGGCCTTCACCCTCGACAAGATGAATGCCATGGTCGAGCGCGACGAGCGGCAGATCCAGAGCCTGATCCGGCTGATCGAGGACATGCTCGACGTGTCCCGTATCCGTACCGGCAAGCTGTCGATCCGACCGAGCCGCTTCGACCTGTCGCAACTGGTGAGCAAGCTGCTGGAAGGCTTCGCTCCCCAGGCCCAGGCTGCCGAATCGACCCTCGACTTCGAGACGAGCGGGCCGGTGCTCGGCAACTGGGACGAGTTCCGTATCGAACAGGTGGTTTCCAACCTGCTGACCAACGCCGTGCGCTATGGTGCGAAAAGCCCGATCGATGTTCGGGTGTATACCCGGGGCGACCAGGCCTGCATCGAGGTCCGTGATCGCGGCATCGGCATCAGCGAGGAGAACCAGAAGCGCATCTTCCAGCAGTTCGAACGGGTCTCCGCGGCTCATGCGGTCGCCGGGCTGGGATTGGGTCTGTTCATTTCCGAGCAGATCGTCGCCGCCCATGGTGGCAGCATCACGGTCAACAGCCGGTTGGGGGAGGGCTCAACCTTTTGCGTTCACCTGCCGTTACAGGAAAACCGCTGAACCGACGCAACCTCCAGGCGAGCCGGTGGTCGTATTGGCAGAATTTCGAGAATGAAGGTTTTCCATGAGTGAAGATGCACAAGACGTCGTCCTGATCGTCGAGGACGACCCGTCGATCCTGATGGTGTTGTCGGCCTACCTGTCCAGCGTGGGCTACCGGGTACTGCAGGCCGAAAACGGCGAGCAGGCGTTCGAGATTCTGGCGACCAAGCCCAACCTGGACCTGATGGTCACGGACTTCCGGCTGCCCGGCGGGATTTCCGGGGTCGACATTGCCGAGCCGGCGATCAGGCTGCGTCCGGACCTGAAGGTGATCTTCATCAGCGGCTATCCGGCGGAGATCCTCGAAACGGACAGTCCGATCACCCGCAAGGCACCGATTCTGGCCAAGCCGTTCGACCTCGATACCCTGCAGGAGCAGATCCAGCGCCTGCTGGCCTGACTCAGGCGTTGAGCATTTCCCGCACCCTGGCCGTGAGCAGGTCAAGGTTGAAGGGCTTGGTGATCATCTGCATGCCCGGATCGAGGAAGCCGCCGCGCACCGCCGCGTGTTCGGCATAGCCGGTGATGAACAGCACCTTCAGTCCGGGGCGCAATTGCCGGCCGATTTCCGCCAGTTGCCGGCCGTTCATGCCTGGCAGGCCGACATCGCTGATCAGCAGGTCGATGCGCTGGCCGGACTCGAGTACCAGCATCGCCGCGTTGGCGTCCGCCGCCTCGACGAAGTGGTAGCCCAGCTCACCCAGTACGTCACGCACCAGTACCCGCACCGCCGGGTCATCCTCGACGATCAGCACGGTTTCGCCTTCCGCGGCATGGGAAGCCGGCAGCAATTGCAACGAATCGTCCTGGCACGTCGGCTCGCCCTTGTAGCGCGGCAGGTAGAGATTGACCGAGGTGCCCTGGCCAATCTGACTGTCGATGGACACGTGTCCATGGGACTGCTTGCTGAAGCCGTAGATCATCGATAGGCCAAGGCCGGTGCCCTGGCCGATCGGCTTGGTGGTGAAGAACGGATCGAATGCCCGGTTGATGATGTTCTCCGGCATGCCGCAGCCGGTGTCGCGAACCTGCAGCAGCACATAGTCGCCAGGTTCCAGATGGCCCTGGGTCTGGGTAAAGGCCAGATCCAGCGTCTGGTTCGAAGTACTGACCAGCAACTGGCCGCCATCCGGCATGGCATCGCGGGCGTTGAGCACCAGGTTGAGCAGGGCGCTTTCCAACTGATTGGGGTCGGCCTCGGCGATCCACAGCGCATCGGCCAGGTTCATGCGCAGTTCGATGCTTTCGTCCAGGCTGCGATCGAGCAACTCGCTCATGGACTTGACCAGGTCGTTCAGTTTCACCGGCTTGGAGTCCAGCGACTGGCGCCGGGAGAATGCCAGCAGTCGATGGGTCAGGCCGGCGGCGCGGTTGGCCGAGGTCACGCCGAGATCGATCAGGCTTTCCAGATCCTCCAGGCGCCCGCGCGCCAGCCGGCGCTTGAGCAGTTCCAGGCTGCCGATGATACCGGTGAGCATGTTGTTGAAGTCGTGGGCGATGCCGCCGGTCAACTGGCCGACCGCTTCCATTTTCTGTGACTGGCGTAGCGCCTCTTCATTGTGGCGCAATTGCGCGGTGCGTTCCTCGACCTGCTGTTCAAGGGTCTCCAGGGTTTCCTTGAGGCGCAATTCGCTCTGGCTCAGATCGAGCAGCCGGTCGCGCGCCTCGTATTGCCGCCTTCGGCCGCGAATGGCGGAGGTCACCAGGCTGATCAGGGTGACGGGATGAAAGGGGCGTTCGAGCAGTGTGACATTCCCCAGCTCGCTGCCGAGGTGGGTGAAGGCGGGGCGTTCCGGGCCGCCATGGTGGGTCAGCAGAATGATCGGCAGATCCGACCAGGCCGGTTGCTCCTGCAGGTGCCGCAGCAACGGGTCGAGGTCTATCGCCTGCAAGGCCTCGACGGCGATGATCAGCAAGCCGACACCCAGTTCCAACTCGCCACACAGCGATGGCAGGTCGCCGGTGATGGTACCCTTCAAGCCGGCCTGCTCGAGGATCATCCGGGCAATCTGGTTGTCTCGTCCCCAGGGCGCGAGAATGATCGCCCGTTCGGAAACCTCGTCCCGCATCCTCACAGGTCTTCGTCCTGCAGCAGCGGTATGTTCTCGCCCAGGTAGGTCGGCACCCCGCGCAGCACGCCCTGAAAAGCCTCCAGCGGCTCGCCGATGGTCATGCCGCGTGGGCTGATGCGGTATTCGCGGATGGTCGATTCATGGGAGCCGGTACGTTTCTTGATGATCGATATCGCCCGGCGAACCTTGCCCAAGGCCTCGAAGTAGCGCAGCAGGATGACCGTGTCGGCCAGGTAGGTGATCTCCACGGGGGCCTGCATGTCGCCAACCAGCCCATGTTGGGCGACGGTCATGAAGGTCGCCGCGCCGCGGCGGTTGAGGTATAGCAGCAGCTCGTGCATGTGCAGGATCAGCGCGTTCTCTTCCGGCATGGCCGCCTGGTAGCCGTTGACGCTGTCGATCACCACCGTCTTTATATTGCCCCCGTCCACGCAGCGGCGGACCCGATGGGAGAACTCCCCGGGCGACAGCTCGGCGGCGTCGAGCTGTTCGATCCACAGGTTGCCGGTGGCCCGCAGTGCGGCGAGATCGATGCCGATGTTGCGCATGCGCTCGTACAGCAGTCCCAGTTCCTCGTCGAAGATGAACAGGGCGGCCTTTTCGCCACGGGCCACCGCCGCCGCCGCGAAGATCATCGCGATCAGCGTCTTGCCGGTACCGGCCGGGCCGAGAATCAGCGTGCTGGAACCGGTCTCGATACCACCACCGAGCAGCGCGTCCATTTCGCTGATGCCACTGCTCAGTTGTTGGCGCAGGTATTCGCCGCGGTGCTCCGCCGCCACCAGGCGGGGGAACACATGGACGCCGACGTTGCTGATAGTGAAATCATGGTAGCCACCCCGGTATTTCTGCCCCCGATACTTGATCACCCGGACCCGGCGTCGCTCGGCACCGTAGTTGGGCGCCAGTTCCTCGAGTCGGACCACTCCGTGGGCAATGCTGTGCACGGTCTTGTCGAGGGATTCGTTGGTCAGGTCGTCGAGCAGCAGAACCGTGGCGTCGTAGCGCACGAAGTAATGCTTGATCGCCAGGATCTGCCGACGGTAGCGCAGCGAACTCTGCGCCAGCAGGCGGATCTCGGAGAGGCTGTCGAGCACCACGCGGGTCGGCTTGACCCGTTCGATCGCCTCGAAGATCTGTCGGGTCGCCTCGCCCAGTTCCAGGTCCGAGGAGTACAGCAGGCTCTGCTGGTGCTCGGTATCGAGCAGGTTTTCCGGGGGCGTCAGTTCGAAGATTTCGATGTGCTCATCCAGCGACCAGCCATGGGAACTCGCGCCCTGGCGCAGTTCCTCGGCGGTTTCCGAGAGGGTGATGTACAGCGAGCGTTCGCCCGCGGCGGCACCGGCCAGGAGGAACTGTAGGGCCACGGTGGTCTTGCCGGTGCCGGGTTCGCCCTCGAGCAGGAATACATGACCTCGGGACAGGCCGCCGGAAAGAATGTCATCCAGGCCTTCGATACCAGTATTGGCCTTGGGAGTACTGGGGGCAGAGGGTGTAGTCAATTCCAGAGCTCTTTTGACGGGTGGTTGTTTTACTGGACCATGGGCCTGGGCCAGGGTTCCCTGTTTCAGCAGCGTATCCGGCAGCTGCAGTGCCCTTGCGGGAGACTCCATGATGGTGCGCAAGACCTGAGCACGCTATTCGCGGCGGTCCGACGCCTCGGTAAATCCTGCTCCTACAAGAGCGTGGCGCCTACAATCCTTGCTGCAACGCCGGATCATCCGGATTCTGCTGCTCCAGCTGGGCCAGCAGGATCTGCACGTTCTGCAACTGCCCGCTTTCCTTCCAGTAGCTGATCAGCAGCACGCGGGCCTTGCGATTGGCCGGATGGCGTTGCACCAGTTCTTCCAGCTGACGCTGGGCTGCCTCGAGCTGATCGAGATCGTGCAGGGTGGTGGCGAGCTTGAAGCGGTACTCGGTATTGTCCGGCTCCAGCTCGACCGCCTTGGCCAGGCTGAGCAGGGCGTATTCGCTCTGCCCATGATGCAGCAGCCAGACGCCCAGGGCATGTTGCAGGTAGGCCGACTGTGGCTGCACCTCCAGTTGCCTGGCCAGTAACTGTCGTGCCTGCTCTGGCTGGTTGCGCTTGTCCAGCAACTCGACCTGGGCGACCACCGCCTTGAGGTTGTTCGGTTCCAGTTGCGAGATGCGCTCCAGGGATTGCTGGGCCTCGTCCAACTGGCCCTCGTGCAGGTACAGCCGGGCCAGTTGGAACTGCGCCTCGGCGCTTTCCGGCTGGGCCTTGAGGGTGCGCTCATACTCATCGACCACCTGCTGCAGCGGGCCGAAATACAGCCCCTGGTCGTCCGGCGAAAGGCCGAGCATGGCATTGGCCGCGGCGAAGCGCACTTCCTGTTCGCTGTCCTCCAGCACGGGCCCGAGCAGCAGGGCGCGCTGGGCTCCGGGAACAAGCCCGACAATGCTCTGGATCGCCGCCTCGCGCACCAGTGCCGAGGGGCTCTGCAGGTCCGCGTCGGCCAGCTTCAGTGCCCGGGGGCTGGGGTAGTTGGGCAACTCGGCATGCAAGGCCGCCCGACGGATATCCGACAGGTCGGTGCGCGCCAATTGCTGGTATAGCACCCGCGCTGCGCCCGGCAGGCCGTTATGTGCCTGCTTGAGCGCCTGGCCGTAGTTGACGTGCGGCGCCTGGGGGGCGGCCAGCTTGCCGGGCAACTTGTGCCAGATGAATCCGAGGGCGAGCACTGACAACAGGCTGATCAGCAGGTAGCGGCGGGGCTTCGTCATGCAGGGTCCGTGAGCTGGCGAGCTTTTCGTGAGGCTGCCAGCTTCGGTCAGCCGCGTCCCGGAGTCAAACCCCGGGGCTCAGTTGAGGACGTATTCCACCGGCTGCAAGGCTGGCGGCAGGTCGCGATGGCCGAGGCTGGCCAGGATCTCCCGTTCCACGGTGCGCAGGATCGCGCTGCAGGGCAGGTCGTTTTCATCGAAGCCGAACGGGTCCTCCAGGTCGTCGCCAATCTCGTCCAGGCCGAGGAAGGTGTAGCTGACGATGGCGGTGAACACCGGCGTCAGCCAACCCAGCGGCTCGGCCATGGCGAAGGGCAGGAGGATGCAGAACAGGTAGATGGTGCGGTGCAGCAGCAGGTTGTAGGGGAAGGGCAGCGGCGTCAGCTTGATCCGCTCGCAACTGGCCTGGACCTGGCTGAGGCTGGTCAGCAGCCCGGCGAACACGGTGTAGCGCCACTCGCTGATCAGCCCTTGTTGCGCGAGGGCCTGACAACGGGCGCCGATGCCTTGCAGCAACTGGTCGGTGGCATTCGGATGGTCGGGGCTTGGCACCTCCTGCTGCCAAGGCCGCATGGCCTGGCGTTCGTCTTCCCGGCGCAGGCGGGCGATCAGGCCATGGGCGAAGCCACAGAGTTCGCGCAGCAGGGCGGTACGCTGTGGCTCGTCGCCCAGGACCTGGCTTTCACGGATCAGCGAGCGGATATCGATGATCATCTGGCCCAATTGCTTGCGGCCTTCCCACCAGCGGTCATAGCAGGCGTTGTTGCGGAAGCTCATGAAGATCGACAGCGACAGGCCGAGCAGGGTGAACGGCGTGGCGTTGACCTTGGAGAAGAACTCCGGGTGGGCGGTTTCGACCAGCACGATGGCGGCGGCGAGGAGGGTGACCACCAGGCAGCGCCAGGCAATGCGACGGGCGATGGAACCCTTGAGGGAAAACAGGATGGCGATCAGGTTCGGCTTGGGGCGGACGATCATCGGACGGGACTGCTTGCAGCGCGGGGTTATGCAGGCGAAGACTAGAAGTCCGGCAGGGGCTTGTCCAATTGCTTTGTCTGACGGCGTGATCGACAGGGTCTATCAAGACTCTGTGGCACGCCGGTTTTCATTATCAAACGGCGATCAGCAGGCAGGTGCGCCCCTGTAGGAGCCGGCTTGCTGGCGATGGCGATGCATCCGTCGCCACAGGCTGCTCAATGGCCGCCTTCGGCGGATCGCCAGCAAGCCGGCTCCTACAGGGGTGTGTCCTTCCTGGCAAAAAAAGCCCCGCAACCGAACGGCAGCGGGGCACAAGAGGATCGGAGGGGCATCCAGTCCGGGAGAGTTGAATCAGTTGCTGGCGACGGTCTGCGGAGTGAAACCGCCGCCCAATGCCTTGTAGATCGCCACGATGCCGCGATACAGGTCGACTTCGGCCTGGGCCTGGCTGTCTTCCGCCGCCAGCCGTTCGCGCTGGGCATCAAGCAGCACCAGAAAGTCCACGCTGCCTTCGCGATAGCGGATCGTAGCCAGGTCGGCGGCGGCACGGCTCGATTCGCTCTGGCGAATCAGCGAGATCAGCCGCTGCTGGCGCTTGCCGTAGTCGGTGAAAGCGTTCTGCGACTCTTCCAGGGCCAGCAGCACCTGCTGCTCGTAGGTCGCCAGGGCGCCTTCGGCCTCGGCATTGGCACCGCGCAGGCGGGCCCGTACGCTGCCCAGATTGAACGCCGGCCAGGTGATGCTCGGGCCCAGGGCCCAGGCGTTGGCCGCCGACGAACCGATCTGCGAGCCACGCCCGGCGGTGAAGCCGAGAAAGCCGCTGAGACTGACCCGTGGGAACAGATCGGCCTTGGCCACGCCGATCCGGGCGGTGGCGGCGGCCAGCTTGCGTTCGGCACTGAGAATGTCCGGGCGGCGTTGCAGCAGGTCACCTGGATTGCCGATGGCCAGGGCCTTGGAAATCGCCGGCATATCCTTGGGGCTCAGGTCCACCGTCAAGCTGTCCGGACGCTCGCCGAGCAGGGTGGCGATACGGTTCTTCTGCCGGGCCTGTTCGGCCTGCAGTTGTGGCACGCTGGCTTCGACCGCCGCCAGGCGGGCGTCGGCACGGACCACGTCGAGCTGGTCGCCCACACCGGCATCACGCAGGCTTTCGGTGATGCCTTTGGACTCCTGCTGGTTCTTCAGGTTGGCCAGGGCGATCTTTTCCCGCAGTTGTGCGCCACGCAGTTGCCCGTAGGCATCGACCAGCTCGGCGATCAGGGTCACCTGCAACTGGTACAGATCGGCCTCCGCCGCTTGTTGATCGGCGTCGGCGGCTTCCAGGTTGCGCTGGATACGGCCGAACAGGTCGACCTCCCAGGCCATGTCCAGCCCCAGATCGTAGCGCTCGCTGTTGACCCGGCTCTCGGTCTGGCCCGGCACCTGGCCCTTGCCGAGGTTGGCGCTGGCGCGACTGGTGATGGTCGGCATCGCGTCATCGCTGACGTCGTCGCGGATCGCCCGCGCCGCCTTCAGGCGGGCGAAGGCGACACGCAGGTCACGGTTGCCGCTCAGCGACTGGGTGACCAGTTGGTTGAGGGTCGGATCGTCGAACTGTTGCCACCAGACACCCTCGAAGCGCGCACGGTCGAAATTCTTGCGATCGGCGCTGTCATCGCTGGCGGCGCTGATCTTCGCCGCCGGGGTGTCGGGTGTCTTGTAGTCCGGGCCGACGGCACAGGCGCTCAGCGCCAGTACCAGCAGGCTCGGGAGAAAGGCCTTCATACTGCTCATTGTTGCGCCTCCAGCTTGAGGGCCCGGGCAGCCTTGCGAGCTTCACCACGCTCGACAAAGCGGCGGATCAATACATAGAACACAGGGGTCAGCAGCAGACCGAAGAAGGTCACGCCGAGCATCCCGGAGAACACTGCCACGCCCATGGCATGCCGCATCTCGGCACCGGCACCGCTGGAGAACACCAGGGGTACCACGCCCATGATGAACGCCACCGAGGTCATCAGGATCGGCCGCAGACGCAGGCGGCAGGCTTCCAGTACCGCAGCCAGCGGGTCGAGGCCTTCTTCCTGCTTGTCCTTGGCGAACTCGACGATGAGGATCGCGTTCTTGCACGCCAGGCCCACCAGTACGATCAGGCCGATCTGGGTGAAGATGTTGTTGTCGCCACCGGACAGAATCACCCCGGCAATCGCCGACAGCAGGGTCATCGGGACGATCAGGATCACCGCCAGCGGCAGGCTCCAGCTTTCATACAGGGCCGCCAGCACCAGGAACGCCAGCAGAACGCAGAGCGGGAATACCAGCAACGCGGTGTTGCCCGAGAGAATCTGCTGGTAGGTGAGGTCGGTCCACTCGTAGGTCATGCCGTTGGGCAGTTCTTCCTTGAGCAGTTTCTCGATCGCCGCCTGGGCCTGGCCTGAGCTGTAGCCCGGGGCCGCGGCACCGTTGATCTCGGCGGTGATGAAGCCGTTGTAGTGCATCACGCGGTCCGGCCCCGAGGTGTCGCTGACCTTGATGAAGGTCGCCAACGGAATCATCTCGCCCTTGTTGTTGCGCACTTTCAACTGGCCGATCTGGTCGGATTCGAGGCGGAACTGCTGTTCGGCCTGGACGTTGACCTGATAGGTGCGACCGAAGCGGTTGAAGTCGTTGGCATACAGCGAACCCAGGTAGATCTGCAGGGTGTCGAAGATGTCGCTGACGGCCACGCCGTGGGTCTTGGCCTTTTCGCGGTCGATGGCGGCATCGACCTGCGGCACGTTGACGGTGTAGCTGGTGAACAGGTTCGCCAGTTCCGGCACGCTGCGGCTCTTGGCGATGATGTTCATGGTTTCCTTGTACAGCTCGTCGTAGCCCAGGTTACCCCGGTCCTCGATCTGCAGGCGGAAACCGCCGATGGTGCCCAGGCCTTGTACCGGCGGCGGCGGGAAGATCGCCATGTAGGCTTCCTGGATCCCGGCGAACTTGCCATTCAGGGCACCGGCGATGGCGCCGGCCGATTCACTCGGGTCCTTGCGTTCGTCGAACGGCTTGAGGGTGACGAACACGATGCCGGCGTTCGGGCTGTTGGTGAAGCCGTTGATCGACAGGCCGGGGAAGGCCACCGCGCTTTCCACGCCCGGCTGTTTCAGGGCCAGGTCGGACATGCGCTTGATCACGTCTTCGGTGCGGTCCAGGCTGGCGGCGTCCGGCAGTTGGGCGAAGGCCACCAGGTACTGCTTGTCCTGGCCGGGCACGAAGCCGGTCGGGGTGGTCGAGAAACCGAGCCAGGTCAGCACGATCAGGCCGGCGTAGAGGACCAGCGCCACGCCGCTGACGCGGATGACCCGGGCGACGGCGCCGACGTAGCCATGGCTGGCACGGTCGAAGAAGCGGTTGAACGGACGGAACAGCCAGCCACCGAGCAGCGCGTCGAGCACCTTGGAGAAACGGTCCTTGGGCGCATGGTGGTCCTTGAGCAGTACCGCGGCCAGGGCCGGTGACAGGGTCAGCGAGTTGAACGCCGAAATCACGGTCGAGATGGCGATGGTCAGGGCGAACTGCTTGTAGAACTGGCCGGTCAGGCCGGAGATGAACGCCGCCGGGACGAACACCGCACAGAGCACCAGCGCCGTGGCGATGATCGGGCCGGTCACCTCGCGCATGGCGCGCTTGGTGGCTTCCACCGGGTTCAGGCCCAGGCCGATGTTGCGCTCGACGTTTTCCACCACGACGATGGCGTCGTCCACCACGATACCGATCGCCAGTACCAGGCCGAACAGCGACAGGGCGTTGAACGAGAAGCCGAACACGTGCATGACCGCGAAGGTACCGATCAGCGACACCGGTACGGCCACCAGCGGGATGATCGAGGCGCGCCAGGTCTGCAGGAACAGGATCACCACCAGAACCACCAGCACCAGGGCTTCGAACAGGGTGTGGATCACCGCTTCGATGGAGCCGCGGACGAAGATGGTCGGGTCATAGACGATGCTGTAGTCCATGCCCTGGGGGAAATCCTTCTTCAGTTCTTCCATTTTTGCCCGGACTTCGTTGGAAATCTCGATGGCATTGGAACCCGGACGCTGGAAGATCGGGATCGCCACCGCCGGCTGGTTGTTCAGCAGCGAGCGCAGGGCGTACTGGCTGGAGCCGAGCTCGACCCGGGCGATGTCTTTCAGGCGAGTGATCTCGCCATCGTCGCCGGCACGAATGACGATGTTCTCGAACTCTTCCTCGGTGACCAGGCGGCCCTGGGCGTTGATCGACATCTGGAAGCTGGTGGCATTCGGTGCCGGTGGTGCGCCCAACTGGCCGGCCGCGACCTGGCGGTTCTGCTCGCGGATGGCGTTGACCACGTCAGTGGCGGTCAGGTTGCGCGAAGCGGTCTTGTTCGGGTCGAGCCAGACGCGCAACGAGTAGTCGCCCATGCCGAACAGTTGCACGTCACCCACGCCGCCCAGGCGCGCCAGCTCATCCTTGATATTGAGCAGGGCGTAGTTGGACAGGTAGAGCATGTCGTAGCGCTGGTCCGGCGAGGTCAGGTGCACGACCATGGTCAGGTCGGGCGAAGCCTTGTCGACGGTGATACCGATCCGGGTCACCTCGGCTGGCAGCTTGGGCTCGGTGCGGGTCACGCGGTTCTGCACCTGTACCTGCGCGTTGTCCAGGTCGGTGCCCAGGGCGAAGGTGATGGTCAGGGTCAGCTTGCCGTCGGCGGTGGACTGCGAGGACATGTAGAGCATGTTCTCGACGCCGGTGATCGCCTGTTCCAGCGGTGCGGCCACGGTTTCGCCGATCACCTTGGGGTTGGCGCCGGGGAAGTTGGCGCGCACGACCACGGTCGGCGGTACCACTTCCGGGTATTCACTGATCGGCAACTGGAACAGCGAGATCGCACCGGCGATCAGGATCAACAGCGACAGTACGGCCGCGAAGATCGGTCTTGATATGAAGAACTGGGAAAAATTCATCGTGTGTATCCCTTAACCGCGTGGAGTCGCTGCGGCCAGCTTGTTTGCCTGGGTCGGCGCGGCCTTGGCCGGGGCGACCTGGGACAGGTTGCTGGCTTCCAGGGCTTGTCGTTGTTGCGCCAGGGCGGCGAGGGTTTCCTTGCTGGCCATCGGGATCACTTCAGGATCCACCGGTGAACCAGGGCGCACGCGCTGCAGACCCTTGACGATGATGGTGTCATCCTTGTTCAGGCCGCTGCGCACAATACGCAGGCCTTCGATCTTCGGACCCAGCTCGACAGTGCGGTAGGCGGTCTTCTTGTCGGCATCCAGCACCAGCACGAACTTCTTGCCCAGGTCGGTGCCGACCGCTTCGTCGTTGATCAATACGGCGTCGTAGGTGCCGCTGCCGACCAGTTTCAGACGGGCATACAGGCCTGGGGTGAAGCTGCCGTCGCTGTTGTCGAACACCGCGCGACCGCGAATGGTACCGGTGCGTGGGTTGACCTGGTTGTCGACGAAGTTCATCTGGCCCAGGTGCGGGTTGCCGGTTTCGTTGGACAGGCCCAGGTAGACCGGAGTGGTCTGGCCGCGTTTGCCCTGGCGAGCCAACTGGGTGTACTTGAGGTAGACCCGCTCGTCGGCGTCGAAGTAGGCGTAGACCTTGTCGGTGGAGACCACGCTGGTCAGCGGTGTGACATCGGCGGTGACGATGTTGCCGGCGGTGATTTCCGCGCGGCTGACGCGGCCGGTGATCGGCGCGGTGACGCGGGTGAAGCTCAGGTTCAGGCGCGCCAGGTCCAGTTGTGCCTGGGTCGCGTCGACCGCGGCCTTGGCTTCCTGGGCGGTGCTGGTACGGGTGTCGGCCAGCTCGGTGGAAATGGCGTTGCTGGCCAGCAGGCGCTTGCCGCGTTCGGCTTCGTTGGCGGTGCGATTGGCCGTGGCGCGGGCTTGCTGCAGTTGGGCTTCCAGGCGATGGACTTCGGCCTGGTAGGGGCGTGGATCGATCTGAAACAGCAGGTCGCCTTTCTTCACCAGTGCGCCTTCGGTGAACGCCACCTGGTCGATCTGACCGGAGACGCGCGGACGGATCTCCACGGTTTCCGGGGCTTCGAGGCGGCCGGTGAACTCATCCCACTCGTTGACGGGTTGTTCGATGACCTTGGCCACGCTGACCTTGGCCGCCGGCATCGCGCCGCCTGCCGCCACCGGTGCCTTACCACAAGCGCTCATCACCACGACTGCCAGGGCCGCGAGAGGGAAGCGCAAAAGTTTAAGTGACTGTTCCATGGGGGGGAGTCCGCCAATCTGTTGAGATGGGCGGATCATGCGTTGGCCGCTGATCGCACACGAATCGAATGAAGCGAAGGTAACTATCATTCGGAATGATATGAGCATGAAGGCAGCCCTCTAGCATGCGCCTTTCGTTAGCTGCCTATCAATAATCCCGAATGCAATTCACTCTTGCCGCAGCTGCAAAGGAAGCCCGTGGCGAGGCGCTTCAAAGGGGATTCCCAGGGCTTTATTGATCCGGGTCAATAAAGCGAAGCGCCAGGTATGTTTGGAAATATTTCCAAATAGGAATTGCATGCAAAAACAATGCGGCATTTGGCCATTATTGAGTAAGATGGGCCCCGGCGCAGGGGAACAACAACAAGGAACTTCATGGCGCTGCAACTTTACCGGCTCACCTGGAGACTTGAAGGAACATGTTCAGAAACCTGCCCCTGCGAATGAAACTGATGCTGATTCTGATGATGCCGCTGTTGGGCTTCCTGATTCTGGCCGGGGTTTTCGTCGTCGATAACTACAAGACCCTCAATGACATGAACACGACGGTGAGTGCCAGCGCCACCGCACAGAAACTCAGCCGGTTGATCACCACGCTGCAGCGTGAGCGCGGCGCCAGCGGGGTGTTCATCGGCAGTCGCGGCGCCGCTATGGGCGATCGCCTGGCGCAGATGCGCAAGGAGTCCGACGATTCGGTCAGGGCGATTCGCGAGCTGTCGGCGTCCACCGGTGAAAACCTCGACATGGTCTTCAAGACACTGGACGCACTGGCGCAAGTTCGTGCCCAGGTCGATAAACTGACAATTAGCGCAACCGATTCCGGCCAGCGTTATACCGATACCATCAAACAGCTGATCGGTTATACGCAATCCCTCGAGGCACGTGTAAACAACGCAACGATCGTCTATGCCCTCGGCGCGCTCAATCAGTTCATCGAGATGAAGGAACGGGCCGGGCGGGAGCGGGTGATATTGGGCCTGGTCTTCAATCAGGACCATTTCGATGAATCCCTGCTGTCCAGCTTCAGTCGCAATCTCGGCGAGTTCGCCGCGTATGCCGATGCCTTCCGCCGCAAGGCCCCCGAGGCCTCGCTGCAGCAGTTCGATCGGGAGATGCAGGCACCGGCGGCGCTTGAAGTCGCCAGGCTGCAACGCCTGGGCTTCGAAATTCCGATGGGCCAGCCGCTCGGTATCAAGCCACAGGCCTGGTTCGAAACCGCCACCCAGCGCATCGACCTGATGAGCCACGCCGAGGAAGCGCTGGGGCAGAGTGTCAGCGCACTGGCCGCAGAGCGCCGCGATGACGCCAGCCGGGCGTTGTGGCTGACGATCGGCGGTGCCATTGCAGCCTTGCTGGCCGTTTCGCTGCTGTCCTACCTGATCATTCGCAATATCGATGAGGCGGTGGCGGAGGTGAACCGTGTACTGGATGGCCTGGCACAACGTGACCTTACCGCCCGGACCCGCTATGAAGGCCGTGACGAGTTCGGGCAGATCTCGCGCAATCTCAACGGCATGGCCCGGGAAATCCGCGATATCGTCCAGGAAATCGGCAGTGCCACCGCGCAGGTGGCGACTGCCGCCGAAGAGTCTTCCCAGGTCACGGTACAAACCAGTCAGAGCGTCGAGCAGCAACGCCAGGGCACCGAGTTGGTGGCCACGGCGATCAACGAGATGAGTGCCACCGTGCGTGATGTTGCCCGCAGCACCAGTGATGCGGCGCAGCTGTCGCAGCAGGTCAATGTCAGCACCACCCAGGGTCGCGGTGAAATCGAAGGCACCATCGAGCTGATTCGCCAGGTCTCGACTCAGGCCGGAGAAACCGCTTCGATCATTGGCGAGCTCAAGCACGAAAGCGATGCGATTTCCTCGGTGATCGATGTCATTCGCGACATCGCCGAGCAGACCAACCTGCTGGCGCTGAACGCGGCCATCGAGGCGGCCAGGGCAGGGGACCATGGTCGCGGCTTCGCGGTAGTGGCCTCGGAAGTACGGACCCTGGCGCAGAAGACCCAGGAGTCCACCGGCAGTATCCAGCAGATGATCGCCAATCTGCAGGGCGGCTCGGACCGTGCCAGCACTTCGATGCAGGAAACCCTGGACAAGGCCCGTGCCGGCGCCAGTCGGATCGAGCGGGCGGGTGAGTTGCTGGTGCAGATCTCCGAAGGGGTCGCCAGCATCAGCGACCGCAACATCCAGATCGCCTCCGCCGCCGAGGAGCAGAGCGCCGTTTCCGAAGACATCAGCCGCAATGTCAACGAGATCAACGACCTGGTGGTTCAAGTCAGTGCCGGTGCCGAGCAGACCGCCATTACCAGCCGCGAGCTCGCCCGGTTGGCCGAGCATCAACAGCAGTTGGTCAGCCGCTTCAAGGTCGCCTGATTCCGGCGACCTGTGCGACGACGAGGCGGTCGGCGACGATCGCCTCGCTGGAAAGTATTTAATGAGAATAAGTATCAAAAGCTAATAGCATGGTATACCATGCGCCGGCTTTTTTGGGCGCCTATACCCTCTCTTTTGGCTCTTTTACTAGGATTCATTGTTAATGCGTCGCACCCTGATTTCGATTTGCGTGCTTCAGGCGTTCGCCTCGTCCGTATGGGCGGAGCAGAACGCTGCGGAAAAGACCACCCTGGAGCTGCAGGCCACCGACGTAGTCGGTACCGCGGACTACGAAACGGCGCAGGGGCCGGTCAAGGGTTACCGCGCCACGCGCTCCGCCAGTGCGACGCGCACCGATACCGCGATTCACGAAACACCGCAGTCGATCAGTGTGGTGACCCAAGACGCGGTGGAGGATATCGGCGCCACCCGCCTGCAGGACGCACTCGACTACGCCGGCGGCGTGGGGCGGGCGAACAACTTCGGCGGGCAGGGGCTGACCACCTTCACCGTGCGTGGTTTCACCACCGGCGAGTTCTATCGCAATGGTTTCCCGATCAACCGCGGTTATCCGAACATGCCCGATGCCAATACCATCGAGCGCCTGGAAGTGCTGCGCGGTCCGGCCACCACGCTGTATGGTCGTGGCGATCCCGGCGGTACCTTCAACGTGGTATCCAAGCAGCCGCTGGCCGAGCGTACCGTCACCCTGGGCAGCCAGCTCAACGACCAGGGCATGAAGCGCGGCACCCTGGATGCCTCCGGGCCGCTGGATGAGGAAGGGCGCCTGGCCTATCGGTTGAACGTGATCGGCGAGGGCGGCGATACCTTCCGTGATCATGTCGAGACCGAACGCTATGGCGTGACGCCGGTGATTTCCTGGCAGGCCACCGATGAGACGAAGATCATCTTCGAGGGTGACTTCATGCGTAACAATCACCCGCTGGATCGTGGTGTCACGCACTACGCGAAGCAGATCGGCACGGCGTCGCGCGATACCTTCTTTGGCGAGAAGGATGCCGGCAAGCTGCACAACGACAACAATATGGCGCAACTGCGCTTCGAGCACCTGCTCAATGAGAACTGGACGTTGGGCGGTGGTTTCCAGTGGCTGGATGGCACCTTGCAGGGTAATGCCGTCGAGGCCAATGGTATCGGCGCCGACGGCCGCACGCTGGGCCGCAACTTCAACTACCGCAAGCTGGAGTGGACGGACAAGGACGCCCAGTTGAACCTGACCGGGCATTTCTCCACCGGAGGTCTGGAGCACACACTGCTGACCGGCGTCGAGTACGAGGATTACGATTACAAGTCGATTATCCAGCGCTCCAGCGGGGCAGTGGATTCCTACACGGTCGACATCTTCAATCCGGTCTACGGCCAGGCGCGCCCGGCCCTGACCCGCACGCCGACCCATGACAAGGAAAACCTCAAGACCTACGCGGCCTTCGTGCAGGATCAGGTGGCGTTGACCTCGCGGCTGAAGGTGCTGGCAGGGGCCCGCTTCGAGCGTTTCGAGGATGATTACGAATCCTTTGTGCAAGGTGTGAAGAGCTGGACCAAGAATGAAAACGGCGTGACGCCGCGTCTTGGCGTGATCTATGACCTCACCGACACGCTGGCGGTGTACGCCGATACCGCGCGCTCCTTCAAGCCGAACAGCGGCGCCAGTCGCCAGGGTGGCGGTTTCGATCCGGAGAAGGGCAAGTCCTATGAAATGGGCATCAAATGGGAAGCCCTGGATCGTCAGTTGAGCGTTGATGCGGCGATCTATCAGATCGATAAACGCAATGTGCTCACCACCGACCCTGTCGACTCGACTTTCAGTGTCGCGGCGGGGGAGGTTCGCAGTCGTGGTCTGGACTTGAACGTGACTGGTAACCTGACGCCGGAATGGCGGGTGATCGGCGGTTATGCCTACGTCGACGCCGAAGTGACCAAGGACAACACGATTCCGAAGGGAACCCGGTTACTGAATATCCCGCGCAACAGCTTCAGCCTGCTTAACGTCTATGAGTTCCAGGATGGCGCGTTCAAGGGGCTGGGTCTGGGCGTCGGGGGCAAGTACGTTGCCGAGCGTGCCGGTCAGACCGCGGCCACGGCGTTTTCCATGGGCAGCTACACGGTCGTCGACCTGCTCGGCTTCTACAAGGTCAACGAGAAGGTGCGGCTGAACCTGGATGTGAAAAACCTGTTCGATCGCGACTATGAAGAAGGCGCGTTTGGTAACGTTTATGCCTATCCAGGCGCACCGCGAACCGTCCAGGTTGGCGTTTCCTACACGCTTTAAGCGCACAAAGCTTCGCGGGCGAGCCCTGCTCCTACCAAGTGGTGTCGTAGCTGAGTTCTGTGTACGACGCAGCCCTGTAGGAGCAGGGCTTGCTCGCGAATACGCCCGCCGCCTCCCCCCAGCCCCAGTCCTCCATCCTCGGCTCCCGAATCGGGAACATCCTCTATTCTCTCAAGTGGCCTTAAGCCATTCCCTTGTCGGCCGATAACCGTTTAAGCGTCCGTCCTTTGCCGAGGTGTGTCATGTTCAACAAAAAACTCAAAGATGAACTGGCGGCCAGGACGGCCGAAATGGAGAACTACAAGGGACTGGTGGCCGCACTCGATCGCTCGATGGCGGTGGTGGAGTTCAGCCTGGATGGCAAGGTCATCCGCGCCAACGAGAATTTCTCGAAAACCATGGGCTACCGTGCAGACCAACTGCCTGGCAAGTCCCACAAGGACTTCTGCGACCCCGAACTGGTGCGTAGCCGCGAGTACAGCGACTTCTGGGCCCAACTGCGTTCCGGGAACTTCGTCTCCGGCACGTTCAAGCGTGTCAACGCCCAGGGCCAGAACGTCTGGCTGGAGGCCAGCTACAACCCGGTGCTGGACGAGCAGGGCCAGGTCTGCAAGGTGGTCAAGTACGCCCTCGATGTCACCGGCCAGGTGGTCAGGGAGGCTGATACCCGGGCCAAGCTGGCGGCACTCGACCGGGCGATGGCGGTGATCGAATTCGACCTGAGTGGCAATATCCTCTGGGCCAATGACAACTTCCTCAGCACCATGGGTTACGCCCTGGCTGACCTCAAGGGCAAGCATCACCGGCTGTTTTGCGAGCCCGGCCTGGTCAACAGCAGCGAGTACAGCGACTTCTGGCGCCGGCTCAACGCCGGCGAGTTCTTCAGCGGACAGTTCAAGCGCATCGGCAAGCACGGCAGGACCGTCTGGCTGGAGGCTACCTACAATCCGGTGTTCGATGCCGCCGGCAAATTGAGCAAGATCGTCAAGTTCGCCAGCGACATCACCGAGCGCGTCGAGAAGTTCGAGGCCGACTCCCTCGGCGCGGCGCGGGCCTACCATATTTCCGCCGAAACCGAGCGCGTCGCGGAGCAGGGCGAGCAGGTCATCCAGCAGACGGCCAAGGAGATGCGCCTGATCGCCGACAACATCGGCAATTCGTCGCGCCTGGTCGGACAACTGGGCGGACGTTCCGAGGAAATCACGGCGATCGTCAACACCATCCGCGGCATCGCCGAGCAGACCAACCTGCTGGCCCTCAACGCCGCCATCGAGGCGGCACGGGCGGGCGATCAGGGACGGGGCTTCGCCGTCGTGGCGGATGAGGTGAGGCAATTGGCCGGGCGCACCAGCCGCTCGACCACCGAGATCGCCGAAGTGATCGGCAAGATCCTCGCCGAAACCCGCGATGCGGTGGCCAGCATGCACGTCACCCAGGAAGGCGCGCAACGTGGCGTCACCCTGGCCGACCAGGCCGGCTCGGTGATCCTGCAGATCCGCAGTGGTACCAGCGATGCGGTGGAGGCGGTGAGCATGTTCGCGTCCAAGCTGGAGGAGTCCGACATCATTCCCAAGACGGCGGTGGGCTGGGTTGGATAGGGGCTGACGCGTCAGCTCTACTGGCGCAACAGCTCGATCTGGTCTGCCGGTACCAGCGTGCGCAAGGTCTTGTACAACGCACGCGTCTCCAGCAGGTTCCATACCCGCAACATGGTTTCCACGGCATCCAGGGGCTTGCTGATGAAGTCCTTGGCTCCCAGCGCCAGGGCCCGCAGGCGGGTGTCGCGGGTCGCATCGGCGGTCAGTACCAGGATGGGCAGGTACTCCGCCACGGGAATGCGCCGGTTCAGTTGCTCCAGGATGGCGAATCCGTCGAACTCCGGCATGTGCAGGTCAAGGATCACCAGGTCCGGCTCGAAACTGTTGAACAGGTCCAGGGTCCGCAACGGCTCGGTGCTGCTCAGGACGTTGCTCAGGCCCTCGCGCACCAGCAGTTGTTCCATCAGGTCGAGGTTGGGCCGTTGATCGTCGATGATCAGGATACGCAGGTCGTTGTTCACATGGGCTCCGCTAGATGCTGGTCGAGATGGGCGAGGAACGAGGGAATGTGGATCGGCTTGCCCAGCACCGCCGTGGCACCGGCTTCGCACAGGGCCTGGCGGGTCGCCTCGCTGGCGTCCGCGGTCATCACCAGCACCGGTGTCGAGCGGGTGCTGGGCGACTCACGCAACTGGTGCAGTATCGCCAAGCCGTCCATGTCCGGCAGGTTGGCGTCCAGCAGAATCAGTTGCGGTGCATGCTGCGCGGCCAGGTCGAGCCCCAGTTGCCCCTGCATGCTCGACAGCAGCCGAATGCCCGGGCGGCGCTGCAGCAGCGTCTCGATCAGTGCCAGGCTGGCGAGATGATCCTCGATGTACAGCACCTGGCCATGCCTGCCCGGGGGGATGGAAGCAGGGGGCTGGGACGGCTGCTCGATGGTTGCGGCACCGGGCTCCGGGGGCTTCTGCAGGCGTGCGAACGGCAGTTCGAGGGTGAATCTGGAACCCTGGTCGGGCCGGCTTTGCACCGTCAGGCGGCCTTGCATCATTTCCAGCAGGTTTTTGCTCAGGGCCAGGCCCAGGCCGCTGCCCTCGATGTTCGGATCGATATCCAGGCGCTCGAAGGGTTTGAACAGTTGTTCCAGGCGCTCGGCGGCAATGCCTTTACCGGTGTCGATGACCGACACGGCGACGCGTTGCTGATCGACCGAAACTTCCACGCCAACCTGGCCCTGGGGCCGGTTGTACTTGATGGCATTGGACAACAGGTTGAGCAGCACCTGGGTCAGGCGCTGGCGATCGGCGACGATGCCGCAGTCCATCGGCAGGCAGGGCAGCGGCAGCAGGTGGATGCCGGCACTCGCGGTCATGGGCGAGACCAGCGCCAGGGCCTCCTGCAGGGCCGGTGCCAGGGGCACGGGCTCGAGGTTCAACTGCAAGTGCCCGGCTTCGATGCGGGCGATATCCAGCACTTCGTTGATCAGCCCCAGCAAGTGCCGGCCGCCGCGCAGAATGTGCCCGACATTGGCCTGCTGTCCCGGCTGAGCGTCCATTTCCAGCAGTTGCGCAAAGCCCAGGATCGAGTTGAGCGGGGTACGCAACTCATGGCTCATTCGCGACAAAAACTCGCTCTTGGCGCGGCTGGCGCGCTCGGCTTCCTCGCGAGCGGTGCGCAGGGCGATTTCGGCAGCGCGGCGGTCGGTGATGTCACGGGTGATCTTGGAAAAGCCCCGCAGTGCGCCGCGGCTGTCGTATTGGGCGGTGATCACCACGCTGGCCCAGAAGCGGCTGCCATTCTTGCGGATCCGCCAGGCCTCTTCCATGTAGTGCCCGTCGCGGGTCGCCTCGCGCAGCGCGTGCTCGGGATGCTCCGGGCATTCCGCGGGCAGGTAGAACAGCGAGAAGTGCCGGCCGATGATTTCCTGTTCGGTGTAGCCCTTGATCCGCTCGGCGCCGGCGTTCCAGCTGGTGACGAAACCCTGGGTGTCGAGGGCGAAGATGCCGTAGTCCTTGACGCCGTCGATGATCAGCCGCAGGCGCTCTTCGTTGTCGCGCAGGGCCCGTTCACGTTCGGCGAGCAGCAACCCGGCTTCCACCAGGCGCGTGCCGAGCTGACCGATTTCATCGTTTTCCGGCGGTTGCGGCTGCAGCGGCTGACCGAGTGCCAGGCGCTGCGCATTGCCCTTGACCTGCTGCACCCGGGCGACGATGCCCCTGGACAGGAACAGCACCGCGACGATGGCGCCGAACAGGCCGCAGAAGGCCGCCAGCAGCGTCGACAGCAGCAGTCGCTGGCGGGTCGCGACCGCCGCGGCGGTACGCTCGGCCAGCAGGGTGTCCTCCAGGGTGAGGATGGTGCCGATATGCTCGCGCAGCTCGTCGAGGATGTGCTTGTTGCTGATCAGGATCGGCGTGATCGCCGCCGGGTTGGCGCGGTGCTCGGCGAGCATTTCCTCGAGGCCCGCCACCTTGCTGTCGATCAGCGGCTCGATGGCTTCCAGGTGCCGGCGCACCCGTTCATCGCGTACGTTGCGGTTCAGCCGTCGCAGGGCGTCGTCGATCAGCGGCCGGGCTTTCAGGTAGCCCGGCAGGAAGTCCTCGCGTCCGGTCAACAGGTAGCCGCGCACGCTGGCGGCCGCCTCGGCGAGCAGGGTATGCACGGTCTGGATATCGCCCTGCACCCGCAGCACCCGGCGTACGTCCTCCTCGGCGTGGGCGGTCTGACGTTCGGTAATGTAGATCAGCACCAGCGACATCAGCAGGATCACCAGCGGCAGGGAGATCGCCACCAGCGCCTTGCCCCGTAGCGGCAGGTCGATCCAGCGCCGGGCGGAGAACAGCCTCATGGTTGGGTCACCAGGCCCAGGGCGATGCCGCGTACGGCCGCCTGGGTACGGTCCGATGCCCCGAGTTTGCCGATGACCCGCTCGACATGGGCCTTGGCGGTTCCGGTGGTGATACCCAGCCTTTCGCCGATTTCACGATTGCTCAGGCCATCGGCCACCAGTCCGAGCACCTGGCGCTCGCGGGCCGTCAGGTTTTCACTGGCCGCCGCGCCCTGGCCGTGGCGTTCGGTCATGCGCCGCAACAGACGGGCGCTGACCGCGCTGTTCAGCACTTCCTCACCACGCGCGACGCGTTGCAGTGCATCGATCACTTCATCACGGCGCGCGTCCTTGAGCAGATAGCCCACGGCACCGGCCTGCATGGCCGCTTCCAGATGGTCCGGGCTGTCGTCCATGGTGAAGATCACCACTTTCAGCGCCGGCTGTTTCTGTCGCAGGAGTCGCGCCGCGCCGAGGCCGTTGAGCACCGGCATGCGGATATCGAGGATGGCGATGTCGGGTTGCAGCCGCTCGCACAGCTCCACGGCCTGCTGGCCATCACAGGCCTGGCCGACCACCTCGAATTGCGGATGGCCGGCGAGCAGGGCGACGAAGCCGGTGCGGGTGACCTCATGGTCGTCGGCCAGGACCAGGCGCAGGACGGCTGTCATTGAGCGGTTTCCTCCAGAATGCACGGCACACTGATCGACAGTTGCGTACCGTGCCGTGGCGTGCTGATGCAGGTGAATGTTCCTCCGAGCAGGCTGGCGCGCTCCTGCATCGTCGCCAGCCCCAGGTGACGGGCGTCGTGGGTCACGAGCGGCTGAACCGGGGCGAAGCCCTTGCCGTTGTCGGCGACTCGCAGCACGGCCTGCCCCCCGCAAAGCTCCAGAGCCAATTGCACCCGGCTGGCCCGGGCATGCTTGAGAATGTTGTTGATGCCTTCCTGGGCGATCCGGAACAGGGCGATTTCCACGGCGCTGGGCAGGCGGGCCTGGCCGCGAGCCATCCACTGTACCTGGAGGCCAGCGTCGCGCAGGCGGTCGGCTTCCTTGTCGAGTGCGGTCAGCAGGCCGAAATCGTCGAGCACGGTGGGGCGCAGGCCGGCGATCAGTTGCCGTCCCTCGACCACGCAATGCTGGGCCAGGTGGAGAATTGCCTGCAGATCGGCGTCCAGCGGCTGCGGCAGTGTGGGGCAACGGCCGGCAAATCCCTGCAGGCGCTGGTGCAGGCCGGCCAGGGTCTGCGCCAGGCCGTCGTGCAGGTCATAGGCCACGCGCTTGCGCTCGTCCTCCTGGGCCCGGAACAACCGGCTGACCAGGTCCGACAGGGTACGATCGCGAACGATCAGCGTACGCAGCAGGCGCTCGTTCTCCAGGTGTGCGGCCAGCAGTGTGGCGAGCAGTTGCAGGGATTCGAGGTCTTCGTTGTCCGGTGCGGTGATAGGGGTGCTGTTGGCAAGCACCAGGGTTCCGAAGCTCCGGTCGTCGCCGCCACGCAGCGGTATCCGCAGCACCTGGGACAACAGCGCACCCGGTTGTTCCCGCCAGCAGGGGCCTTGCAGCGACGCGTCGATCCGCCCGTCCAGGCTGGCGAGGCGCTCCGGGCTGCCCAGGCTGGCAGTTCTGTCGACCCGGCCATCGGCGTCATGCTCCAGCAGAACCCCGTGGTCCATGGCGAGAAACGCACAGGCGCGGGCAAGCACGCGCTCACGCATGAGCGCCGGGGACAGCCGGGTCAGTTCCTGGCCGGTGTCGACCAGCAGACGCAGGCGCGCCGCGCGACTCTGAGACTGCCGGTACTGGGTGCGGATGGCGAGGGCGCTGCCCGGATCATGAGGCAGGTTTGGCATGGTCGGGCTCCGACGCGTCGAGAGGCGTACCCGTGCGGGCGAGGGCGCTATTAAACCGTGTAACCGGGCTCCGGGCTATCTGCCGAATGGCATAGGCAAATGGCTCCGGTTGGCCGATGGCGGCCAGGACGGTCCTTGGCAAAGTACTGCCATCGGACCCCACTGGAGCATTGCAATGAAAATGAAGACTTCGGCCCTGGTACTGCTGGCGGCCCTCGGCACCCCGTTCGCCCAGGCCGCGCAGACGAGCCCCTATGTCTACAACGATGTCGCCGTGCAGCCGGCAAACCAGAAGGACCGCGAGATCGCCGGCCTGTTCGATCGCTGGAACGCGGCGCTGAAGACCGGCAACGCCCAGGCGGTAGTGGATCTGTATGCGCCGGACGCCATGCTGCAGCCGACGGTGTCCAATCAGGTGCGCACCACGCCGGCACAGATCAAGGACTACTTCGACCACTTCCTGGCGCTCAAGCCGGTCGGGCAGATCAACTACCGCGACATCCATCGTCTGGGCAACGACGTGGCCATCGACAGCGGCGTGTACACCTTCACCCTGACCGGGACCGACGGTTCGAGCCGCCAGGTCCAGGCCCGCTACACCTTTGTCTACGAGCAACTGAACGGCCAGTGGAAGATTCTCAACCACCACTCCTCGGCGATGCCGGAAGCGCAGGCCAGGCACGCCGCCAAATGATCCCCTAAGGGGCGGACATGTCCCTGGGAGCATGGCTGGCGAGCATGAAGAACACGGCGACCGCCAACAGGCCGATCAGCACGGCCGAGGTAGTCAGCAGCACCGAGTGCGTGGTCGAGAAGGCCGCTTTCGCCGCCTCGATCAGCGCGCTCGCCTGGCTTGCCTCCAACTGCTGTGCCACGACATGAGCGTCGCCGATGGAGCGGCTGGCCTGGGTCGCCAGCGGTTGGGCCAGGTCAGGCGGCACTTGGAGCGTGCGCCCGAACACGTTGGACATGAACACACCGAAAAAGGTGATCCCCAGTCCGCTGCCCAGCTCATAGCCCGTCGCCTCCAGCGATCCCGCCGCACCGCCCTTGCTGGCGTCCACCGACCCCATGATGGCGATGGAGGAGGCGGTCAGGCCGATACTCAATGCCAGGCCCAGCCCCGCCAGCAAGGCTGGCACCCACACACCGGGGTGATGGAAGTCGGCATGGGCCAGCAGGGCAAGGATCAGGGCCGAAACCGCCAGCGACAGGCACGCCACCAGGCGCAGGCCGAACCGGTTGGTCAGGTGGCCGGCGCAGGGGCCGCCGACCGCGGCCGCCGTCATGATCGGAATCATGAAGACCCCGGCCTGCAAGGGCGTCTTGTCCAGCACGTACTGCAGTTCCTGGGCCAGGGTCAGCTCCACGCCGGCCAGTGCACCACAGGCGACCAGGGCCATGATCATGCCCGCCAGGATCGCCGGGTGGGAAAACAGCGACAGGTCCAGCATCGGGCTCTCGGCCCGCAATTGCAGGCGGGCGAACAGGGTCAGCGACACCACGCCGAAAGCCAGGATCGGTAGGGTGAACACAAGCGGCTGAGCGGCCCCGACCCCGGCTTTGATGCCGTACACCAGCGCAATGATGCCGGCGATCAATACCAGCGCCTGACCACAAGCCCAATGGCCGGGCGTGGTGATCTCGCGACGGGGCAACAGCACGAAGGCGAACAGCAGCACGACCAGCACCACCGGCACGTTGATCAGGAACACCGCGCCCCACCAGAAGTGCTCCAGCAGCACACCGCCGATCAGCGGCCCGACCGCCGCACCTGCGGCGCCAACGGTGCCCCAAAGCCCCAGGGCCATCGCCCGTTCCCTTTCATCCTCGAAGGTCCTGCGAATGATGCCCAGCACGCAAGGCATGATCATCGACCCGCCGAGGGCGAGCAGCACGCGGGCACCAATCAGCAGGGCCGGGCTCGGGGCAAAGGCCGCCAGCAGGGACGCGATCCCGAACACCAGCAAGCCCGTCAGCAGGATACGCCGGTTGCCGATCCGGTCGGCCAGGCTGCCCATGGGCACCAGCAGGCCGGCCATCAGCAGCGGATAGATATCGATGATCCACAGCACTTCGGTCCCGGAGGCGCCCAGCGCCAGGGTCAGTGGTGGAATGGCGATGTGCAGGATCGTCATGTCGATCACCACCGGCAGGAAGGCCAGCATCACGGCGAACAGGATCAGCCATCGTTTGGCTGAGGAAGGGGAAACAGGCATGGGCACTCGATGCGATCATGGCGGGAAGGCCCAGTGTGCCTTGCAACGGTCGAGAGGAATGTGAGGGATTGTGAAGCTTTGTGTCCTTCCGGACATGGATGCCGAACGGGGCTCGTTGCAGGCAGCCCCGTCAGGCGAATGGGGGCCCACCCATCGGTGGGCCCCAGGATCACGGCAGGGCGTACGCCATCACGTAGTCTCCACGATCGGGCGATTGCCGCGCGCCGCCGGCGGTGATCACCACGTACTGCTTGCCGGTCTTCGGCGATACGTAGGTCATCGGGCCGCCCTGGCTGCCGACGGGCAGGCGCGATTTCCAGATTTCCTTGCCGTTGCCACTGTCGAAGGCGCGCAGGTAGAAGTCCTGGGTCCCGGCGATGAACACCAGGCCGCCCTGGGTCGCCAGGGTGCCACCAAGGGTCGGCAGGCCGATCGGCAGCGGCAGGTGCATGCGGACGCCCAGCGGGCCGGTGTCTTCGACGGTGCCGACCGGCACCTGCCAGGCGATCTGGCGGGTCTTCATGTCGATGGCGGTCAGGGTGCCATAAGGCGGAGCCTGGCATGGAATGCCGGCGACCGACAGGAAGCGGTTCTTGTTCACCGCATAGGGCGTGCCCTTGAGCGGCACCGCGCCCATGCCGGTGTTCAGCGCTTCTCCACCGCCTGCGGCGGCGCCCTTGTTGGCCGAAGGAATCATCTGGATCCACAGGCCCAGGCGCATGTCGTTGACGAAGATGAAGCCGTTCACCGGGTCGGTGGACAGGCTGCCCCAGTTCATGCCGCCCAGGGAACCGGGGAAGCTCAGCGACAGGTCGGTGCCGGGTGCGGTGTAGAGGCCGTCATAACGCATCTTCTTGAAGTCGATACGGCACAGCAACTGGTCGAACGGGGTCGCCCCCCACATGTCCGATTCGGTGAGGGTCTGCGCCCCGATCTGCGGCATGCCGACCGATTTCGGCTGGGTCGGCGAGTAGGGCTCGTTGGGGATGTCGGCGGCCTTGACCGGCACTTCCTCGACCTGGGTCAGCGGCTTGCCGGTGGCGCGGTCGAGCACGTAGATCTGCCCGGCCTTGGTGCCGATGACCACGGCCGGGACCTGCTTGCCGTCATCCCGGGTGAAGTCGATCAGGCTCGGTTGCATCGGCAGGTCGAAGTCCCAGAGGTCGTTGTGCACGGTCTGGAAGACCCACTTCTCGGCGCCGGTGCTGGCGTCCAGGGCGACGACCGAGGCGCCGTACTTGTGGTTCAGCACGGTGCGCTCGACACCATAGATGTCGGTGGAAGAGCTGCCCATCGGCAGGAACACGGTGTTCATCGCCGGGTCGTAGGACATCGGCGCCCAACTGTTCGGGGTGCTGCGCACGTAGGTCTTGCCTTCGGCGGGCGCCTGCCTGTCCCGCGGGTTGCCCGGGTCGAACGCCCAGCGCATGGCGCCGGTGATCACGTCGAAACCACGGATCACGCCGCCCGGCATGTCGGTCTGGACATTATCGGCGACACGGCCGCCGACCACCACGGTGGTACCGGCCATCAACGGCGCGGACGACAGTTGGTAGTAGGAGTCCGGTACGTCACCGAGACCGGCTTTCAGGTCGACCTGACCCTGGTTGCCGAAGCTCTCGCAGAAGGCCCCGGTGTCGGCGTCGACCGCGATCAGGCGGGCATCGATGGTGTTGGTCAGGATACGACGCTGGCAGTTGGCACCGGCCGGCACGCTGGCGGCGATCACCGGCACGCTGTTGGGCTGGGTCGGCTGGACCAGTGGCTGGGTCGCATCGAAATAGGCCATGCCGCGGCAACGCTGCCAGACCTTGGTCTGGGCGTTGATTGCGTTCTTCCAGAGCTGCTTGCCGGTGTCGGCATCCAGCGCGATCAGGTTGTTGTGCGGCGTGCAGATGAACACCTTGTCGCCGACCTGCAGCGGGGTCAGCTGGTCTTCGGCACCGTTGCCGTCGCTGATCGCCACGTCACCGGTGTGGTAGGTCCAGGCCACCTGCAACTGGTTGATATTGGAACGGTTGATCTGGTCCAGCGCGGCGAAGCGGCTGCCACCCTCGGTGTTGCCGTAATGAGCCCAATCCTTTTGCGCCCTGGCCGGGTCGACCGGTGTCAGGGCCGGGCCGTTACCGGTGGCCGGTACGGTGGGGTGAGCGACGAACATGTTGCCCACCGCCCAGACCAGTGCGATCGCCAGCACCGCGGCCAGGCCGTAGGCGCCACGTCCGGCGGTACGGCCGGCAGCGCGCAGCAGGGTCGGATAGACCAGCGCGACCACCAGGCCTATGACACTGAACATGAACAGGCGGGAGAACATCGGCCAGAAGCTGCGGTCGGTGTCCAACAGAGCCCAGATCACGGTGCCGATCAGGAACGCGGCGAACAGCCAGGCGCCGCCCGGCTTGCGGCGGGCGATCAGGAGCCCGGCGATGGCCATGGCCAGGCCGCCGATCAGGAAGTACCAACTGCCACCCAGGGTGACCAGGCGCACGCCGCCTGCGGCCAGGGCAAGGCCGAGCAGGGCGATGATGACGCCCAGGCCGGTTAGGATGAATCTGCTGAGGCCGCGGGCCCGAGGGGGTTGTGTCATACAAGAACGTCTCGCTGTGTAGATGCGGGGGACTATACCCTTAGCCTGCTAATTAACTAAACAGTTAATTTGAGGTAATGCGACAAATTTTCACAAGAGTTGGCCTTGACAAAGGCAGATTAGCTCTGGTTTTTGCGAGTGCCGGGGCGTCCTGCTGAGTTTTCTTGCAGAACACTCAGGAAATGGAGACGGGTAATCCTCCAGAAACTTATACAAACTTTGTACATTAATATATTCTTGTACAATATTTGTCGCTTCCGGTGTCCCGCCCATGGCACGCAGACCCTCGGCGTTCAAACTGCTCGCCCTCAGTGCGCTGATCACATTGACACCACCGGCGTGGTCGCAGGACCGCTCCCCCCTGGACGGTACCCGCCTGATAGGTACGGCAGAGTTCAGTTGGTTCGGCCTGCGGCTTTACACCGCCCGTCTCTGGAGTGCCGGCGCGGTGCAGGATTGGCAACAGCCTTTTGCCCTGGAACTGATCTATCACCGTGCCTTGTCCCGAACCACCCTTGTCCAGGCCAGCCTGGACGAGATTCAACGGCTTTCCGACCGGCCCTTGGCGCCAGACACCAAGGAGCGCTGGACGAAGGCGATGCGGGAGGCCTTCGTCGATGTGCACCCGGGCACGCGAATCACCGGCTTGTACCTGCCGGGTCGCGGCTGTCGCTTCTATGTCGATGGGCAACTGAGTCGCGAGATCGCCGATCCGGCCTTCGCCCGGGCGTTCTTCGCCATTTGGCTCGACCCGCGGACCCGCGATCCACAACTCCGCCAGAGACTGCTCGGTCTGGCCGGGAAGCCATGAGGAGGAGATGGACCGCATGGATGACGACACCCTCATCAACCGCTCGAACATGAGCAAACCCGGTGTGAAGAACGGTCAGGTCACCTTGTTCTTCCGCCGTCTGCCGGAGGGCACGCCATGAACCTGCAACACCTCACTGAACTGGCTGCCGCCGGTTCCATCAATGAACTGGAACTGCTGTCGCTCGAAGGTGGCTTCTACGTGCTGCGCGCCCTGACCAGCAGCGGGCCACGGACCTTGTGCGACGGGCGAGGCCAGGCGCTGCACCTGCGCTCGACCACCGAGCTGCGACAATTGCTCGCCGATGTGCCGCCGCTGCGCTGCACCCTGGTGCAGCACGTAGTGCACGATGAGATGTGCGGGCAGCGCAGCGGCCCGATCGAACCGTTGCGGGTGCCGGTGACACTGGCGAGCCAGTGGTAGTGCCAGCGATGCGACTGGGCCTGGTGTTGGGCGACCAACTGTCGTTCGACCTGGCGCTGCTGCGCGCGCTGGATCCGGCACGTGACACCTTGCTGATGACCGAGGTCGACGGTGAGGCCCGTTATGTGCCGCATCATCCGCAAAAGATCGTGCTGATCTTCAGCGCCATGCGCCATTTTGCCCAGGCCCTGCGTGACCGGGGTTGGCGCGTGCAGTATGTGCGGTTGGACGACCCGGGCAACAGCGGCAGCATTGCCGGTGAGCTGCGCCGCTGGCAGGCCGAGCTGGGGGCGGGTGAGCTGCATGTGACCGAGTGTGGCGAATGGCGCCTGGAACAGGCTCTGCGCGACGCCGGACTGCCACTGACCTGGCACCGCGACACGCGCTTCCTCTGTTCCCGGCAAGCCTTCGCGCGCTGGGCCGCCGGCCGCAGGCAGTTGCGCATGGAGCACTTCTACCGGGGCATGCGCAAGCGCTGCAACCTGCTGCTGGAACCCGATGGCAGCCCGGTGGGCGGCGCCTGGAACTTCGACAGCGACAACCGCAAACCGTTGCCGAAGGGGCTGCGTGGGCCTTTCCCGGCGCACTTTGCCCGGGACGCGACCACCGCCGCTGTGCTGGATCTGGTCCGCGGGCGTTTCCCCGAGCATTACGGCACGCTCGACGCCTTCGATTATCCGGTGACCCATGAGCAGGCCCGGGAACTGTGGCGGTATTTCCTCGAGTTCGGCCTGGCGGCCTTCGGTGACTACCAGGATGCAATGGCCGAGGGCGAGCCGTATCTGTTCCACGCACGCATCAGTGCCGCCTTGAATATCGGTCTGCTGGATGTCCGCCAGCTGTGCGACGACGTTGACAGCGCCTGGCGCGAGGGGCGGATACCGCTGAACGCCGCCGAGGGTTTCATTCGTCAACTGATCGGCTGGCGCGAGTACGTGCGGGGTATCTATTGGCTACGCATGCCCGAGTACGCCGGGCTCAACTACCTGGGAAACACGCGTGCATTGCCCGAATTCTACTGGACGGGGAAGACCCGCATGCGCTGCATGGCCCAGGTCATCGGCCAGACCCTGGAGCTGGGCTACGCCCACCATATCCAGCGGCTGATGATCACCGGCAATTTCGCGCTGCTGGCCGGTATCGCGCCCGCCGCGATCTGTGAATGGTACCTGGCCGTCTACCTGGACGCCTTCGACTGGGTCGAGCTGCCCAATACCCTGGGCATGGTGATGCATGCCGACGGCGGCTATCTGGGATCCAAACCCTACTGCGCCAGTGGCCGCTACATCCAGCGCATGTCCGACCATTGCCAGCGATGCGACTACAAGGTCGAGCGGATGGTGGAAGAGGATGCCTGTCCGTTCAATGCGCTGTACTGGCATTTCCTTATCCGCCATCGCCAACCCCTGGTGGCCAACCCGCGGCTGGCCCTGGTCTACCGCAACCTCGACGGTATGCCGCAGGCACGGCGCGAGGCTTTGT
>NZ_AQOH01000286.1 GCF_000364705.1 Pseudomonas fuscovaginae SE-1 | reverse complement strand
CGTGGCGAGATGTTGCTGCAGCGGCTGGACAGTGCCCAGCCGCTATGAAAAGGCCGCCTGGGGTGCCGTTCGAAGGCGGGTCTCCGGCAGGGCGAGCAGCACCAGCAGGAACGCGGCCGCGGCGATGGCGGCCAGTGTCAGGAAGGCGGCATCGTAGCCGGCCGACTGGACCACCAGCCCGGCAAGCCCCGGGCTCAGCGCCGCCCCCAGGCCGAACACCGTACTCAGCGCCCCCAGGCTGACATTGAAGCGGCCACTGCCCTCGGTCAGATCCTTGACCACGATCGGGAACAGCGCGCCGAAGATGCCGGCACCGATGCCGTCGAGCAGTTGCACGCCGACCAGCCAGAACGGGTTGTCGGACACCACGTAGAGCGCGCCCCGCATCGGCAGGATGAGAAAACCGACGAGCAGGAAAGGCTTGCGGCCCCATTGCTCGGCCCGGGCGCCCACCAATAGTGCCATCGGCACCATGACCAGTTGCGCCGCGACGATGCAGGCTGAGGTGAGCGGCGTGGCCAGGCGCAGGTCGACCTGCGACAGCTTCTGGCTCACCAGTGGCAGCATCGCCGCGTTGGCCAGGTGGAAGAGGGCGCAGCACACGGCGAACAGCAGCAGGGTGCGGTTGTGCAGCAGCAGGCCGAGGCCGGCCGGGTGGGCGTCGCCCGCCGGCACATGGGCCAGGCCGCGGGCCACCTGGTGATCGATGGCCGCGCCGGGGACCCGACTGACCGCAATCAGGCTGGCCACGGTCATCACCGCCATCAGGTAGAACACCACCACGGGCCCGTACAGATAGGCCAGGCCGCCCGCCAGCAGGGCCGAGCAGGCATTGCCGGCGTGGTTGAAGGTTTCGTTGCGGCCCACGCGCCGGGTGAAGGCCTTGGGGCCGGTAATGCCCAGGGAGATGGCGGCAATGGCCGGGGCGAACACCGAGCCGGCCAGAGCGCTTGCGGTCTGCGTCAGCGCCACCAGCCCGAACGACGAGACGACCGGCAGCAGCAGGCAACTGCCGGTGACCAGCAGCGCGGCGATCACCACGACGGCGCGCTTGGCCGGCGTCCTGTCGATCAGCGCGCCGGCTGGCGTCTGCGCCAGCAGCGCAGCGATGCCGGCCAGGGTCATGACCAGGCCGATGCTCGCCGGTTGCCATTGGTGCACGGCCAGCAAGTAGATTGCCAGGTAAGGTCCGAGGCCGTCGCGCACGTCCGCGAGGAAAAAGTTAAGCCAGTCCAGCGCACGGTGAGGTGAAGTGTTTTGCCGGAAGTCGTTCAAGGATGCGATCTCGGTTGGCTGGGGAAGTGGCGCCCTGTCAGCTTCTATCGGACATGTTCTCAGCCGACATGCAGGCGGTTGCGACCTGCTTGCTTGGCGGCATAGAGCGCCTGGTCGGCGCGTTCGAGCAATGTCTGCCAGTTGTCGAGCTCCGTGCTCCCGGCGCAGGCGATACCAATGCTGACAGTGACCTGTGCAAAGGGACTGTCCTGGTGGGCGATAGGTTCCACGGCCAGGTGTTCGAGCATCAGGCGGGCGACGACAACCGCTCCGGCGGCATCGGTATCGGGCAGAATCACCGCCATCTCCTCGCCGCCGTAGCGCGCCAGCAGGTCGGGCGGACGGCGCAGGCAATTCGCGAGCCGGGCGGCGACCTGCTGCAGGCAGGCGTCCCCCGCCGGATGGCCGTAGGTGTCGTTGTAGCGCTTGAAATGATCGATATCGATCATCAGCAATGCCAGTGCTGTCCCGTTTCGGCGGGCCCTGCCAAGTTCCTGGGGCAGCGTTTCGTCGAAACAGCGCCGGTTGGCGAGGCCGGTCAATGCATCGAGCATGGCCAGGCGTCCGAGCTGCCGGTTGCTGTCGAGCAACTGCTGCTGGGTCAGCCTCAGTTCATTTTCCACCGCGATACGGCGGCGGATATCGCGTATCAGCATCCAGCCGATGATGCCTGTGACCACCAGCAGACCGCATACCACCAGCAACGACAGCAGCGCCTCCAGCCGCCAGGCCGCCAGGACTTCGCGCTTGCCCAAGGCAACGGTGGTCACCAGGGGCAGCTTGTCGCTCTTGCGAAACGCATACAGGCGCTCCACGCCGTCCAGGCTGGAAGTGAAGGAGGCAGTGCCCACCGACTGGTCGACCAGGTACTTGGCGTAGATCGGCGACTTGGAGAAGTTGCGGCTCATGTCCTGTTCTCGAAACGGGTAGCGCACCAGCATCGAGCCGTCGGTGTACGACAGGCCGATGGCGCCCTCCTGGCCCACGTCGATCTGGCCGAACAGGCGCAGGAAGTTCTCTACCCCCAGCGTAACGGCCACCACGCCGGCGAACCCGCCGTCGGCGTCGTTGAAACGACGGCTGATGGTGATCACCCATTCATTGTTGGTGCGGCTGCGGATCGGCAGGCCTATGAAGGGCTCGCGCGATGGGTCGTCGCGGTGATGGATGAAGTAGGCTCGGTCGCGGCTGTTGGCGCCGACGGGAATCGGCCGGTTGGAAGACATCAACCAGAGTCCGTCCCGGTCGTAGACCGTGATCCCGCTCATCTGCGGCATCAAGGGTTGCCAGCGGTCGATCAGTTGGCTCAGGCGTTCGATCCGGGCCGGTCCGCTGCCCTCGGTTTCCAGGCGTTCGACCAGGCCGAGCAGGAGCAGTGAACTCTGCCTCACGACCCCTTCGGAATAGGTCGACAGCGCCTGTGTCAGGTTCAGGCTGTGGACGCTGGCTTCTTCCAGTGCCTTCTCGCGAGAGGCTATTACCTTCCAGAGCGTCAACGATGCGAGCGAGCAACCAATGATCGATAGCAGAAGGAGTACGAGGTGGATGTCACGCTTCACGTCAATACCTGATGGGAATCCAGATTCCGGGGCCGGCGCCCCTTTTCGGGGGTATAGCAGAAAGCCACTCCTGGCTTTGGGCAAGGATACAGGGAGTCGGAGAGGGATGCAGCAGCCAGTCTACGGGCGTGAGTCAGCTCATGTAGTCCCCGGGCGGTGCGGGCAGGGCGGCCAGCAGGTCCCTGAGCCCGCTGCCCCACTGGTTGCGGATCTGCGCGTAGTAGGGATCGTCCTGGGTGATGCGATAGCTTTGTGTCGGCCCGAAAGCGTCCTTGCGATACACCAGCAGGTCCAGGGGCATACCCACCGACAGGTTGCTGCGGATGGTCGAATCGAAGGAGATCAGGCCGCAACGCAATGCCTCGCCCAGCGACGTGCGGTATGTCAGGTTGCGATCGAGGATCGGCTTGCCGTACTTGCTTTCACCCAGTTGCAGGAACGGCGTGTCTTCGGTGGCCTGGATGAAATTGCCTTGCGGGTAGATGCTGTAGAGCCCCATCGACCCGCCGGCAATCTGCCCGCCCACGAGGAGCGAGCAACTGAGGTCGACCTTGCTCGCCAGCTTGCCGCGATCGCGGATCACGACCTCACGGATGGTTTCGGCCACCAGCACGGTCGCGTCATAGAGCGTACGGACGTTCAACAGGTGGTTACCCGTACCGTTGCAACGTTGCCGCAGCAGATTGACCACCGATTGCGAGGTGGCCAGGTTGCCCGCGCTCTGCAGGACGATCAGCCGCTCGCCCGGGGTACTGAAAATGAACAGCTTGCGAAAGGTCGAAATCTGGTCGATCCCGGCATTGGTGCGTGAATCGGAGACAAACACCAGCCCGTCGGCAAGGTGCATCGCCACGCAATACGTCATGTGCTTTACCTGTTTGCGTTGAATGACCCGCCGTCACGGCAACGACGGGGCGTGGGGATCGTGAGGGGCTGGGCTTACTGCTGTTGCTGTTCCTGCGGGAGCGACATGACCATGACCTGCGCAAGCATCGATTCGGCCCCGCCACCGCGGCGCATGCCACGTACCGGGCAGGCATCGAGGTAGTCCAGGCCCACCGCCAGTTTCAGGTGGCGATCGGGCCTGGCCAGCCGATTGGTCACGTCGAAGCTGTACCAGCCATCCTCCAGCCAGGCCTCTGCCCAGGCGTGACTGGCCAGATGGTTCTCATCCTCGGTGCACAGGTAGCCGGAGACGTAGCGGGCCGGGATACCCAGGCTGCGGGCGCAGGCGAGAAACGCATGGGTATGGTCCTGGCATACGCCCACCCCGGCGGCGAACGCCTCGGCCGCGGTGCTGTCGACCGCGGTCGCCCCCGGGCTGTAGGGCATGCGCTCGGCCAGGCCTTCCATCAGTCCGATCAGGGTGGCACGATCACGGCGCTGGCCGCAACGCTGGCCGGCAAAGTCGATCAGGGCCGCATCGGCCAGGGTCAGACGGCTGGTGCGCAGGAACGGCAAGGGTGACTGGCTGTCGTGTTCGACTTCTCGTGACTGGTCGATTTCCACCTGTCCGCCGGCACTCAGCGCCAGGGCGCTGTGCGGCTCTTCCAGGGTCAGGACATGCAACACGTTGCCGTAGGGATCGATCTGGCTGCGAACCTGCCTGGGCAACCGCACGCGCCAGTCGAGGATCTGCTGACGCTCGGTGCTCTTGGGTGTCAGGCGCAGGAACTGGATGCTTGCGCTCACCGGGTTGGCGTAGGTGTAGCGGGTGTCGTGCTGGATGGCGAGCTTCATACGACCTCCAGGTAGGAGTGGTGAACCGTCTGGCCGAGTTGGCGGATGCATTCGATGAAATCGGTCAGCCAGGGGTGCAGGCCGGCTTCCAGAATCTCGTCGATGTCGGTGTAGCGCAGGCGCGCATTGAGTTCCGCGGCCATGCGCTGCGAGGCGCGGCCACTGTTGCTGGGCAGACCGGCGAGGATATGGTCCAGCTCCTCGATACAGGCATGCAGCGAGCGTGGTACATCGGCGCGCAACAGCAGCAGTTCGGACACCTGCCTGGCGCTGGGGGCATTGCGGTAGATCTCGTTGAAGGCCTCGAACGATGACAGGGCGCGCAGCAGGGCGCTCCACTGGTAGTAGCCGCGGGCCGAGTGGTCGCTGACTTCTTCCGATGCCTCGCCGAACATTTCGTAGCGTACGTCCAGCAGGCGCAGCGTGTTGTCGGCCCGTTCGATGAAGGTGCCCAGGCGAATGAAGCAATAGGCATCGTTGCGCATGATGGTGCCCGCGGTGGCCCCCCGGAACAGGTGCGAGCGCTCCTTGACCCAGTCGCAGAACTGGCTCATGCCATAGCGGGCCAGGCCATTGCTGGCGATCTTGCGCATTTCCAGCCAGGTGGCGTTGATGTTCTCCCACATGTCGGCGGTGATCCGCCCGCGTACCGCATGGGCATTGGTCCGCGCCGCCTGCAGGCAGCAGTAGATGCTCCCGGGGTTGGTTTCGTCGAAGGCGAAAAAATGCAGCATGCGCGCGGTATCGAGCGCGTCGTGACGCCGGTTGTAATCTTCCAGGGTGCCCGCCGCCAGCAACGACATGGCCAACTCGGCCTGGCCGTCGGTGCGGCCGGCCTGGGGCATCAGCGACAGCGAGTAGCTGACTTCGAGCATGCGTGCCAGGTTCTCGGCGCGCTCCAGGTAACGGGACATCCAGTAGAGGTCCGCAGCGGTTCTTGAAAGCATGTGTCAGTCCTCCACTACCCAGGTGTCCTTGGTGCCGCCGCCCTGAGACGAGTTCACCACCAGCGAGCCTTCGCGCAGGGCCACCCGCGTCAGGCCACCGGGGACCAGGCGGGTTTCGCTGCCCGACAGGACGAACGGTCGCAGGTCGATATGACGCGGTGCGATACCGTTCTCGACAAATGTCGGGCAGGTCGAAAGACTCAGTGTGGGCTGGGCGATGTAGGCCTCGGGACGGGCCTTGAGTCGTGCGCGGAAGTCTTCGATTTCCGCTGCCGTGGCGGCCGGCCCGACCAGCATGCCGTAGCCGCCGGAGCCTTGGGTTTCCTTGACCACCAGTTCCGGCAGGTGGGCCAGCACGTGGGACAGCTCCTTGGGGTTGCGGCATTGCCAGGTCGGGACGTTCTTGAGGATCGGCTCCTCGTCGAGGTAGAAGCGGATCATGTCGCCGACATAAGGGTAGATCGACTTGTCGTCGGCCAGGCCGGTGCCGACCGCGTTGGCCAGCACCACGTTGCCCGAGCGGTAGGCGGCAATCAGGCCGGGGACCCCGAGCAACGAGTCGGGGGTGAAGGACAACGGGTCGAGGTAGGCGTCGTCGAGACGCCGGTAGACCACGTCCACCTGTTTCGGGCCGGCGGTGGTGCGCATGAACACATGATCGTCGCGCACGAACAGGTCGGCGCCCTCGACCAACTCCACGCCCATTTCCCGGGCCAGGAACGCGTGCTCGAAATACGCGCTGTTGAAACGCCCCGGGGTCAGCACAACGGCGGTGGGGTTGTCCAGCGGGCTGGCGCTCTTGAGAGTGTCGAGCAACAGGTTGGGATAGTGGTCGATAGGCGCCACGCGCTGGCTGGCGAACAGCTCGGGGAACAGCCGCATCATCATCTTGCGGTCCTCGAGCATGTAGCTCACGCCGCTGGGAGTGCGCAGGTTGTCCTCGAGCACGTAGTAGCTGCCATCGCCGTCTCGCACCAGGTCGACTCCGGCGATGTGCGCATAGATGTCGCGGTGCAGGTCCAGGCCCTGCATGGCAATCTGGTAACCCTCGTTCACCAGTACCTGCTCGGGCGGGATGATGCCTTGCTTGAGAATGCGCTGGTCGTGGTAGACGTCGGCCAGGAACAGGTTCAACGCCTGCACCCGTTGAATGCAGCCGCGTTCGACCATTTGCCATTCGCTGGCCTTGATGCTGCGGGGGATGATGTCGAAGGGGATCAGGCGCTCGGTGCCCTGTTCGTCCCCGTAGAGGGTGAAAGTGATACCGGCACGATGGAACAGCAGGTCGGCTTCGCGGCGGCGTTGTTCCAGCAGTTCGGGCGGGGTATCCGCCAGCCATTGGGCAAATGGCTGGTAGTGGGGACGGCAGGCACCGTCGGTGTCATACATTTCGTTGAAAAAAGCTCGGGACATATCGCACTCCTTGCCGTTCAAGACGACGGCATTTTCCTTCTACCTGGCTATTTCACGATGCGAGGCCCTGCGAGAGATGATCGAGTACTGGCTGTGGGGGCACCTCAGTGTGCGTTATCAACTTCCAGCGGCGCTTCGGATCGGCGCCGCTTGCCTTTCCATGCTGGTGGCCTGGCTCACATTTTTCTTTGGTGAACGAAGACTTGCGCTGGTAGGCAAGCTTTAGCAATAACGATGCCGGAAAACCGCAAGTGCGGAAATCGACCGCTTTCCCCGGGTGGGATGATCAATTTTGCGGCCTTTAATATCGGTTATCGGCGCCGGGGCCAGGTAGTGTGGGAAGAGCAGACGCCGGGCCTGTTCCCGCTGCACGGGATTGCGCACCAAAATGGCGCATCACAGGAGGGTGGTTGCACCTGGGGGAGGGATTTGCAGCGTTTACAGGCTATCGGGGTCCCCGCAAAACATTTGGAGAGGGCTCTAGGACGGCATTTGTTGTTCGCTAAAGCCCACATTTACCCCCAAAGCTACCCGCGATACCCCCAGCAGGATGCGCGAACTAGGATCGTGTCCCTAGAAGTGGTGTAACTGAACCAACCGAAGGCG
>NZ_AQOH01000285.1 GCF_000364705.1 Pseudomonas fuscovaginae SE-1 | reverse complement strand
GCCAAGGTCGGGGTCGCGAGTTCGAGTCTCGTTTCCCGCTCCAAATTAAATGAAAACGCCGCTCAGCAATGAGCGGCGTTTTTGTTCGTGCACGTATTTCAGACCTCCCCGAACCGTACAATGACCAGCGGGGCAGGCATTCCATTTGGCCTGCCCTCTGGTCACGCTCACAGCTTCGGCAACTGCCCGATGCGTCCCATCATTTCGGTGACGATCTGCAGATCCAATTGGAACTGCTCCACCGTCTTGAACTCGTTGTCGGTGTGCCCGGTGTACTTGACCTCGGGGCGGGCCAGGCCGAACTGCACGCCATTGGGTAACTCATGGACCGATGTGGCGCCGGCGGAGGTGCCGAACTTGTGCGGCATGCCGAGGTTCTCGCTGGCCACCGCAAGCAGTGCCTTGACCCACTCACCCTCGGGGTTGCGGTACATCGGTTCGGCGATCTTGTAGTCGAAGGCCACTGCCACGTGGGTCTTCCTGCTCCAGGCATCGAGTTTTTCGGCGATTTCGGACTTGAGCACCTGCGGGCTCTTGCCCTTCGGCACTCGCAGGTTGACCGCCAGCTTGAGGACCTTGTCATCCAGGCCGACATAGGTCAGCGAGGTGGTCAGCGGGCCCATGAAGTCATCGGCAAAACCGACGCCCAACTTGTTGCCCAGGTAGTCCAGCCCCCAGTTGTCGGCGGCGTAGCGGGCGGCATCGGTGATGTGGTTGTGCTTGAGCGCGACCTTGCCGTCCAGGCTGTGGATGAAGTCCAGCATCCGCGCCACCGGGTTGACGCCTGATTCGGGTTCGGAGGAATGGGCGGAAACGCCGGTGACGGTCAGCGTGACATCCTTGCCGGCGACCTTGGCAGTCACTTCGAAGTTGTCGCCATGCTGCCTGACGTAGTCGGCGCCGGCCTTCCGCAGGCTGGCAGCCAGTTCGGCGGGCTGGTCGGTGACCAGGGTGGCGACCGATGCCGAAGGGATCTGGTTGGTCGCCAGGCCACCGATCAGCGAGGTGATCTCGGCTCCCTGGCCTTCGGCGGTGCGCCGGGCAAAGCGGGCCATGACCGTGCCGTAGCCTTTTTCGGCGATCACCACCGGGTAGCCGCCATCCAGCGCCAGGTTGTAGTCGGGGGTCGGGTTGCGTTCGAAGTAGTAGGGGATGGCGTCGCCGCTGGTTTCCTCGGTGGTGTCGATCAGCAACTTGAAGTTTCTTGCCAGCGGCAGCTTCTCTTCCTTGATGACCTTCATTGCGTAGAGCGCCACCACGATACCGTTCTTGTCATCCTCGGTGCCGCGGCCGTACATGCGGTCGCCGATCAGCGTGACCTTGAAGGGATCGAGGCGGGTGCCGTCCTTCAGGAGCCAATTCTCCGGGGTCACCGGCACCACATCGGCATGGGCGTGAATACCCACGACTTCCTTGCCGCTGCCTTCGAGGGAGATTTCGTAGACGCGGTTGTCGATGTTGCGAAAGTTCAGGTTGAAGGACTGCGCCAGGCTCTTGATCCTGTCGGCGATACGGATGAACTCCGGGTTGTCGTGCTGTTCCACGCCGTCGACGCGAAAGGTCGGGATTTCGACCAGTTCGCGCAGGGTTTCGGTGGCGGCCTTGCCATACTTCACTCGCGCATACAGGCCGAGCAGGCGGTGGATCTCGTTCTGCTGTTCCGGAGGCAGGCTCTTGTTGTCCAGGAACGCGCTGATGGCCGGGCTGAGCTTGTCGCTCTTCGCCAGTTCGCTCTTGTTCAGGGTGCCGAGAAACTGCCGGAAGTCCGTGACCGAGGTATCGCCGAAGGCCTTGAGGATCGCCTCGTTCTGCTGTGCGCTGAGGTTGGCCGAGGCGGGAATGGCGAGCGCCGAGAGACCGGCCAGCAGCGTTGCGCAGGCCAGTCGTTTGAGTGCGAAGTTCATTGCAGGAGGCATTCCTTTGCAAACGGATTGTAGGAAATATCTGATCGATCAGACAAAAGCTATTCAAAATAACCGCTTGAGCGAGTGATAGGGGAGTCCTTGTCCGTCGATTTTTCGCACAACAGTTGTGCAAATCTGTTTGCGGTAGTCTTTCAATGTCGGCGCGGTCGGGTTTACAGGGACAGTACCAGTCGCCCGGCAAAAAGAATCAGCACGATACCCATGCCGCGCTCGAACCAGTGACCCATTCTCAGAAAGGCCTGGCGTACCCGCTCACTGGAAAACAGCAGGCTGACCAGGATGAACCACAGGGCGTTGACCGCGCACATCCATAGCCCATAGAGCGCCTGGACCTGCAGCGGCGTCGAGGCGCTGACCACCGTGGTGAAGATCGCCAGGAAGAACAGCGTTGCCTTGGGGTTGGTGGCGTTGGTCAGGAACCCGGTTGAAAAGGCCTTGAACAGGCCCTGGCGCGGCGCTCCGTCCGCCGCCTGTGCGGCGATGTCCGCCCGTGTCGCCTGCGGTTTGCTCTGGAGCAGGTGGATGCCCAGGTAGAGGATGTAGCCGGCCCCGATGACCTTGGCGACCTGCAGCAGCCAGGGCGCGCTGTTCATCAATGCGCCAACGCCCAGCAGCGTGTACAGCACATGCACCGAGATGCCCGCGCCAATACCGATGGCTGTCAGCAGCCCTGCCAGCCGGCCGAAGCGTACGCTCTGGCGGATGGTCACGGCGAAGTCCGGGCCGGGAGCGACCACGGCGAGAAAATGGATGGTCGCCAGGGCGATGAATTCATGGAGGTACTGGGAGTGCATGACGGTTTCCACGGGGCAGTCGTTGAGGGGGCGCTGATCAGCCTTGTCGGTGGCCAGTATAAAAATGGCCTGGATATGTGATAATCCGCTCAAATCTCAATGGACCTGTGCGTCATGGGCATAAATCCCCCTCTGGCATTGCTGGGCGAAATGGCGATTTTCGTGAAGGTGGTCGAGACCGGCAGCTTCTCCGAAGCGGCCCGCCAGCTCGGATCGTCACCTTCGGCCGTCAGCCGCTCGATTGCCCGTCTGGAAAAGGCCCTGGCAACCCGTCTGCTGCAGCGCACCACACGCAAGCTACGCCTCAGCGACAGCGGTGAGGAGACTTTCAAGCGATGTCGGGAGATGGTCAATGCGGCCCGCTCGGTCATGGAGATCAGCGGCCAGTACACCGACGAGGCGCAAGGCCTGGTGCGGGTCAGCGTGCCGAAGGCGGTGGGGCGTTTCGTGGTGCACCCGCACATGCCGGCGTTCCTGCGGCGTTATCCACAGGTCGATGTGCAGATGATTCTTGAAGACCGCCCCGTCGATCTGATCGAGGACAATGTCGACCTGATCCTGCGCATCACCGATCATCCACCGGTAGGGTTGGTGGGCCGCCAGTTGATGCCGATCGAGCACCTGTTGTGCGCGACCCCGCAATACCTGGCCGAGCACGGTACGCCGCGGCATCCCCATGACCTGCTGGAGCACAGCTGTATCTATCTGGGGGACACGCCCAACGATGCGCGCTGGAAGTTCAGGCGGGGTGGCAAGACGGTGACGGTTGGCGTGCGCGGGCGCTATGCGGCCAATCACACGGGGGTTCGGCTGGACGCGGTGCGGCAGCATATCGGGATTGGCAGCCTGCCGTATTTCACGGCGAAGCATGCCCTGGAGCGGGGGGAGATCGTACAGGTATTGCCGGGGTGGACTTTCCTCGCGTCCTACCATGGCGGGTTGTGGCTGCTGTATACGCCGACGCCCTATTTGTCGTCGAAGTTGCGGGTGTTCATCGATTATCTGGTGGAGTGCCTGGCACGGGAGCCGACTCTTAAATCAGCCCAGGCCTCGGTATCACCTTGACCCTGGAGGCACAACGGGCCTTGTAGGAGCCGGGCTTGCCCGCGAAGAGGTCCTTGAGGACGTTAAAAGCTTCGCGGGCAAGTCGGATCGCCGCACCGCCGGCTCCCACAGGGCGGCGTCAAGCCACGGGACGCAATTGAACGGCTTTGACCGCCGGAGAGGGAGGGCGGGAAATCAGTGCTTGCTGTCCTGATCCGACAGCGCCAGCAGCTGCTTCTCCTGGTTCCAGTCGAACGGTTCGTCGTTCTGTTCGGCTTCGTAGCGGCGCTCTTCCAGGGCCTGGTAGAGGTCCAGTTCCTCGTCGGGCATGTAGTGCAGGCAATCGCCGCCGAAGAACCACAGCAGGTCGCGCGGGACCAGGTGGGCGATCTGCGGGTAGCGCTGGATCACCTGGCACAGCAGGTCCTGGCCCAGGTACTGGCTTTCGATCGGATCGACCGGCAGTTGCGCGCGCAGTTCATCGAAGCGCTCCAGGAACAACGCGTGGCTTTCCTCGGGCACCTGTTCGGCTTCGCCGACGGCGACCAGGATGCTGCGCAGGTGGTCGAGCAGGACCAGATGATCGGCAAGTACGTTGGACATGGCAGGGGCCTCAAGAATAAAACAGGCGCGGGAGTATAAAGCTCCACACGCCTGTTGTCCCGTCGGGCGCGATGGGCGACAGACAGGTGTTTCCACTGGTAAGCCGTTAACGCACCTTGCCGGCGCTCGGGCTGAGTTCCTCCTTGCTGAAATCGTCCACGTCGATCACCTTGCGCCGTGCCGCTTCGGCCTCGCGCAGGGTTTGCGCTTCGCGTGGCTGGAGTACCCCGGCCTCCAGGCCGGCGTCGATCGCCGATTCTCCGGGTGCCGGAGCGAGCTGGCCGCTTTTGAGCGCGGTGTGCAGCTTTTTCTGCGCTTCATGGCTGGCGCCCAGCAGGTCCTGGGCGTGCTGCAAGGCCCCCACCGGATCGTCGACCGATTGCGGGCGGTAGCAGCCGGCGAGGATCGCCTCCAGGGCCGGATCGCCCTTGGCCCGGCCGAGTACCGCGGCGACTTCGGCGTCGAGGGCGTCCGACGGCCCGGTATGTCGGCGGCCGAACGGGAACACGATGACCCGCAGCAGGCAACCGAGCACCCGGCTGGGGAAGTTGCGCAGCAGTTCGTCCAGGGCCCGTTCGGCATGGCCGAGGCTTTCTTCCAGGGCCCAGGCGAGCAGCGGGTCGAGCGCTTGCGGCGAATTGAGGTCGTGATAGCGCTTGAGTGCCGCCGAGCCCAGGTACAGATGGCTCAGCACATCGCCCAAGCGGGCCGACAGGCGCTCGCGACGCTTCAGCTCGCCACCGAGCAGCATCATGCTCAGGTCGGCCAGCAGGGCGAAGGCCGCCGCCTGGCGATTCAAGGCGCGGAAATATTTCTGGCTCAGGCGGTTGCCCGGTGCCGCCTCGAAATGCCCGAGCCCGAGGTTCAGCAGCAGGGTGCTGCCGGCATTGCCCACGGCAAAGCCGACATGCCGCAGCAGCAGGTCGTCGAACTCCTTCAGCGCCTGGTCGCGGTCCTCGCGGGCGGCCAGGGCCATTTCCTTGAGCACGAATGGATGGCAGCGAATCGCGCCCTGGCCGAAGATCATCAGGTTGCGCGAGAGAATGTTCGCGCCTTCCACCGTGATGAAGATCGGCGCGCCCTGCCAGTTGCGGCCCAGGTAGTTGTTGGGGCCCATGATGATGCCCTTGCCGCCATGGACATCCATGGCGTGGGCGATGCATTCACGGCCGCGTTCGGTCAGGTGGTACTTGAGGATCGCCGACAGCACCGAGGGTTTCTCGCCCAGGTCCACGGCGTTGGCGGTGAGCATCCGCGCACTGTCCATCAGCCAGGCATTGCCGCCGATTCGCGCCAGGGCCTCCTGGATGCCTTCGAAGGCCGCCAGCGGCACGTTGAACTGCTCGCGGACCCGCGCGTACTGGCCGGTGACCAGGCTGGTGAACTTGGCCGCGCCGGTGCCGACCGCCGGCAGCGAGATCGAACGGCCCACCGACAGGCAGTTCATCAGCATCATCCAGCCCTTGCCGAGCATGTCCCGGCCGCCGATGAGGTAGTCCAGCGGGATGAACACGTCCTTGCCGGCGTTCGGGCCGTTCATGAAGGCGGCGCCCAGCGGCAGGTGGCGCCGGCCGATCTCGACGCCGGGGGTATCGGTGGGGATCAGTGCCAGGCTGATGCCCAGGTCTTCCTCCTCACCGAGCAGATGGTCTGGGTCATGGGCCTTGAACGCCAGGCCGAGCAGGGTAGCGACCGGGCCGAGGGTGATGTAGCGCTTCTCCCAGTTCAGGCGCAGGCCGATCACTTCCTCGCCGTTCCAGTCGCCCTTGCAGACGACCCCGGTGTCGGGCATCGCGCCGGCATCGGAGCCGGCCAGCGGCCCGGTCAGGGCGAAGCAGGGAATGTCGTCGCCACGGGCCAGGCGCGGCAGGTAATGATTGCGTTGTTCCTCGGTGCCGTAATGCAGCAGCAGTTCGGCCGGGCCCAGGGAATTGGGGACCATGACGGTGGAGGCCAGGTCGCCGCTGCGGGTCGCCAGTTTCATCGCCACCTGGGAGTGGGCATAGGCGGAAAAGCCCTTGCCGCCGTATTCCTTGGGAATGATCAGGGCAAAGAAGCCATGCTGCTTGATGTGCGCCCAGGCAGCGGGCGGCAGGTCCATGTCCTGGCCGATCTGCCAGTCGCTGACCATGGCGCAGAGTTCTTCGGTCGGGCCGTCGATGAACGCCTGTTCCTCCTCGGTCAGTTGCGCCTTGGGATAGGCCAGCAGCTTGTCCCAGTCCGGGCGGCCGCTGAACAGTTCTCCATCCCACCAGACGGTGCCGGCGTCGATGGCATCGCGTTCGGTCGCGGACATCGGCGGCAGGACCTTGCGGAACCAGGCGAACAGCGGGGCGCTGAACAGCCGGCGGCGCAGGTCGGGCAGCAACAGCGGGACGGCGACCGCCGCGAGGACCAACCAGAGCACCAGCATCAGGCCGCCGGGGGCATGGCCGAGGGTTCCCATCGCGAGGAGGTACAGCGCCACCACCCCGAGGGCGGGCAGGGCGGCGATGCGCCGGTGCGCCAGGTAGGCGACGCCGAGCAGCAGGACCAGTATCCACAACAGCAGCATATTCAATCCTCCGTGAGACAGGGCAAAAACACTTCAGAGCTTAGCCGGCATCCGGCAAGCCGGATGTCGGGGCTGTGTATCCAGATCTGTGGGAGCGAACTGCCGGGTGAGTGTTATCCGGGCGGCTCGCAAGAAAGGTGCAGTGGGTCTGCGACTTGGCCGAATCGTCGTACTCGACGGGGAGGCCCCAAGGCTAGACTCGAGACTTCCCAAGGAGACTGCTCTCATGCACGAGTATCTGAATCCAGGACGCTTCATCGATAGTGACCACCCGGCGGTGGTGGAGTTCGCCGAAAGTCGCCGCGGTACCAGCCGCGATCCCCGCGAGCAGGCCATCCGCTTGTACTACGCCGTGCGTGACGAGATCCGCTACAACATCTATGCCTTCAATCGCAATCCGCAGAGCTTGTGCGCCAGCCATGCCCTGGCACTGGGGCAGAGCTATTGCGTGCCCAAGGCGACCCTGCTCGCCGCCTGCGCCCGGCATTGCGCGATACCGGCACGGATCGGCCTGGCCGACGTGCGCAATCACCTGTCGACGCCACGGGTGCTGGAACTGCTCAAGAGTGAAGTGTTCGCCATGCACGGCTACACCGAACTCTATCTGGACGGGCGCTGGGTCAAGGCCACGCCGGCCTTCGACAAGGGGCTGTGCGAAGCCCTCGGGGTGATCCCGCTGGAGTTCGATGGGGTCGGCGACAGCGTGTTCCACCCCTATACCCACGATGGCCAGCGACACATGGAGTACCTGCGCGACCACGGGCAGTTCGCCGATGTGCCGCAGGCGTTGTTTTTCGGCCACCTGGCCGAGTGTTATCCCCATCTGTTCACCCCCGATGCGCTGCCCTTGCGGGGTGACATGCGCAGCGATTTGAGTCGGGGCTGATCGGGCGTAGACTGCGTCGGCATTTATCCTGTGAGAGGCCGTCATGCTGAAGATCTGGGGTCGCAAGAATTCGTCGAATGTCAGGAAGGTCCTGTGGATTGCCGAGGAACTGGGGCTGTCCTATGAATCCATCGATGCCGGTGGTGCCTTCGGTGTCGTGAACACACCGCAATACCGTGAGAAGAATCCCAACGGCCTGGTGCCGATGATCGAGGATGGCGACTTCGTCCTGTGGGAGTCCAATACCATCGTCCGTTACCTGACGGCCACGCACGCCGCCGGTTCGACCTGGTGGCCGACGGACCTGCAGGCGCGGGCACGCGCCGAGAAGTGGATGGACTGGGCCACCTCGTCCTTCGCCGCGCCGTTTCGGGTAGTGTTCTGGGGCGTCATGCGGACACCGGCCGAGCAGCAGGACTGGACCGCGATCAACGCGGCAGTGAACACCTGTGGCGAGTTGCTGGCCATGGCCGACCGGACCCTGGCCGAACAACCCTACCTGTCCGGCGAGGAGGTTGGCATGGGCGACATTCCCCTGGGCTGCTTCGTCTATGCCTGGTCTGAAATGCCGATCGAGCGGCCAGTGCTGCCCCATCTGAATGCCTGGTACGAGCGCCTGAAACAGCGTCCGGCCTACCGGCGCGCGGTGATGACCGCGTTGACCTGATAAATACTATTAACGCGGGTTGCTGTACTTGTGCGGCGTAGGCAAGCACCATATGGGCTGTTGCGCCGCCCTTGTTCCTGACCCGGCGCATGCTTAATGTGGGGCTATGGAAGGCCGGCCATGCGGTTGGTTTTCACGCAGTTTCCCGACTTTTCCTTCCTTCTTGGTGCATCGTCCGCTATGAGTTCCGCTCTGTCCATCCGGCAGCTAACCAAAACCTACGGCAACGGTTTCCAGGCCCTGAGTGGTATCGATCTGGACGTCGCCGAAGGTGACTTCTTCGCCTTGCTCGGCCCCAACGGTGCCGGCAAATCCACCACCATCGGCATTCTCTCGACCCTGGTGAACAAGACCAGCGGCACGGTGAACGTCTTCGGTCACGACCTGGACCGGCAACCCGCCGCGCTCAAGCGCAGCATTGGCGTGGTGCCGCAGGAGTTCAACTTCAACCAGTTCGAGAAGACTTTCGATATCGTCGTGACCCAGGCCGGCTACTACGGAATCCCGGCGAAAGTCGCCAAGGAGCGCGCCGAGCAATACCTGACCCAACTGGGCCTGTGGGACAAGCGCGACGTGCCTTCCCGCTCGCTGTCCGGCGGCATGAAGCGTCGGCTGATGATCGCCCGGGCGTTGGTGCACGAGCCGCGTCTGCTGATCCTCGACGAGCCGACCGCCGGGGTGGACATCGAGCTGCGCCGTTCGATGTGGACCTTTCTCACCGAATTGAACGAGAAGGGCATCACCATCATCCTCACCACCCATTACCTGGAAGAGGCCGAACAGTTGTGCCGCAACATCGGCATCATCGACCACGGCACCATTGTCCAGAACACCAGCATGCGCCAGTTGCTCAGCCAGTTGCATGTCGAGACCTTCCTGCTCGACCTCAAGAATGCGCAAACGGTCGCGCCGAATCTGATCGGCTACCCGAGCACGCTGCTCGACAGCCACACCCTGGAAGTGCAGGTGGACAAGTCCGTGGGCATCACCGCGCTGTTCGGCCAGTTGGCCACGCAGCAGATCGAAGTCCTCAGCCTGCGTAACAAAACCAATCGCCTCGAGGAGCTGTTCGTGTCCCTGGTGGAAAAGAATCTGTCGAAGGTGGCGGTATGAGTTCCGAGTTGCAAGCCAACCTGATCGCCCTCAATACCATCGTCTATCGGGAAGTCCGGCGCTTCATGCGGATCTGGCCGCAGACCCTGCTGCCGCCAGCCATCACCATGGTCCTGTACTTCGTGATCTTCGGTAACCTGATCGGCCGGCAGATCGGCGACATGGGTGGTTTCACGTACATGGAATACATCGTGCCGGGTCTGATCATGATGTCGGTGATCACCAACTCCTACGGCAACGTGGTCTCGAGCTTCTTCGGCAGCAAGTTCCAGCGTTCGATCGAGGAACTGATGGTCTCGCCGGTCTCGCCGCACACCATCCTCATTGGCTACACCCTGGGCGGCGTGCTGCGTGGCCTGATGGTGGGGATCATCGTCACCCTGCTGTCGCTGTTCTTCACCCACCTGCAGGTCCATCACCTGGGGGTGACCCTGCTGGTAGTGGTGCTGACGGCCACGATCTTCTCGCTGCTGGGGTTCATCAACGCCGTATTCGCGCGCAACTTCGACGATATTTCGATCATCCCGACGTTCGTGCTGACGCCGCTGACCTACCTGGGCGGAGTGTTCTACTCCATCACGCTGCTGCCGCCGTTCTGGCAGACCGTGTCGCTGGCCAATCCGGTGCTGCACATGGTCAATGCCTTCCGTTACGGCATCCTCGGCGTCTCGGACATCCGCATCAGCGTGGCAATCGCTTTCATGCTGCTGGCGACCGTGGTGCTGTATTTCGGCTGTACGCGGCTGCTGGTCAGTGGTCGCGGCATGCGCCAGTAAGCCCAGACGACCCCGGCATGCCTGGTGGGCCGGGGCGCCCCGAACTTGTTGGTATAGCGCAACCCTGCATGAGCGTGGCTTGCCCGCGAAGCTCTTGGCGTCCTCAAGGAACTCTTCGCGGGCAAGCCACGCTTCTACAGGGTACGGTATTCACTTGTTGCGGCGCTGCTCCCGGCGCTGTTGCCATTGCCGGGCCACCCACCAGCGCCAATAGCCCATGGTCAGGCAGTAACCCAGGGCGGCCATGAGCAGCCCCAACAGCACCGAACCCAACAGGAATGGCTGCCACAACGTCGACAACTGCTCGCTGATCCACGCCCAGGTCAGTTCGTCCGGCAGGCTGCGCGGTGGCACGTTCATGACCCAGGTGCCCAGTTTGTAGGTGCAGTAGAAGATCGGCGGCATGGTCAGCGGGTTGGTCAGCCACACCAGGCTGACGGCGATCGGCAGATTGCCGCGCAGCGAAATCGCCAGGGCCGCCGCCAGCAGCATCTGCAACGGGATGGGCATCAGCGCGGCGAACAGCCCCACCGCCATGGCCCGCGACACCGAGTGGCGATTGAGGTGCCAGAGGTTCGGATCGTGCAGCAGCCTGCCGAAAAATCGTAAGTGCTTGTGTTCGCGGATGCTCCGCGGGTCGGGCATGTAGCGTTTGAAGAGGCGACGCGGCATAGGGCTTCTCGGTCGGTTCAAGCGGGCAGTATGCCCGGATTCTACTGACGACCGATTCAGACATTGTGACAATTGATAAAGCACCTGCCGGCCAACCGGGCTATTCCGAGAACTGAACGGGTTCACGGAGTGAAAGATGCGCACAGGAATGTTGGCGCTGGCGCTGGGACTGCTGAGCGTTTGTTTTCTGCCGCAGTTGCCGGCGCTCGGATGGCTGTCGGTGATGGCGCTGCTCGGTCTGATGCTGTTGCCGTTTCGCAGCTATCCGGTTGCGCTGTTTCTGTTCGGTTTCAGTTGGGCCTGCCTGCAGGCCCATTGGGCCTTGGCGGACCGCCTGGCAGCGGAACTGGATGGCCAGACGGTGTGGCTGGAAGGGCAAGTGGTCGGATTACCGGAAACCGACGCAGCGGTGCAACGCTTCGTGCTGGAAGGCGCGGTTTCCCGGCGCGCCGCCTTGCCCCGGCGCATGCGTCTGGCCTGGTACGGCGGGCCGGCGGTCAGCAGCGGCGAGCGCTGGCGGCTGGCGGTCAAGCTCAAGTCACCCGGTGGCCTGCTCAATCCCCATGGTTTCGATCGCGAAGCCTGGTTGCTGGCCCAGCGTATCGGCGCCACCGGTACCGTCAAGGATGGCCAACGACTGGGCGCATCGCCGGGCTCCTGGCGCGACGGCATTCGCCAGCGCATGCTTCAGGTCGATGCCTGGGACCAGTCGGCGACCCTGGTGGCGCTGGTGCTGGGCGATGGATCGGGATTGTCGCCTCACACCTGGCGGGTCCTGCAAGACACCGGCACCGTGCATCTGCTGGTGATTTCCGGTCAGCATATCGGCCTGTTCGCCAGCCTGGTCTATGCCCTGGTGGCGGGGCTGGCGCGTTACGGCCTGTGGCCACGGCACCTGCCCTGGTTACCCTGGGCTTGTGGGCTGGCCTTTGCCGCGGCACTGGGCTACGGATTGTTGGCCGGGTTCGGTATCCCGGTACGGCGGGCCTGCGCGATGATCGGGCTGGTGCTGCTGTGGCGCTTGCGCTATCGACATCTCGGCGTGTCCTGGCCGTTGCTGCTGGCGCTGAACCTGGTCCTGCTGGTCGAGCCCCTGGCCAGTTTGCGGCCGGGCTTCTGGTTGTCCTTTGCCGCAGTGGCGGTGCTGGTCTTCTGTTTCGCCGGACGGCTGGGGGCCTGGAGCCTCTGGCAAACCTGGACCCGCGCGCAATGGAGCATTGCCCTCGGCCTGGTGCCATTGCTGCTGGCGCTCGGCTTGCCGATCAGCCTCAGCGGGCCGTGGGTCAACCTGATCGCGGTGCCCTGGATCAGTCTCGCGGTGTTGCCGCTGGCCTTGCTCGGCACCCTGGCACTCGCGTTGCCGTGGATCGGCGAGGCTCTGTTGTGGCTGGCCGGCGGCCTGCTGGAAGTTCTGTTTCAGGGCTTGGCCCTGGTCGCGGCCCGGGTGCCGGCCTGGTTGCCCGAAACCCTCGCGCCCTGGGCCTGGGGCCTGAGCTGTCTGGGCATCCTGCTGCTGTTGCTGCCGGCCGGCGTGCCGCTGCGGCCGCTGGGCTGGCCGCTGGCGGCGATGGTGCTGTTCTCGCCCTCGTCCAGGGTGCCGGAGGGGTACGCCGAAGTCTGGCAGCTGGATGTCGGGCAGGGCCTGGCGATCCTGGTTCGCACCCAGCATCACGACTTGCTGTATGACGCCGGGCCGCGTTTCGGCGAGTTCGACCTGGGCCAGCGCGTGGTCCTGCCGTCGCTGCGCAAGCTGGGCGTGCGCCAGTTGGACCTGATGCTGCTCAGCCATGCCGATGCCGATCATGCCGGTGGAGCCCTGGCGATCCGCGATGGCTTGCCGGTGAGCCGGGTGATCAGTGGTGATACCCGTGGGCTACCCAAACGGTTGCGCGCCGGAGACTGCTCCAGCGGCGAGCGCTGGCAGTGGGACGGGGTGAGCTTCGAACTCTGGCAATGGCCTGCGGCGCAGGACAGCAACCAGCGCTCCTGCGTGCTGCAGGTCGAGGCCCGGGGGGAGCGGCTGTTGCTGACCGGGGACATCGACACCCGGGCCGAGCAGGCCTTTCTCGAGAGTCCATTGGCCGTTGGCACCGACTGGCTGCAGGCCCCCCACCATGGTAGCCGCAGCTCCTCGTCGATGAGCTTTCTCCAGCGCCTGGCGCCGCGGGCCGTGCTGATCTCGCGCGGCCGTGGCAACAGCTTCGGGCATCCGCATCCCCAGGTGATGGCGCGTTACCAGGCGCTGGGCGTGGCGGTGCACGACAGTGCCGAGCAGGGCGCCGTACGCCTGTTGCTCGGGGCTTTTGGCGGTGCGCAGTCACAGCGCGAGCAAAGACGCTTCTGGCGTTGATTCGGCCCCTTGTGGCGAGCGGGCTTGCCCGCGCTGGGCCGCGTGGCGGCCCCACATCCGCAAGACGCGGTGTATTTGAACGCAAGAGGAACCTGGTTTCACGACTGCTTCGCGGCCGAGCGCGGACAAGCCCGCTCGCCACTTCATTGTGCACATACAAAAACCGAAGTGCCGTGCTGGCAGGATTCAAATAGCCCAGGGTTATTAAACCGCACCGTCATGCGACATCACGTTCTTCGACCCGGTCGACCCCTATGTTAGAGTGGCGCATTTTTTCGAGGGGACTGTCACTGTGTGGGAATTGGTCAAATCCGGCGGCTGGATGATGTTGCCGATCATTCTGAGTTCCATCGCGGCCGTGGGTATCGTCGCCGAGCGCCTGTGGACCCTGCGCGCCAGCCGCGTGACCCCGGAGCATCTGCTCGGGCAGGTCTGGGTGTGGATCCGCGACAAGCAGTTGGACAAGGAAAAGCTCAAGCAGCTGCGCGCCGACTCGCCGCTGGGGGAAATCCTCGCCGCCGGCCTGGCGAACTCCAAGCACGGTCGCGAGATCATGAAGGAGTGCATCGAGGAAGCCGCCGCCCGGGTGATTCATGAGCTGGAGCGCTATATCAACGCCCTCGGCACCATCGCCGCCATGTCGCCGTTGCTCGGGCTGCTCGGTACGGTGCTGGGCATGATCGATATCTTCAGCTCGTTCATGGGCTCGGGCATGACCACTAACGCCGCCGTCCTCGCCGGTGGTATCTCCAAGGCGCTGATCACCACCGCCTCGGGCCTGATCGTCGGTATTCCCGCGGTGTTCTTCCACCGCTTCCTGCAACGCCGCATCGATGAGCTGGTGGTGGGCATGGAGCAGCAGGCGATCAAGCTGGTCGAAGTGGTCCAGGGCGACCGCGATGTGGAACTGCCCGAGGGCAAAGCGTGAAATTCCGCCGCAAACCTCGGGAAACCATCGATATCAACCTCGCGTCGCTGATCGACGTGGTGTTCGTCCTGCTGCTGTTTTTCGTGGTCACCACCACCTTCACCCGCGAAACCCAACTGCGGGTCGATCTGCCGCAGGCGGTCAGCGGCTCGCCGGCCGAGGACCAGTTGGTCAAGCAACTGGACATCGCCATCAGTGCCGACGGGGTGTTCTCGGTGAACAACCAGATACTGCCGAAGAATGACCTGGCGACCCTGATGGAGGCGCTGCAGAAGGAGTCCAACGGTGACACCAACATGCCGCTGTCGATCAGTGCCGACGGCAAGACCCAACACCAGGCCGTGATCACTGCCATGGACGCGGCCGGCAAGCTCGGCTTCAGCCATTTGCGCATGACCACCGTCGAGGCGGCACCGGCACCCTGATGGCGCTCTCGGATCGCTTGTTGCGCGCCTGGTACGAGGGCCATCCGGCCCTGGCCCTGTTGCGCCCGCTGGAATGGCTGTATCGCCGCGTGGTCGATGGCAAGCGCGCCCGTTTCGTCGCCGGCGAAGGCGACATCTACCAGCCGCCGGTGCCGTTGGTCGTGGTCGGCAACATCACGGTGGGCGGCACCGGCAAGACCCCGATGATTCTCTGGCTGGTCGAGCACTGCCGGCGCCGCGGCCTGCGGGTCGGCGTGGT
>NZ_AQOH01000284.1 GCF_000364705.1 Pseudomonas fuscovaginae SE-1 | reverse complement strand
AAGCCGCCGAGCCTGCCGTGGCGGGTACGTGCCGACCAGTCCGCCGCGGTCGCCGGTGACGAGCCGCTGCTGATCGTCCAGCGCAACGATGTGCCGTTGATGATCGACCCGGATCGCAGTCGCGCGGTGCAGGCTCTGCTGGCAGAGGAAAAGCTCGACCTGATTCTCTCCGACGACGGCATGCAGCATTACCGCCTGGCCCGAGACCTGGAACTGGTGCTGATCGACGCCGCCCGTGGCCTGGGCAATGGCCGCTGCCTGCCCGCCGGTCCCCTGCGTGAGCCGCTGGAGCGCCTGCAGAGCGTCGACGCCCTGATGTACAACGGTGCCAGTGCCGATCGCGGCGACGGTTTCGCCTTTCGTCTGCAACCGACCGCGCTGGTCAACCTGCGAAGCGGTGAGCGCCAGCCGCTCGGCCATTTTCCCGCAGGCCAGGCGTTGCACGCGGTGGCCGGCATCGGCAACCCGCAACGTTTCTTCAATACCCTCGAAACGCTACACTGGCAGCCTGTGCCCCACGCCTTTGCCGATCATGCCGAGTACAGCGCGCAGGCCCTGAGTTTCACGCCGCCGCTGCCGTTGGTCATGACCGAGAAGGACGCGGTGAAATGCCGGGCGTTCGCCGCCGACGACTGGTGGTACCTGGCGGTCGACGCAGTGCCCTCCGAGGCCTTTGCCGCCTGGTTCGACACGCAACTGTTGCGCCTGCTGCCCGATCGTCTCTTGCCCTAAACCCCTTTTATCCCGGGAATCCCTCATGGACACCAAACTGCTCGATATCCTCGCTTGCCCGATCTGCAAGGGGCCGCTCAAGCTCAGCGCCGACAAGACCGAGCTGATCAGCAAGGGCGCCGGTCTGGCGTTCCCGATTCGCGACGGCATCCCGGTGATGCTCGAGAGCGAGGCGCGTACCCTGAGCGCCGATGAGCGCCTGGACAAATGAGCACTTCGTTCATCGTCGTGATTCCGGCGCGGTATTCCTCCACGCGCCTGCCGGCCAAGCCGCTGCAACTGATCGCCGGCAAGCCGATGATCCAGCACACCTGGGAACAGGCGCGCAAAAGCAGCGCCCAGCGGGTGGTGGTGGCCACTGACGATCCACGGATCGTCGAGGCCTGCCAGGCCTTCGGTGCCGAAGTGCTGTTGACCCGCGAAGACCACGAGTCCGGCACCGACCGCCTGGCCGAAGTCGCCAGCCTGCTGGGGCTGGAGCCGGAGGCGATCGTGGTCAACGTCCAGGGTGACGAGCCGTTGATCCCGCCGGTGGTGATCGACCAGGTCGCGGCCAACCTGGCGGCGCACACCGAAGCGCGCATGGCCACCCTGGCCGAGCCGATCGAAGAGGTCGAGGCATTGTTCAACCCGAACGTGGTCAAGGTGGTCAGTGACGTCAACGGCCTGGCCCTGACCTTCAGCCGGGCTACCTTGCCCTGGGCCCGCGACGATTTTGCCCAGGACCGCGAGCACCTGCCGCAAGGCGTGCCGTACCGTCGCCACATCGGTATCTATGCCTACCGCGCCGGCTTCCTGCAGGACTTCGTCAACTGGGGCCCTTGCTGGCTGGAAACCACCGAGCGTCTGGAGCAACTGCGCGCCCTGTGGCACGGCGTGCGGATCCATGTGGCGGACGCCCTGGAGGCGCCGCCCACCGGTGTCGACACGCCACACGACCTCGAACGCGTTCGTCGCTTGCTGGAGGCCTGATGCGGGTCCTGTTTGTCTGTCTGGGCAACATCTGCCGTTCGCCCACGGCCGAAGGCGTGCTGCGCCATAAATTGCGCGAAGCCGGTCTCGCCGACCTGATTGAGGTCGACTCCGCCGGGACCGGCGCCTGGCATGTCGGCAAGGCGCCGGACAGTCGCAGCCAGCGTGCGGCGCGGTTGCGCGGCTACGACCTGTCGGCGCAGCGCGCCCGGCAGGTGAGCAGCGCGGACTTCAACCGCTTCGACCTGATCCTCGCCATGGATCAGAGCAATCTGCGCAACCTCGGGCAGTTGCAGCCGGCCCAGGGCACGGCCGAGCTGGACCTGTTCCTGCGTCGTTACGACGGTGCGGTGGACGAGGTTCCGGACCCCTACTACGACGAAGAGCACGGCTTCGAACAGGTGCTGGACCTGATCGAGCAGGCCAGCGATCGCCTGGTCGACGAACTCCGGGGGCGCCTATGAGCCTGCAACCGCAAGCCGGTATTTCTCTCAAACCCTACAACAGCTTCGGTGTCGATGTCCGTGCCCAGTGGTTCGCCGAGGCCCACGGCGATGACGACGTGCGCGAAGCGCTGGCTTTCGCGGCACAGCGGCAATTGCCTTTGCTGGTGATCGGCGGCGGCAGCAACCTATTGCTGACCGGCGATATCCAGGCGTTGGTGCTGCGCATGGCCAGCCGTGGCATTCGCCTGCTCAGCGATGACGGCCAGCGGGTGGTCATCGAGGCGGAGGCGGGCGAGCCCTGGCATCCGTTCGTGCTGTCGACCCTGGCCGAGGGCTGGTATGGCCTGGAAAACCTCAGCCTGATCCCGGGTACCGTGGGGGCCGCGCCGATGCAGAACATCGGGGCCTACGGTGTCGAGATCAAGGACGTGTTCGCCGGCCTCACCGCCCTCGACCGACAGAGCGGTGAACTGCGCGAGTTCTCCCTGGAGGAATGCCGGTTCGGTTATCGCGACAGCCTGTTCAAGCACGCTCAAGGTCGCTGGCTGATCCTGCGGGTGCGCTTTGCCCTGAGCCGGGTCGAGCAGTTGCACCTGGGCTACGGCCCGGTGGCCGAGCGGTTGAAAGAGCTGGGCGTCAGCCAGCCGGGAGCGATCGATGTGAGCCGGGCGATCTGCGGCATTCGCAGCGAGAAGCTGCCGGACCCGGCGGTGCTCGGCAATGCCGGGAGCTTCTTCAAGAACCCGCTGGTCTCGGCCGCTCACGCCGCCGAGCTGAAGCGGGCCCATCCCGCCCTGGTCGGTTATCCACAGGGCGACGGGCAGGTGAAACTGGCGGCGGGTTGGCTGATCGAGGCGGCGGGCTGGAAAGGCTTCCGTGACGGTGATGCCGGCGTGCACCGTCTGCAGTCGCTGGTGCTGGTCAACCATGGTACGGCGACGGGGGCGCAACTGCTGGCCCTGGCCCGGCGGATCCAGGCCGATATCGCCGAGCGTTTCGCGGTCGAGCTGGAAATGGAGCCGAATCTCTACTGAATGAGGCTATGCTGATCGCTGGTCAGCCGGAGTGCTCTCTATCAAAGCCCTGTGCAGTCTGACTGCATGGGGCTTTTTTGCATGGAATGGCTTTCCCTGAGCTGGTCAAAACGGTAAAAAAGCCTCAACGAACGGTCCGGTGAAGCACCCGCTTCACAAGAGAGCCGATTAGCCTGAGTCGATCTGCTGCCGTCCGTGCGGCCCCTGGCAGATGGCTCGACCCCATGACCTTCAACGATGCGGGCGTGCCCATGATTACCCTGAAACTCAATGGTCAAGACCATCCCCTGGACGTCACCGAGGATATGCCGCTGCTTTGGGCTATTCGCGACGTGGCGGGTTATACCGGGACCAAATTCGGCTGCGGCATGGGCCTGTGTGGTGCCTGCACCGTGCATATCGATGGCCTCGCGGCCCGTTCCTGTATCACGCCGATCGGCTCGGTGGTGGGCCGGGACGTGCGCACCATCGACAACCTGCAAAGCGACCCGGTAGGCCAGGCGGTACAGCAGGCCTGGCTCGACGGTGGCGTGGCGCAGTGCGGTTTCTGCCAGGGCGGACAGATCATGTCGGCCACGGCCCTGCTCAAGGTCAACCCCAAGCCCAGCGACGAGCAGATCGAGGAAGCCATGCTCGGCAATATCTGCCGCTGTGGCACTTACAACCGTATCAAGACGGCCATCCATGCCGCCGCCGCCCATTTGCAGGAGGCCAAGGCATGAGCCGCTCCCTGAACGATTTCGCCCTGAGCAACCTCAGCCGGCGCGGCTTTCTCAAGGGGGTCGGCGCCACCGGCGCGCTGGTGCTGGCGGCCACCTGGGGGCTGCCCGATGCCTTTGCCGAAGGCGAGAAGAAGTACGGCGCCGACGGCATGCCCAATGGCTGGGTCGACGATCCCAAGGTTTATGTCAGCATCGACGCCGATGGTAGTGTGACAGTAGTCTGCAACCGTTCGGAGATGGGTCAGGGCGTGCGTACCAGCCTGAGCCTGGTGGTGGCTGACGAGCTGGAGGCCGACTGGGCGCTGGTCAAGGTCCGCCAGGCGCCGGGGGACGAAGTGCGTTTCGGCAACCAGGACACCGATGGCTCGCGCAGCATGCGCCACTGGTACGAACCCATGCGCCGTTGCGGTGCTGCCGCCCGGACCATGCTCGAACAGGCCGCCGCGCAGCAGTGGAACGTGCCGGTCGGCGAGTGCCGGGCACAGTTGCACAAGGTTATCCACAGCCCGAGCGGACGCGAGCTGGGCTATGGGGCCCTGGCCGCCGCTGCCGGCGCCTTGGCGGTCCCTGCGCGGGACAGTCTGCGGCTCAAGCAGCCCGCGGAGTTCCGTTATATCGGCAAGGAGTCGACGCGGGCCATCGACGGTGCGGACATCGTCAACGGTCGTGCCCTGTACGGGGCCGATATCCATTTCGACAAGATGGCCTATGCCGCCGTGGCACGTCCGCGGGTGTATGGCGGCAAGCTCAAGTCGTTCGATGCGACGGCCGCGCTGAAGGTGCCGGGTGTGATCAAGGTGCTGGAGATCGAACCCCGCCCGCTGCCGTCGGAGTTCCAGCCACTGGGGGGCGTGGCGGTGATCGCCAGCAACACTTGGGCTGCGATCAAGGGGCGCGAAGCACTGAACATCGTCTGGGACGATGGCGACAACGCCAGTTACGACTCGGTTGCCTATCGCCAGGAGCTGGAGGCCTCGTCGCGTCAGCCTGGCAAGGTGGTGCGCAATACCGGTGATGTCGATGAGGCGCTCAAACGGGCCTCCGGCCACTTCGAGGCTGGCTACTACCTGCCGCATCTGGCGCAGTCGCCGATGGAGCCCATGGTCGCCGTTGCCCGTTTCAATGATGGGCAATGCGAGGCCTGGGCGCCGACCCAGGCTCCCCAGGTCACCCGCGAGCGGATCGCCGAGCGGCTGGGCATCGGTTTCGAGCAGGTCACGGTCAACGTCACTCTGCTCGGTGGCGGCTTCGGGCGCAAGTCCAAGCCGGACTACGTCATTGAGGCGGCGATCCTGGCCAAGGCCATGCCGGGCACGGCGGTGCGGGTGCAATGGACCCGCGAGGACGATATCCACCACTCCTATTTCCACACCGTGTCGGCGGAATACCTGCGGGCCAGCCTGAACCAGGACGGCACGCCCACCGGCTGGCTGCACCGTACCGTCGCGCCGAGCATCACCGCGCTGTTCGCGCCGGACATGAACCACGAGGCGGCGTTCGAGCTGGGCATGGGGTTCACCAACATGGCCTACGACATTCCCAACGTGCGCCTGGAGAACCCGGAGGCGAAGGTTCACACCCGGGTTGGCTGGTACCGTTCGGTGTCGAACATTCCCCATGGTTTCGCCATCCAGAGTTTCGTCGACGAGTTGGCGCACAAGGCCGGTCAGGATCCGCTGGCCTATCAGCTCAAGCTGTTGGGGCCGGATCGTCAGATCGATCCGCGCAGCCTCAGTGAACAGTGGAACTACGGCGAGTCGCCGGAGCGCTACCCGATCGATACCGGACGCATGCGCACCGTGCTGGAAACCGCGGCCAAGGCGGCCGGCTGGGGGCGCAAGCTGCCCAAGGGGCGTGGCCTGGGCCTGGCGGTGCACTACAGCTTCGTGACTTATGTGGCGGTGGTGATCGAGGTCGAGGTCAAGGACGATGGCACCTTGATCGTGCACAAGGCCGATATCGCCGTGGATTGCGGGCCGCAGATCAACCCGGAACGGATCCGCTCGCAGTTCGAGGGCGCGTGCGTGATGGGGCTGGGCAACGCGGTGCTGGGCGAGATCAGCTTCAAGGAGGGCAAGGTCCAGCAGGACAACTTCCACATGTACGAGGTGGCGCGTATGTCCCTGGCACCCCGGGAAGTGGCGGTGCACCTGGTGACGCCGCCGGGCCAGGTGCCACTGGGCGGGGTCGGTGAGCCAGGCGTGCCGCCGATCGCGCCGGCGCTGTGCAATGCGATCTTCGCCGCCACCGGCCAGCGCATCCGCAACCTGCCGGTGCGTTATCAACTGCAAGGCTGGAACAAGGCGCAGGTCTGATGGACAGCGTCGATCTGAATGTCCTGCGCTGCGTCCTGCAGTGGCGCCGCGCCAGGCACCGGGTAATGCTGTACAGCGTGGTCCAGACCTGGGGCAGCGCGCCGCGCCAGCCCGGGGCGATGCTGGCCTTGCGCGGGGATGGCGTGGTGATCGGCTCGGTGTCGGGTGGTTGCATCGAGGATGACCTGATCGCCCGCCTGCACGATGGGCGCCTGCCCGCAGACGGGCCTCCGGTGCAACTGGTGACCTATGGTGTCAGTCGCGAGGAGGCGGCGCGCTTCGGCCTGCCGTGTGGTGGCACCCTGCGTCTGACCGAGGAGCGGGTAGGTGATGTCGTCTGGGTCGAGCAACTGCTGCGACGTTGCGAGGCTCATGAGATCGTCGCGCGTGAACTGGATCTGGTCAGCGGCACGGTGACTCTGCATGAGGCCGGCCGGCAGGATCTGCTGAGCTTCGATGAGCGCACGTTGCGGGCCATCTACGGGCCGCGCTGGCGCCTGCTGCTGGTCGGCGCCGGGCAGTTGTCGCGCTATGTGGCGCAGATGGCGCGGATGCTGGATTTCGAGGTGCTGGTCTGCGATCCGCGCGAGGAGTTCGTTCACGGCTGGGAGGAACAGCACGGTCGTTTCGTACCGGGCATGCCCGATGAGGCGGTGCTGAATATCCAGGCCGACGAGCGCACGGCGATCGTTGCGCTGACCCACGATCCGCGGCTGGACGACATGGCCTTGCTGACGGCACTCAATTCCAGGGCCTTCTACGTCGGTGCGCTGGGCTCGCGGGTCAACAACCGCAAGCGGCGGGACAATCTGGCGCTGCTGGGGCTGGGCAGCGAGGCGATCGCACGATTGCATGGGCCGATCGGCTTGCATATCGGCAGTCACACGCCGGCGGAGATCGCCTTGTCGCTGTTGGCCGAGATTGTCGCGATCAAGAACGGCGTGGAGCCGCGGCAGAGGAAACCGGAGCTGGCACCGGGTGAATGAGTCGATGGCCGCGATCATCCTGGCGGCGGGGCAGGGCAGTCGGTTCCGGCAGGTGGCCGGGGTCGATCAGGACAAGTTGCTGGCCGCTTGCGAGGGGCGTGATGGGGTGGTGCGCCCGGTGCTCGGGCAGGTGTTGCACAGTTTGCCTGACGGCCTGGGCATGCGGGTGCTGGTCACCACCGCGGATCGACCCGAGGCGATTCGCCTGGGCCGTGAGCATGGCTGCCAGGTGCTGTTGCTGGAGTCCACGGGCATGGGCGACAGCATTGCCGCCGGGGTCGCCGCTGCCGCCGAGGCCAGCGGCTGGTTGATGGTGCTGGGGGACATGCCGTTCATCCTGCCGGAGACTTTCGAACGGGTGCTGGCTGGGATGGCAAGGGAACGGATCTGCGTGCCGGTGCTGGCGGGTGAGTATGGCCACCCGGTGGGCTTTGGTGGCGATTTCGGCGCGGCATTGCGGAGTTTGTCCGGCGATCGTGGAGCGAAGGCGCTATTGGCGACCGGCCGGGTCGAGCCGGTCCCGGTAGAGGATCGGGGGATCGTCTGGGATGTCGATCTACCTGCTGCCCTGGTGTTTGAGGCTCAAGGGTGATGCTGGCTTCTGGGGCCTATTCGCGAGCAGGCTCTGCTCCTGCAGGATCGAGTCGTCCACAAGGCAGGTGAACGACGCAATCCTGTAGGAGCAGAGCTTGCTCGCGAAAGCGTCCGCCCAGACACCGCAACCCTTGAACCCCAAAAAAAGCCCCGCCGGCATCGCTGCGGGCGGGGCGTTTCATTGGCCGTTGAAATCAGGCGTGAGGCTTATGCTCTTCGGCTGTTTCCAGGGCTTTCGGCGCGTGCTCGATCACTTCTTCGGCAGGCTGAGAGTTTTCCTCGGCAGCCGCTTCGTTGTGAACGACAGGGGTCGCAGGGGCCTGTTCCGCCTCGACGACCATCGGCGCCGGTTCGGCGGCAACGG
>NZ_AQOH01000283.1 GCF_000364705.1 Pseudomonas fuscovaginae SE-1 | reverse complement strand
GCGGGAGCAGCCGCGGCGGCAGCCAGTTCGGCAGCCTTGCGTGCCTCTTCTTCGCGCTTGCGACGGCGTACTTCACGTGGGTCGTTCGGTGCGCGGCCATTGCTGGTCAGGACCACCGCAGGGGCTTGCACCGTTACCGGAGCCGCTTCTTCGGCGACCACTGGCGTGGCTTCGACAACCGGAGCGGGCTCAGGCTGAGCGACGACCGCAGGTTCCACGGCAGCGGGCTCGGCAACCACGGGTTCGGCAACCGGCGCTTCGACGGCGGCAGGTTCGGCAGCCCACCGGAAGGTGGCCTGGATTTCCTGGGCAGGTTCGGCAGCCTTCTCGACGACCGCTGCTTCAACTGCCGGAGCTTCAGCCGGGGCAGCCTCGACAGCCGGGGTTTCGGCGGCTGGAGCTTCCACCGCTGGAGCCTCGACCGCCGGCTCAGGCGCGACGAACACGGGCAACTCGGCGGCCGCGGTTTCGACCGGTGCTTCAACCACTGGCGCAGCTTCGCGAGCCGCGGCGACTTCCACTTCCGGTGCGGCGATAGCCTCAACCGGGGTGGTCGTTTCAACGACAGGCGCCTCAGCGGTCGGGGTTTCCAGGGTGGTTGCGGTGGCACGTTCAGCCTGCTGGTGCGCTTCGGCTTCGGCGTTGGCGCTGATTGCGCTGCTGGCAACGGCGGCGGTCACGGCCAGACCGGCGGCCAGTTCGTCACCGGTGGCTTCGTTCTGCTGGCCTTCGCCGGCTTCTTCCGAGCCTTCGATCACGTTGCCGTTGGCATCGCGCTGGCGCTCACGACGGTTGCTGCGACGACGCTGGCCACGGGAACGACGGCGTGGACGCTCGCCACCTTCGGCGTTGTCCTGGCCATCTTCCGACAGGTGCTCTTCGCCCTGCAGGACTTCTTCTTCGCTGGCCGCGGCAGCCTGTTCGGCACGTGGCTGACGCTCTTCACGCGGTGGGCGTGGCTGGCGTTCCTCACGTGGCGCACGGGCTGGACGCTCCTCGGCGACTACCGCGGCAGCGGCAGTAGCGGCTACGGCTCCGACGGCCGGGTTGGCATCCAGTGGCTCGCGCAGTTCGCGTACGCGTTCCTCGCGCTCGCCGCGTGGCTTGCGCTCTTCGCGTGGGGCACGCGGCGCGCGTTCCTCGCGGGGTGGGCGCGGTGCACGTTCTTCGCGGGCGGCTGGCGCGTCGTCACGGGTTTCACGCAGTTCGCGCGGGGCGCGTTCCTCGCGTGGCGCCCGTTCCTCACGTGGGGCGCGCTCTTCACGCGGCTCGCGTGGCGCCCGTTCCTCACGAGGTGCACGCTCTTCGCGCGGCTTGCGGTCTTCGTCGCGGCGGCCGTTGCGGTTGCGGCTCTGCTGACGACCGTTGCGGCGCTCTTCGTTGCGCGCCGGGCGTTCGGCGACAGGTTTCTCCACCACCACTGGCGCGGCCGGTTCTTCCTTGCCGGCGAACAGGCTGACCAGCGACTTCACCAGGCCCTTGAACAGGCTTGGTTCCGGGGCTGGAGCCGGGGCAGGGGCAGCGGCAACCGGGGCGGCCACTTCGCTCGGCACCGGTGCATTGGCGCGGGCCGGGGCGGTCTTGACCGCGGCTTCCTGGCGAACCAGGGTGCGGGTCGCGGCCGCCGGCTGGGCCTCTTCCGCTTCGGCGGCGGCGGCAGCGATCTCGTAGCTGGACTGGCTGTTGGTGGCGTCCGGGTTGTCGTCACGCAGGCGTTGCACTTCGAAGTGCGGCGTCTCCAGGTGATCGTTCGGCAGGATCACGATGCGGGCGCGGGTACGCAGTTCGATCTTGGTGATCGAGTTGCGTTTTTCGTTGAGCAGGAACGCCGCCACCGGGATCGGCACCTGGGCACGGACTTCGGCGGTGCGGTCCTTCAGGGCCTCTTCCTCGATCAGGCGCAGGATTGCCAGGGACAGCGACTCGACATCACGGATGATGCCGGTGCCGCTGCAGCGTGGGCAGACGATGCCGCTGCTCTCGCCCAGCGATGGACGCAGGCGCTGGCGGGACATTTCCAGCAGGCCGAAGCGCGAAATGCGACCGACCTGGACGCGGGCACGGTCGGCTTCCAGGCATTCGCGGACCTTTTCTTCCACGGCGCGCTGGTTCTTGGCCGGGGTCATGTCGATGAAGTCGATCACGATCAGGCCGCCGATGTCGCGCAGGCGCAGTTGGCGGGCGATTTCCTCGGCGGCTTCCAGGTTGGTCTGCAGCGCGGTCTCTTCGATGTCGCTGCCCTTGGTGGCGCGCGCCGAGTTGATGTCGATGGACACCAGGGCCTCGGTCGGGTCGATCACGATGGAGCCGCCGGACGGCAGTTCGACGACGCGCTGGAAGGCGGTCTCGATCTGGCTTTCGATCTGGAAGCGGTTGAACAGCGGCACGCTGTCTTCGTACAGCTTGATCTTGCTGGCGTACTGCGGCATCACCTGGCGGATGAAGGTCAGGGCTTCGTCCTGGGCCTCGACGCTGTCGATCAGCACTTCGCCGATGTCCTGGCGCAGGTAGTCGCGGATCGCGCGGATGATCACGTTGCTTTCCTGGTAGATCAGGAAAGGGGCGGAACGATCCTGGGAGGCTTCCTTGATCGCGGTCCACAGTTGCAGCAGGTAGTCGAGGTCCCACTGCATTTCTTCGCTGCTGCGGCCCAGGCCCGCGGTGCGGACGATCAGGCCCATGTCGGCCGGGGCGACCAGCCCGTTCAGCGCTTCACGCAGTTCGTTGCGCTCTTCGCCTTCGATGCGGCGGGAGATGCCGCCGGCGCGCGGGTTGTTCGGCATCAGCACCAGGTAGCGACCGGCGAGGCTGATGAAGGTGGTCAGGGCGGCGCCCTTGTTGCCACGCTCTTCCTTCTCGACCTGGACGATGACTTCCTGGCCTTCGCTCAGGACTTCCTTGATGTTGACGCGGCCTTCAGGCGACTTCTTGAAGTATTCGCGGGAGATTTCCTTGAGCGGCAGGAAGCCGTGGCGCTCGGAGCCGAAGTCGACGAAGGCGGCTTCGAGGCTGGGCTCGATACGGGTGATCCGGCCTTTATAGATGTTGGCCTTTTTCTGTTCGCGCGCGCCGGACTCGATGTCCAGGTCGTAGAGGCGTTGGCCGTCTACCAGCGCAACACGCAACTCTTCGGGTTGAGTTGCGTTAATCAGCATTCTTTTCATGTTGTACCGTCGGTTTCCGGGCTGCCGGAAACGGCGTTCGGCACACACGACTTCTCACGGTCGGTGTCAGGTGCGTCATGGAGTGGCGGGCCATTCCAGTGTCTAGCGAGATTTCGGCCTACTAGTGCTAGTGGCGAAGTCGCGACCGACGCTTCCTGCTTGCTGTGGTGGCATAAGCCCCGCTTTAAGCAAAACTGAGTCAGGAGGAGGAATCAACCGCGGGTGTGGACGATATGAAGCGTCTTGAACAAGCCTAATGCTACACAGTCCGACGGTTGTGCATCTCCACCCTACACGTATCCCTGATAATTCGGGTGCTGCCGCGCGCAGAATCCGCAGCGGGTTGCATTTACCGTGAACGCCGAAAGGGCAGTTCACGCATCATGGCTAATTAGGCGTTGTTTCCGAAGCCTTCGCTGTCGGTAGGTCCCGCGACTGACCGCACTTTGTGAACTGTCCGTGAATATCGGCTCGGGAGACGAGTGATTACTCAGTATCCCGGCTCGCTTCAGGCCTCATGTCACCTGCGCTTGTTACAATCGCGAACCTGCCAAGTGTAGCGAAAGCCCCGTAGGACGGCCTCGCGTCCTGATGAATTGCGTGGGTCAGGGTCGGCTGTTTGCCGTTGTTCCGCTGCCCGGCCGCTTTTGGCGGCGTTCGCGACTATAGCAGCAATGATTAAGTGCTTCAATTCCATAAAAAATTGTTATCATCCGCGACATGACGACGACTACCCCCCCGACCTCTGGCGTTCAACTGCTCGAGGTCTCGCCGGAATATGCCGGCCAACGCATCGACAATTTTCTCCTGGCCCGGCTCAAAGGCGTGCCCAAGACCTTGATCTACCGCATCTTGCGCAAAGGCGAAGTGCGGGTGAACAAGGGGCGGATCAAGCCCGAATACAAGCTGCAGGCCGGCGATATCGTTCGTGTGCCTCCCGTGCGCGTTCCCGAGCGCGACGAGCCCGTGCCGGTGGCCCAGGGCCTGTTGCAGCGCCTGGAAGAGTCGATCGTGTACGAGGACAAGGCGCTGATCGTGATCAACAAGCCGGCCGGCATCGCCGTGCATGGTGGCAGCGGCCTGAGCTTCGGCGTGATCGAGGCCTTTCGCCAGTTGCGCCCGGACGCCAAGGAGCTGGAACTGGTACACCGGCTGGACCGCGACACCTCCGGGCTGCTGATGATCGCCAAGAAGCGCAGCATGCTGCGTCATCTGCACGAGGCGCTGCGCGGTGATGGCGTCGACAAGCGCTACATGGCGCTGGTGCGGGGCCACTGGGCGACCTCCGTCAAGCAGGTGCGGGCACCGTTGCTCAAGAGCAACCTGCGCTCCGGCGAGCGCATGGTCGAAGTCAACGACGAGGGCAAGGACGCGTTGACGGTGTTCAAGGTCCTGCGTCGCTTCAATGACTTTGCCACCCTGATCGAAGCCAAGCCGGTGACCGGTCGCACCCACCAGATCCGGGTGCATACCCTGCATGCCGGCCACTGCATCGCCGGCGACAGCAAGTACGGGGATGACGACTTTACCCGGGAAATCCGTGAACTGGGCGGCAAGCGCCTGTTCCTGCATGCCTACCTGCTGACGGTGCCGCTGCCTGATGGCGGCGAACTGAAGCTGCAGGCGCCGGTGGATGAAATGTGGGCCAGGACCGTGGAGCGCTTGAGTGCGGGCTGATTACAAACTGCTGATTTTCGATTGGGATGGCACCTTGGCCGATTCCATTGGTCGGATCGTCGAGGCGATGGGCGCGGCGGCCGAGCGCTCCGGCTTTCCGCTACGGGACGAGCGGGCGGTCAAGGGTATTATCGGTCTGGGTCTTCCGGAGGCGATTCGCACCCTTTATCCAGAAATTTCCGACGAAGAACTGGTGGTTTTTCGTCAACACTACGCCGATAGCTACATCTCCCTGGAGGCGGTACCTTCGCCACTGTTCCCGGGAGTGGTCGAGTCCATGGCGGCGTTCCGCGAGGCCGGCTACCAGCTGGCGGTGGCGACCGGCAAGGCGCGTCGCGGGCTGGATCGGGTGTTGAGGGCCCATGGCTGGCTGGACTATTTCGATATCACCCGGGCGGCCGACGAAACCGCGAGCAAGCCGCACCCGCTGATGTTGGAGGAGATTCTTGCCCATTGCGGCGTGCCGGCGTCCCAGGCGCTGATGGTCGGTGATTCGGCCTTCGACCTGCAGATGGCCCGCAATGCTGGCATGGACAGCGTGGCGGTGGGCTACGGTGCCTTGTCTCTGGATGAATTGCAGGTGTTCGAACCGCGCCTGGCAATCGACAGTTTTCCTGAGTTGCACGCCTGGTTGAATCGCCAGGCCCATTGAGTCTACTGGGGTGAGCACATATGGCTGATGAATGGAATGCACCGTCGAAGGCGAATGCCGATGGCGAAGATAAAAGCTGGAAGCTGCTGGAGCGCACGCTTCAGGCCGGTATCACCGAGCAGCGTCGGGCCCGGCGCTGGGGGATCTTCTTCAAGCTGCTGGCCTTTGTCTACGTGGGCACTGTGCTGGTGATGCTCTCGCCCCTGGTCGACGTGGAGAAAAGCGCCAGCCGTGGCGCCCACTACACCGCCCTGATCGAAGTGCGCGGGGTGATCGCGGACAAGGAGTCGGCCAGTGCCGACAACATCGTCGGCAGTCTGCGCACGGCCTTCGAGGATCCCAAGGTCAAGGGCATTATTCTGCGTATCAACAGCCCGGGCGGCAGTCCGGTGCAGTCGGGCTACGTCTATGACGAGATCCGCCGCCTGCGTGGTCTGCATCCAAATACCAAGGTCTATGCGGTGATCTCCGATCTCGGTGCTTCGGGTGCCTATTACATTGCCAGCGCAGCCGATGAAATCTACGCCGACAAGGCCAGCCTGGTCGGTTCCATTGGGGTGACGGCGGCAGGCTACGGGTTTGTCGGTGCCATGGAGAAGCTCGGCGTGGAGCGTCGTGCCTACTCCTCGGGCGAGCACAAGTCGTTCCTCGATCCGTTCCAGCCACAGAAGGCGGATGAGACCCGATTCTGGCAGGGTGTGCTGGACACCACCCACAACCAGTTCATTGCCAGCGTGAAGAAGGGCCGGGGTGACCGCCTCAAGGACAAGGAGCATCCGGAGTTGTTCTCCGGGCTGGTCTGGTCCGGCGAGCAGGCGTTGTCGCTGGGTTTGATCGATGGCCTGGGCAGCGCCAGTTCGGTGGCGCGGGACGTGATTGGCGAGAAGAAGCTGGTGGACTTCACCGTTCAGGAGTCGCCGTTCGACCGCTTCTCGAAAAAGCTCGGGGCGAGCGTGGCTGAACACCTGGCCATGTGGATGGGCTTCCAGGGGCCGACCCTGCGCTGACGGCCATCGCCATCCTGTGGGAGCCGGGGTGTGTCTCGGGATCAGGGAATCTCGACGCCCTCGGCCAGCAACATGTCCACCAGGCGGATCAGCGGCAGGCCGATCAGGCTGGTCGCATCCGTCCCCTCGGTGCTCCGGAACAGGCTGACGCCCAGTCCCTCGGCCTTGAAGCTGCCGGCGCAGTCGTAGGGCTGTTCGGCGCGCAGGTAGCGTTCGATGCGCTGTTCGTCGAGCTGGCGCATGTGCACGGTAAAGGCCACGCAATCGACCTGGCAGCGGCCGCTCTGGCTGTTGAGCAGCGCCAGGCCGGTGAGGAAGCTGACGCTGGCACCGCTGGCGGCCAGCAACTGCTCCCGGGCCCTTTCGAAATTGTGCGGTTTGCCGAGGATGCGTCCGTCGAGCACCGCGACCTGGTCCGAGCCGATGATCAGGTGTTGCGGATGGCGGGCGGACAAGGCTCTGGCCTTCTGTTCGGCCAGGCGTCGCACCAGGGCTTCGGCGGACTCTCCGGGCTGTTGGCTTTCGTCGATATCCGGCGAGCTGCACGTGAAGGGCAGGCGCAGGCGATCGAGCAATTCCCGGCGGTAGATCGAGCTTGAGGCGAGTAACAACGGCGGCATGCGCTTCTCCTGAAGGTGGTCGGCGATTCTATCCACAGGGGAAGCCGACGGACAGGGCTGAATTTCCTTTGACATGGGCGGGGGCATCCCTATAATGCTGCGCCTATGTTGAATGACCCGATTCCACCTCACGTTGACCCGCGCAAATTGGCTGATCGCGGCACCACCCTTCAGGGTGAGCTGCTGCTGGCCGATTTGGAGAGACTCTGCGACCCGCTTTCCGACACAGTCGGTACGGTGCAGGCCAAATTCGTTTTTGAACGAGATGAACGTAAGTCTGTGGTTATCCACAGCTTTATTGACACCGAAGTCAAGATGGTTTGCCAGCGTTGTCTTGAGCTGGTCACCCTGCCGATTCACAGTGAGTGCAGTTATGCTGTGGTGAAGGAGGGTGCGAATACCCAGTCGTTGCCGAAAGGTTATGACGTGCTGGAACTGGGCGAAGATCCCTTGGATCTGCAGGCACTGATCGAGGAAGAGCTCCTGCTCGCCTTGCCCATTGTGCCTGCTCATCATCCGGAAGAATGCCAGCAGCCGGCGGGGCTCGACGAGCCCGAACCAGCCGAGGACGAGGTAACGCGGTCCAACCCGTTCAGTGTATTGGCGCAGTTAAAGCGTGACCCAAACGTTTAGGAGTTAATCAATTATGGCTGTTCAGCAGAACAAAAAATCCCGCTCTGCCCGTGACATGCGTCGTTCGCACGATGCCCTCGAGGCCAACGCTCTGTCCGTGGAAAAGACCACCGGTGAAGTTCACCTGCGTCACCACGTTTCGCCAGAAGGCGTATACCGTGGTCGCAAAGTGATCGACAAGGGCGCTGACGAGTAAATCTTGTCCGCTCAGATCATCGCGATCGACGCAATGGGCGGGGACTTCGGTCCCCGCAACATTGTCCAGGCCAGTGTCGCCTGCCTTTCCGCTACTCCCTCGCTGCACCTGACCCTCGTCGGTCAACCCTCCCTCCTGGAAGAATTGATTGCTGGCTATCCGGTCGTTGATCGTGCACGACTGAATATCGTTCCGGCGAGTGAAGTCGTCACCATGGATGATCGTCCGTCCCAGGCCTTGCGGGGCAAGCCGGACTCGTCGATGCGGGTGGCCTTGCAATTGCTGCACGATGATCGCGTCCAGGCGGTGGTCAGTGCTGGCAATACCGGGGCGCTGATGGCCCTGTCGCGCCATGTGCTCAAGACCCTGCCGGGCATCGATCGGCCGGCGATGGTCGCGGCGATTCCGACCCAGCGGGGCTACTGCCAGTTGCTCGACCTGGGGGCGAATGTCGACTGCACCGCCGAGAACCTGTTCCAGTTCGCCGTGATGGGCTCGGTGGCCGCCGAGGCCCTGGGCGTGGTGCGTCCGCGGGTGGCGCTGCTGAACGTCGGTACCGAGGACATCAAGGGCAACCAGCAGGTCAAGCTGGCGGCCGGTCTGCTGCAGCAGGCGCGTGGCTTGAACTACATGGGGTTCATCGAGGGCGATGGCCTGTATCGCGGCGAGGCCGACGTGGTAGTCTGCGACGGTTTTGTCGGCAACATCCTGCTCAAGTCCAGTGAAGGGCTGGCGACGATGATTGCCGCTCGGGTCGAGGCGTTGTTCCGGCGCAACCTGGCTTCGCGGGTGGTGGGAGCCCTGGCCTTGCCGCTGCTCGGTCGCCTGCGTGCCGACCTGGCGCCGGCGCGACACAACGGGGCGAGTTTTCTCGGCCTGCAGGGGATTGTGGTCAAGAGCCATGGTTCGGCTGGGGTGCAGGGCTTGCAGAGTGCGATCCAGCGGGCGCTGATCGAGATCCAGGAAAACCTTCCCGAGCGCCTGCATGGGCGTCTGGAGGATCTGTTGCTTTAGGCGTTTTGCCCGGCAGACGCTTACAATGTGACCGCCCGGTTCAATGGGCCATCCAACTGACAGTTTATTGCGTTTGCGCCCATCGTTTTTTGTGGCGCGGCGTCAACTCTTCGACGATAAGATCATTAGGGGCTCGTTTCATGTCTACCTCCCTCGCATTCGTCTTTCCAGGGCAGGGTTCGCAGTCCCTCGGCATGCTGGCCGAGCTGGGCGCACAATACCCGCTGATCCTGGAAACCTTCGCCGAGGCCTCCCAGGCCCTGGGCTACGACCTCTGGGCGCTGACCCAGCAGGGTCCGGAAGAACTGCTCAACCAGACCGACAAGACCCAGCCGGCGATTCTCACCGCCTCGGTCGCCCTGTGGCGCCTGTGGTTGGCCGAAGGCGGCCAGCGTCCGGCCTATGTCGCCGGCCACAGCCTGGGTGAATACAGCGCGCTGGTTGCCGCCGGCAGCCTGAGCCTGGCCGATGCCGTTCGTTTGGTCGAGCGTCGTGGTCAACTGATGCAGGAAGCCGTGCCGGCCGGTCAGGGCGCCATGGCGGCGATCCTCGGCCTGGAAGATTCCGACGTGGTGGCTGCCTGTGCCGATTCCGCCCAGGGCGAAGTGGTCAGCGCGGTCAACTTCAACTCGCCAGGCCAGGTCGTGATTGCCGGCGCCAAGGCCGCCGTTGAGCGCGCCATGGAGGCCTGCAAGGCCAAGGGCGCCAAGCGTGCCCTGCCGCTGCCGGTCAGCGTGCCGTCGCACTGCGAACTGATGCGCCCGGCTGCCGAGCGCTTCGCCGAGTCCGTTGCCGCCATCGACTGGCAGGCGCCGCAGATTCCGCTGGTGCAGAACGTCAGCGCCAGCGTGGCGGCCGATCTCGACAGTCTCAAGCGCGACCTGCTGGAGCAGCTGTACAAGCCGGTCCGCTGGGTCGAGTGCGTGCAGTATCTGGCGGCCCAGGGCGCGACCGAGCTGGTCGAGTGTGGTCCCGGCAAGGTCCTGGCCGGTCTGAACAAGCGTTGCGCCGACGGCGTCAACACCTCCAACCTGAATACCCCGGATGCCTTCGCCGCCACGCGCGCGGCGCAGGCCTGAATTAGGAGAAGCCTGCATGAGTCTGCAAGGTAAAGTTGCACTGGTCACCGGCGCCAGCCGTGGTATCGGCCAAGCCATCGCCCTCGAGCTGGGCCGCATGGGCGCCGTGGTGATCGGCACCGCGACGTCCGCCTCGGGTGCCGAGCGCATTGCCGCGACCCTCAAGGAGCACGGCATCCAGGGCACCGGCCTGGAGCTCAATGTCACCAGCGACGAATCGGTCGCTGCCGTACTGGCCAGCATCACCGAGCAGTTCGGTGCGCCGGCGGTGCTGGTCAACAACGCCGGTATCACCCGCGACAACCTGATGATGCGCATGAAGGACGATGAGTGGTACGACGTGGTCGATACCAACCTCAACAGCCTGTATCGCCTGTCCAAGGGCGTTCTGCGCGGCATGACCAAGGCGCGTTGGGGCCGAATTATCAATATCGGCTCGGTAGTGGGTGCCATGGGCAACGCAGGCCAAGTAAACTATGCGGCAGCCAAGGCAGGCCTCGAAGGTTTCAGCCGCGCGCTCGCGCGTGAGGTCGGCTCGCGGTCGATTACGGTAAACTCGGTGGCGCCAGGCTTCATCGACACCGATATGACCCGCGAACTGCCGGAAGCACAGCGCGAAGCCCTGTTGACGCAGATTCCGCTGGGCCGTCTGGGCCAGGCACAGGAGATCGCGCAAGTGGTCGCTTTCCTGGCTTCGGAGGGTGCGGCATACGTGACCGGAGCTACAATTCCGGTGAACGGCGGGATGTACATGTAATTCAAATGTGACGGATTGCTTCAAAAAAATGTCATACCAGCTGTCTAAAATCCGTTATAAAGCTGCAACTTATTGACGGGCAGGGGGACACGGCGGGGTGAAGGCGCAAGCTTTCGGTTGAAAAGCTGAAAAGCCTTTCTATACACTTACCCACCGGCCAGCTGCCTGAATTTTTCCATTAGGAGTGAAAACAAGGTATGAGCACCATCGAAGAACGCGTCAAGAAAATCGTTGCCGAGCAACTGGGTGTGAAGGAAGAAGAAGTCAAGAACGAATCTTCCTTCGTTGAAGACCTGGGTGCCGACTCCCTTGACACCGTTGAGCTGGTGATGGCTCTGGAAGAGGAATTCGAGACCGAAATCCCTGACGAAGAAGCTGAAAAAATCACCACCGTACAAGCTGCTATCGATTACATCAACGCCAACCAGGCGTAATAGTTTGTAATCTTTGCCTGCTGTCATGGAAAAACCGCACTGCCATCATGGCGTGCGGTTTTTTCTTTAGGTGAGGCAAACTGGTCAACAGGAAAAAGGAGAGTGCTGTGTCGCGTAGACGCGTCGTAGTCACCGGTATGGGGATGTTGTCGCCATTGGGTACGGATGTTCCGAGTACCTGGCAGGGCATTCTGGCTGGCCGCAGTGGCATTGGTCTGATCGAACACACAGACCTTTCTGCCTATACCACCCGTTTCGGTGGCTCGGTAAAAGGCTTCAATGTCGAAGAATACTTGTCGGCCAAAGAAGCCCGCAAACTCGACTTGTTCATTCAATACGGCCTGGCAGCCGGTTTTCAGGCGATCCGCGACGCGGGCCTGGAAGTCACCGACGCCAACCGTGAACGCATCGGCGTGGCCATGGGCTCGGGTATTGGCGGTCTGACCAATATCGAGGAAACCAGCCGCACCCTGCATGATTCCGGGCCGCGGCGCATTTCGCCGTTCTTCGTGCCTGGCTCGATCATCAACATGATTTCCGGCTTCCTGTCCATCCACCTGGGTGCGCAGGGACCGAACTACGCCATCTCCACCGCCTGCACCACCGGTACCCACTGTATCGGCATGGCGGCACGCAACATCGCCTATGGCGAAGCCGACGTGATGATCGCCGGCGGTGCGGAAATGGCCGCCTGCGGCCTGGGCATGGGCGGCTTCGGCGCTTCGCGCGCGCTGTCGACCCGCAACGATGAGCCGACGCGCGCCAGCCGTCCGTGGGACAAGGGCCGCGATGGCTTCGTGTTGTCCGACGGTGCCGGTGCCCTGGTGCTCGAAGAGCTGGAACACGCCAAGGCGCGGGGTGCCACCATCTATGCCGAGCTGATCGGCTTCGGCATGAGCGGCGACGCCTACCACATGACTTCGCCACCCGCCGACGGTGCCGGTGCGGCGCGCTGCATCGCCAACGCCCTGCGCGATGCCGGGATCACTCCCGACCAGGTGCAGTACATCAACGCCCACGGTACTTCGACCCCCGCTGGCGACATTGCCGAAGTCGAGGCGATCAAGACCGTTTTCGGCGAGCACGCCCACAAGCTGGCGGTCAGCTCGACCAAATCGATGACCGGTCACCTGCTGGGTGCCGCCGGTGCGATCGAGGCGATCTTCAGCGTCCTGGCGATCACCGACCAGGTGGCGCCGCCGACCATCAACCTCGACGAGCCGGACGAAGGCTGCGACCTCGACTTCGTGCCTCACGAAGCGCGGCACATGCCGATCGACGTGGTGTTGTCCAACTCCTTCGGGTTTGGTGGCACCAACGGTTCGCTGGTGTTCCGCCGGTTCGCCGAGTGATGCAGAGCTGGGTCGACGGTCAGCCGGCTGATTCCCTGCCGCTCAAGGACCGCGGCCTGGCCTATGGCGATGGTCTGTTCGAGACCATCGCCGTCAAGGGCGGGCGCCCGTTGCTGCTCGAGCGGCACCTGCAGCGCCTGGCCGACGGTTGTCGTCGGCTGGGTTTCGTTGCCAATCAGGCGGTGATTCGCAGCGAGCTGCTGGTCTACAGCGCCGCGATGGGCGAGGGTGTGCTCAAGCTGATCCTCACCCGTGGCGACAGCCTGCGCGGTTATGCGGCGGCGGCCGACGCGCAACCGCGACGGATCCTGCAAGGCAGCCCGTTGCCGACTTATCCGCCGGCCCTGCAGAACCTGGGTGTCCGCCTTTTTCCCTGTGCCACCCGTTTGTCCGAGCAGCCGTTGCTGGCCGGTCTCAAACACCTCAACCGGCTGGAGCAGGTCATTGCCCGTAGCGAATGGCAGGATGGCGAGCATGCCGAAGGGCTGATGCTCGACACCATCGGTCGGGTGATCGAGGGCGTGTTCAGCAACCTGTTCCTGGTCAGTGACGGTGTACTGCGCACCGCGGACCTGAGCCGTTGCGGCGTTGCCGGGGTCATGCGTGCCGAACTGCTCGACCAGGCTCGTGCCCTGGGCGTACATGTGGATATTTCGGACATCAGCATGGAGCAACTCCGACAGGCTGATGAGGTCTTTCTCTGTAACAGCGTTTACGGCGTCTGGCCGGTGCGTGCCTTGGCCGATCTGAACTGGTCGGTAGGGCCGCTCACCCGTAAACTGCAAGGCATTGCCCGCGGGTTATTGGAAGTTTGAATTGAGACGTAAATTCTTGTTGCTGCTGCAGACGGGTCTGGTTCTGGGCGGATTGCTGCTGGGTGTTTCGGCCTGGAAGATCCACTCGGCGCTGGAGCAGACCCTCGACCTGAAGCAGGAGCAACTGCTCGACGTGCCGACAGGGGCGACCCCAACCGGTACCTTCAACCGCATGGAGGCCGAGGGCACCCTGCACGACGCCTTCTGGTTGCGCCTGTACTGGCGCTTCAACCTCGCCGGGGTGCAGTTGCACAGCGGTGAGTATCGCCTTACGCCGGGCATGAACGTGCGCACGCTGCTCGGCCTCTGGCAGCGCGGCGAAGTGGTGCAGTACAGCCTGACCCTTGTCGAGGGCTGGAACTTCCGCCAGGTCCGTGGCGCGCTGGCCAAGAACGAAAAGCTCCAGCAGACCCTGACCGGTCTCAGTGACAGTGAAGTCATGGCGAAGCTGGGGCACAAGGACGTGTTCGCGGAGGGGCGTTTCTTCCCGGACACCTATCGTTTCGTGCGCGGGATGACCGACGTCGAGCTGCTGGAAAAGGCCTACGACCGCTTGCAGAGCGTCCTGGCCCAGGAGTGGGAAAAACGTTCTGCCGATGCGCCCTATACCGATCCCTACCAGGCGCTGATCATGGCGTCGCTGGTGGAGAAGGAGACCGGCGTTCCCCAGGAGCGCGCTCAGATCGCTGGCGTCTTCGTCCGTCGGATGCAGCTCGGCATGCTGTTGCAGACCGATCCGACGGTGATCTACGGTCTGGGTGAGCGCTACACCGGCAAATTGACCCGTGCCCATCTGCGCGAGGCCAATCCCTACAACACCTACCTCAACGTCGGCCTGCCGCCGACGCCGATCGCCATGGTCGGTCGTGAGGCGATCCATGCCGCACTGAACCCGGCAGAGGGCAAGAGCCTGTACTTCGTCGCCCGTGGCGATGGCAGCCATGTCTTCTCCGATGACCTGGACTCGCACAACAATGCGGTGCGTGAGTTCCAGCTCAAGCGACGGGCAGACTATCGCTCGAGCCCGGCGCCCACTCAGGCTCCGGCGGTGCCTGTGAATCCTCCGCCAGGTGCTGAAGCGAAGCCGACGACACCAGCCCAGGATGTCGTCGAGCCCAAGGCGGCTGCGCCAATGGACGTGCCGCCAGCCGCTGAGCCCGAGACGAAAGACGCCCAGTAATTCGGGTGGCGGGGGCTCGAGCGGGGCGCCCGGCCTTGATCGGCGGCGACATCGGCTGCGGCATGGCGCTGTGGCGCACGGATCTCGCCGTTGGCAAATTGAGCGCCGACAAGCTGGACAAGCGCCTGGGCAATCTGGACCTCCCGCCGGGCCAGGACTGGCACGAGCGTGTGGCGGCCCTGTCGCTGCCGACCAGCGGTTTCGACAGTGCGCTGGGCACCATCGGTGGCGGCAATCATTTCGCCGAGTTGCAGCGCGTGGAGCAGGTCCACGACACCGAACGTACCGCCGAGCTGGCGCTGGACCCCAGAAAACTGCTGCTGTTGGTGCATAGTGGCTCGCGCGGTCTCGGCGCGCGAGCAGGTAGACCGGCACGGCCACGCCGGCTTGTTGGAGGGCAGTGCGGATTGCGCCGCCTACCTGGCCCGTCACAACGAGGGCCTGCGCTTTGCCGAGGTCAACCGGCTGTTGATTGCGCAGTGAATGCAAGGACTGCCGCGGCGCTTCAGTCCGGCACAACTGGGGCGCACCCGCCTGGGCGGCCATGTGATCTGCGAGGCTCGGCAGTTGATCTACGAGGAGGCGCCGGAGGCTTGCAAACCGCTGGACAGCATCGTCGATACCCTGGTCCGGGCTGGCCTGGTGCGGCCAGTGGCGCGGTTGGCGCCGGTGCTGACCTATAAAACCCGCGGGGAGTGCTGCTGATGATTCTGCTGCAATTTTCCGCCGCCCAGGGGCCGGACGAATGCTGCCTGGCCGTGGCCAAGGCGCTGAAGCGCTTGCAAGTGGAGGCCGAGGCGCAAACTGTACGGCTGGCGCTGCTGGAGCAGGAGGGCGGTCCGCGGCCGGGCACACTGCGCTCGGCGCTGCTGAGTCTGGAGGGAGCGAATGCCGAAGTGCTGGCGGCGCGCTTGTCGGCCCCCTGCAGGGGGCGTGGACGGCGACAGGGTGCTCAGTGCGCCTGTTGGGCGGTCTTGTGGCGTTGCCATGCCTGCATCACTGTCACCTGCAACTGTTCCAGGCTGCCGTCATTGACGATCAACACGTCCTCGGGCTGGCGGGCCACGCCCAGTTCCGAGGAGTGCGCATTGACCCGTTGCAGGTTGGGTCGGGTGATATGCCAGATGACGCCATGGTGCTCGCGCAGGTATCGCGCTTCGTTCTCGAAGCGGATGTCCTTGATGATGATCGTCGAGGCGTTGGCGGGTAGAGGCGGGCGGCGCTTGAGCGGGGTCAGTGGCAGCTGGGCACGTTTGACGGCGTAGTCGGGGTCGAAGGCCCGCGCGTGCCGTTCGATCAGGGCGACGGCGTCCCGTGGGGAAATATTCCAGCTTGGATCGATTTGCGAGTGACGCTCCGCGTCCCAGGTCTGCGCGTCCGAAAAGTCGAAGAAGGCCTGGGCCGCCAGGCGAAAGGGTGCGTCGGCAGCGGACAGATCCGCGTTACCCGACCAGGCACTGTCATCCAGTGGCGGGTTGATCTCGCGATCCGCCCGCTGCAACCAGTGGTCTGGGTTATGATTGCGCATCCACTCCGTGCCGACCTGCTGGAAGAACTCGCGCGGAGAGCGGTTCCACAGGTCAATCCTGCGCTCTTTTAATGTATCGTCCCAGGTTTGTTCATCGCTCAGGCCGAAGAGGGCCTGGCAGCCGACCTTGAGTGGGTCGGCCAGGGCAAAGGCGGCGATCTCCGCTTGGGCGAGCAGCATTGACGCTACCGTGTCTTTGCCGGATCTGGCGAGTGCGGCGAGCCCGATGATGGTTCTCAAACTGTTGCTCCTGGAGCCTTGCCAGGGCGGCCGACGCAGACGGCCCCCCTGTTTACCTGTTGTCGAAAGGATACCCATACTGCTGTGTTTAGATTTTTTATCAAGATAAAACAACAGGCTGGCACGCCATCGGGCGCGCTCGCGACGGGGTTGCAACATGGCTGAAGCCTATCCCTGGCAGGACACCCTCTGGCAGCAATTGGCCGGTCGTACCCAGCATGCCCATGCCTACCTGCTGCATGGCCCGGTGGGGATCGGCAAGCGGGCGCTGGCCGAGCGGCTGATGGCCTTGCTGCTGTGCAAGAGCCCGGCGGGCCTGGAGGCGTGCGGGCAGTGCAAGTCGTGTCTGCTGCTGGCGGCCGGCAGCCATCCGGACAACTACATCCTGGAGCCCGAGGAAGCGGACAAGGCGATCAAGGTCGACCAGGTGCGCGACCTGGTCGGTTTCGTTGCCCAGACCGCGCAGTTGGGCGGGCGCAAGGTGGTACTGATCGAGCCGGTGGAGTCGATGAACATCAACGCCGCCAACGCGCTGCTCAAAAGCCTCGAAGAACCATCGGGCGACACCGTGCTGTTGCTGGTCAGCCACCAGTCCAGCCGCCTGCTGCCCACCGTGCGCAGCCGTTGCGTGCAACAGGCCTGCCCGCTGCCGAGCGAGGCGATGAGCCTGCAGTGGCTGGCCACGGCCTTGCCCGATTGCAGTGAAGAAGAACGGGTGGAGTTGCTGACCCTGGCCGCGGGTTCGCCGCTGGCGGCGGCCAGTCTGCAGGCTCAGGGCGTGCGCGAGCAACGGGCCCAGGTGGTCGACGGGGTGAAGAAACTGCTCAAGCAACAGCTGTCGGCGACCCAACTGGCCGAGGGCTGGAATGCCATTGCGCTGCTGTTGCTGTTCGACTGGTTCTGTGACTGGTCGAACCTGATCCTGCGCTATCAACTGACCCAGGACGAGGACGGCCTCGGCCTGGCGGACATGCGCAAGGTGGTGCAGTACCTGGCGCAGAAGGCCTCGCGGGAGAAGGTTTTGAATATCCAGGACTGGATCCTCGCCCAGCGCCAGAAAGTGCTGAGCAAGGCCAACCTCAACCGGGTACTGCTGCTCGAGGCCCTGCTGGTGCAGTGGGCAGCTTTGCCTACCCAAAACTGAGGCCAAAGGCCTAGAATCGGGTTATCCGCATTCAGGGAGTCCGCATGAACGAACCTATTGGTCCTGGCCCGCGCAACGGCATCCTGTCATTGACCATCAAGGACAAGTCGGTGCTGTACGCGGCCTATATGCCCTTTATCAAGAATGGCGGCCTGTTCATCCCCACCAACAAGAGCTACAAGTTGGGCGACGAGGTGTTCATGCTGCTCAACCTCATGGACGAACCGGAGAAGATTCCGGTCGCCGGCAAGGTCACCTGGATCACCCCCAAGGGGGCCCAGGGCAATCGCGCGGCCGGTATCGGCGTGCAGTTCAATGACGGCGACAATACCGCCCGCAGCAAGATCGAAACCCATCTGGCCGGTGCCCTGAAGTCCGACCGTCCCACTCATACGATGTAGTTGTCACTTTTCCTATGCTTGTAGATTCCCATTGCCATCTCGACCGCCTCGACCTCACCGCGCACGACGGTTCCCTCGATGCGGCCCTGGAGGCTGCGCGCCAGCGCGGTGTCGGCCACTTCCTGTGCATCGGTGTCAGTGCCGACAACGCAGCCGAGGTAAAGGCGCTGGCCGAACGCTATGCCGACGTCGACTGTTCGGTCGGCGTGCACCCGCTGGACGTCAAGCCCGATGCGACCCCCGCTCTCGACTGGTTGTTGCGTGAGCTCGATCACCCGCGGGTGGTGGCCATTGGCGAGACCGGCCTGGACTACCACTACGAGCCGGAGGCGGCCGAGGTCCAGCAGGCGTCTTTCCGCCTGCACCTGGAAGCGGCACGGAAAACCGGCAAGCCAGTGATCGTCCACACCCGCGGTGCCCGCGCCGATACCCTGCAACTTTTGCGCGAGGCGCAACTGTCCCAGGCGGGCGTGTTGCATTGCTTCACCGAAGACTGGGACATGGCCAAGGCGGCGCTGGACCTGGGTTTCTATATCTCGTTGTCGGGCATCGTCACCTTCCGTAATGCCGACGCCCTGCGCGACGTTGCCCGCCAGGTGCCTACCGACCGCCTGCTGGTCGAGACCGACTCGCCGTACCTGGCGCCGATTCCCCATCGCGGCAAGCCGAACCTGCCGCAGTACGTACGGGAAGTGGCGGAGTACCTGGCGATGTTGCGCGGTGTGCCTTATGAGCGGTTTGCCGAGCAGACCACCGAGAACTTCAAGCGCCTGTTCCCGCTGGCGCATGTGGCCTGAGGGCGTGCAGTCTCGAATCGCAGGCAAAAAAAACCCGGGTTCTGGGGGATGAATCCGGGTTAAGACCATTAGGAGTAAAACAAAGGCGCGCGGTCCATTGGCACCTTTATCGACGTGACACTTGGGGGATATGCCCGCCGACACCTGAAGTATTGGCCAGTATCCCGGTACGTCCAGTCAGATCTGCTCATTTTTTAAACAGATTTGGAATACATGCGCTTCCCTTGAGTTCTCACTCGTTCAACTGGGGGCGACCCTTGTCGTAGAGCGACGCAGCGTGACCTGGAAGAAGACTTTTTGACCGGCGAAGGCTGATTCGTCGACAGTGAAAACGAAAACCCGCTGATGATTCGTGCAATTTGGCGCGGCTCAGGCATAATACTTCGCTTCGATTTTGCCCCTACAGACCTTTTCTTATGCATAAAGAACCCCGTAAGGTCCGTGAGTTTCGTCGCCGCGAGCAGGAAATTCTCGATACCGCGCTAAAGCTGTTCCTCGAACAGGGTGAAGACAGTGTCACCGTCGAGATGATCGCGGATGCCGTCGGTATCGGCAAAGGCACCATCTATAAGCACTTCAAGTCCAAGGCGGAAATCTACCTGCGCCTGATGCTCGACTACGAGCGCGACCTGAACGAGCTGCTGCACTCGGCCGATGTCGACAAGGACAAGGAAGCACTGTCGCGCGCGTACTTCGAATTCCGCATGCGCGACCCGCAGCGCTACCGCCTGTTCGACCGCCTCGAAGAGAAGGTGGTCAAGGGCCATCAGGTCCCTGAGATGGTCGAGGAACTGCACAAGATCCGCGCCTCCAACTTCGAACGCCTGACCCTGCTGATCAAGGGGCGTATCAGCGAAGGCAAGCTTGAAGACGTGCCTCCTTACTTCCACTATTGTGCCGCCTGGGCGCTGGTGCATGGCGCGGTCGCGCTGTACCACTCGCCGTTCTGGAGCAATGTGCTGGAAGACCAGGAAGGCTTCTTCCAGTTCCTGATGGACATCGGCGTGCGCATGGGCAACAAGCGCAAGCGCGACACTGATCATTCGGCGGCCTGAGCCCTATACTTGTTGCAGGAAGGGACTTCCGAGAAAGAGCTTGCCAAAACCTGATTTTGAAGTCAGGTTTTGGTGGGTGCGGGTGTTTTGATGTCGCGCTGCACCCGTGGAAGCCGGCTCGCTGGCGATCGTGGTCTGTCAGTAAAGGATTTACCGTCTGATACCCTGCTATCGCCAGCAAGCCGGCTCCTACGGGGACCGAGTCTGCAAGTTTCCAAGTTCTCCGTCGGAGTGTCCCATGATCGTTGACCGTCAAGGCAGGCGTTTTCGCAATCTGCGGATCAGCCTGACCTCCGCCTGCAACTATGCCTGCACCTACTGCGTGCCCAATGGCAAGCGGCTGGTGGCTGCTCAGGACGAATTGTCGGCCGAGGCCATGGCGCGCGGGGTGGCTTACCTGATCGAGGCGGCGGGTATCGAGCGATTGCGGATCACCGGTGGTGAACCGCTGGTCAGCCCCAAGCTCGAAGCCTTCATGGAGGCTGTGGGTAAGCTCGGCCTGGACGATATCAGCCTGACCACCAACGGCCAGTTGCTGGCGCGCAAGCTTCCGCTGCTGCTGGACGCCGGGATTCGACGGATCAACGTGTCCCTCGACACCCTCGATGCCGATGCCTTTCGCGGTATCGCCCGTGGCGGCGATCTGGCCAGTGTGCTCGATGGCATGGAGCGGGCGCGGGCGGCCGGGTTGAAGATCAAGGTCAACATGGTTCCGTTGCGTGGTCAGAACCTGGACCAGGTGATGCCGCTGCTCGACTACTGCCTGGAGCGCGGCTACGAGCTGCGTTTCATCGAGCTGATGCGCATGGGCCACCTGGCCAGTGACCACAACGCCTTTCTCCAGCAGTTCGTCAGCCTCCAGCAGTTACTGGAGTTGATCGGCGAGCGCTATGCCTACTTGCAGGCCAATGCGCCGGTCGATGCCACCGCCGTGCGCTACGAGATCCCCGGGCGCGGCTATTTCGGCGTGATCGCCAACGAGAGCGTGCCGTTCTGCCGTACCTGCTCGCGGTTGCGGCTGTCTTCCACGGGGTGGCTGCATGGCTGCCTGTCGTCGAGCAACCGGCATTATGTTGGCGATTTGCTGGACAAGCCGCGCCATGAAGCGCTGCCGGCGTTGCAGCGCCTGCTGGTCAAGGCGCTGGGTGACAAGCAGTCGGTGGCGTTCTCCGGTGGCGCCACGGTGATGAAAATCATCGGCGGGTGATCGCCTGGACGTTGGTGTGACCCCCGTTCGCCCTCCAGGAGCCTCCTCTCTCAAGCGATCTGGCGCGGAAGCTGCATCTTTCGGCCATTCGCCGGTTTTCCGTCACCGGCCTCTGGAGGATTAGGATGCGTAGCCTGGTTATGCTGCTGGCGCTGTTGGCGCTGGGCGGCTGCATGAAAGTCAGCGATCTGGAAGAAGGGGCTCGTTATCAGATGAGCGACGCGGGCTTGCTCGATCATAGTGATACACGTCGCATTCACTCGTTCCGCATTCAGCCGGATTCGTTCATCTACATCGCCCAGGGTCCGTTCGCCCCGCCCGGCAGCGCCTACCCACGGCCCAACGTGGTGGCGGAAGAGGCCTTCAACGGTTTCGTCGAATACTTTCCCATGGTCCGCCGCGCTCGCGCGCCGGTCGGCCTCGACCAGGCCATGGCCGAAGCCCGTTCGGCCGGTGCCCATTATCTGTTGTACACCCGTTTCGCCAAGGCTGACGACCGCATCGGCAACTATGACGAATGGGCCGACCAGGAAGCCGTCGATCGCCTCGGCCTCGACACCGGGGTGCTGCAGATCATGCTGATCGAGACCAGTACCCAGTACCTGATCGATACGGCACGGATCAAGAGCCGTGGCGGCTTGCTGACGTTCCATGACAACAAGCCGCAAGACCTGATCGCCAAACCGCTGGCACAATATGCCCGTAGCCTGCTGGGCTTGAGCGATCAGTAAGTCATTCGGGAGTGGACATGAGTGAGTCAGGCAAGGCCAGCGAGCTGTTGGCGCAGATCCCCGGGACGGGAAAGGGACTGCCGCCGGTTCACCTGTGGAACCCGGATTTCTGCGGCGATATCGATATGCGCATCGCCCGCGACGGCACCTGGTATTACCTGGGCACACCGATCGGACGCAAGCCGATGGTCAAGCTGTTCTCGACCATCCTGCGCCGCGACGGTGACGATTATTTCCTGGTTACCCCGGTGGAGAAGGTCGGCATCAAGGTCGACGATGCCCCCTTCGTCGCCGTGACCCTCGAAGTCGAAGGGCAGGGCGAGGCACAACAGCTGCGTTTCACCACCCAGGTCGACGAGCAGGTCACGGCCGGTGCCGATCATCCGATTCGCGTGCTGATCGATCCCCATAGCCAAGAGCCAGCGCCCTATATCCATGTGCGCAATAACCTCGATGCGCTGATTCACCGCAATGTGTTCTACCAGTTGGTTGACCTGGCGGTGACCCGGCAGATCGAAGGTCAATCCTGGCTGGGCGTGTGGAGCGGCGGCGAGTTCTTCCCTATTGGCCTGGAGCCCTGAGGCCTCCGGGAACCGGGTTTCCGTGCGGTTTGTTGCTTCCGCCCTTCCGTAGGGGCAAGCCCTGTTCCTCCAGGCCCCGCTGGGCTCGTGGGCCAGTTCGTTTCCGTGGGACCTGCGCCAGACCACCATTCATCTTCTGGCAAGATAAATTTCTTGCAGTCACATGGCTGTTTCGGTTATCAAATTGTACATGATTAGACATGTTCGATTTGACAAGAAAAAACGGGTGGTCGATGAGCTGATCCGGCGCATCGAAAGCGGTCTTCTCGAAGACGGCTTTCTGCTGCCGGGCGAGCATCAGTTGGCCGAAGAGTTCTCGGTGAGCCGCGGCACTCTGCGCGAGGCCCTGGCCGAACTCAAGCGGCGAAACTACATCGCGACCCAGAGCGGTGTCGGTTCGATCGTCACCTACGACGGCGTGACCCTCGACCAGGGCGCCGGCTGGGCTCAGGCCCTGGCCGACTCAGGTGCGCAGATCAGCACCGAAATCCTACGTTTCGAAGCCGTGCTGAGGCCGGACCTGTTCAGTCGCTACGGCACCGAGCGGTTCATTGCCCTCGACCGGCGTCGGCGCAACACTGAAGGCGTCGTGGTGTCCCTCGAGTACTCGCTGATGCCGGCCAGCGGCGGCCTGGAGTGCCTGCCTGAAACCGGCCTGATCGACAACTCGCTGACCATCACCCTGGCCGCCCATGGCTTCATCGGCCAACACGGCGATCAGTGGATCGGCGCCGAGCCTCTAGGCGAGATCGAGGCCGAACGGCTCGGCCGGCCGGTCGGTACTGTCTTTCTCAAGGCCCTGCGCACCACCTACGATCGCAAGGGGCGTTTCATGGAACAGGTCGAGAGCCTGCTCGACCCCCAGCATTTCCGCCTGCACCTGGCCTTTGGAAACCCGACATGACCCCGACCAGCCGTGCCCTCGGCGCCTTCTACGGGCTGGCCCTGGGCGATGCCCTCGGTATGCCGACCCAGTCCCTGAGCCGCGCGCAGATCCAGGCGCGCT
>NZ_AQOH01000282.1 GCF_000364705.1 Pseudomonas fuscovaginae SE-1 | reverse complement strand
TGGATGCCGGCCCGGACCAGCCGATCGCGCCGAACATGCCCGCCGGCTCCATCACCGATGACACCGAGCAGGCGATCCTGGTCGGCCAGTTGCTGATCGATGGTCAGGGCCGGATCGAACCCGCCGTGCTCGCCGAGCGCCTGATCGACTGGGAGGCGGCGATGAAGGCCAAGGGCTCCCAGGATCTGCTGGGCCCCTCGACCAAGCGCGCGATCGAAATGATCCTCGCCGGCCACAGTCCCGAGGAGGCCGGGCGCTACGGCACCACCAACGGAGCGGCGATGCGCATCACCCCGGTCGGTATCGCCGCCGACATAGCCCAGTCCCAGCGTTTCATCGAAGCAGTGGTGCAGGCCTGCCAGGTGACCCACAACACCACCCTGGGCATTGCCAGCGCCGCTGCCGTGGCCGCGGTGATCTCCAGCGGCATCAACGGCAAGGGGCTGGTGCACGCTTTGGAGGCCGGCACCGAGATGGCGTTTGTCGCCGAGCGGCACGGGCACTGGGTCGCCGGTGGCCGCATCGGTCCACGCCTGCGCTGGGCCCGGCAACTGGCCGCTGATTGTGCCGACTCGGAGCTGGCCGACCTGCTTCATGACGTGGTCGGTACTTCCGTGGCCAGCCAGGAATCGGTGGTGGTCGCCTTTGCCCTGGCCCAGCGTGTGGCCCGTGGCCAACTGAGTGCCTTTGACGCGGTCTGCCTGGCCGCCGGCATCGGCGGCGATACCGACACCATCGCCGGCATCCTTGGCGCCATGCTCGGCGCCTGCGATGGGCTGGAGTGCTGGCCGGCCGAACTGATCGCGCAGATCATCGAAGTCAACGGTCTGGAACTGGTCCCTCTGGTCCAGGGCCTGATCGCCTTGCGTACCGCCTGACGCAACAACCCGCAATGGACTGCAGATCGCCGGGGCTGAAGGGGCTCAAGTCCCCCTGCGCCTTGTGCATTGCCCACAACCACAATAATGGCATCAGGAGCTGAACAGCATGACCTCATCGAACGCCGGGCAAGTGGCCGGGCAACTGGAAACCCGCGGTATCGAACCGGCTCCCGAAGCCGAATGCAATGGCCATCCCCTGCAACTGTTCTGGGTGTGGTTCGCCGCCAACATCAGTATTCTAGGCCTGCCGCTGGGAGCCACCCTGGTGGCCTTTCGTGGCCTGGCGATCTGGCAGGCGATCATCGTCGCGATCATTGGCGCGGCGGGTTCCTTCGCCGTGGTCGGGATCATCTCGATTGCCGGCCGCCGCGGCCGTGCGCCGAGCCTGACGTTGTCGCGGGCGATCTTCGGGGTGCGCGGCAACATCGGCCCGACCCTCGTCTCGCTGATGTCGCGCCTGGGCTGGGAAACGGTCAACACCACCACCGCGGCGTTCGTGCTGCTGTCGCTGTGCTCGATCCTGTTCCACTCGCCGGTCGAGGCCAAGAGCGCGCCGCTGCTGACGCTGCTGTTCATCGCCATCTTCGTGCTGCTGACCCTGTCCGTTTCGGGCCTGGGTCATGCGACCCTGCTGGTGATCCAGAAATGGTCGACCTACGTGTTCGGCGCCCTGAACGTCCTGGTCGGCGGCTTCCTCTGCGCCACGATCGACTGGAGTGCGGTGTTCAACGCCACCCCGGCACCGCTGAGCGCGATGATCATCGGCATCGGCACCATGGCCGCCGGCACCGGGATCGGCTGGGCCAATGCTGGTGCGGACATGTCGCGCTACCAGCACAAGAGCGTCAGGGCCACTCGCCTGGTAGCCTCGGCGGCCTTTGGCGCGGGCATCCCGCTGGTGCTGCTGATCACCCTCGGCGGACTGCTCTCGGTGGGCAACCATGACCTGGCCCAGGCCAATGATCCGATCATCGCGATTCGCGACATGCTGCCGACCTGGATGGCCGTACCGTACCTGATCACCGCCTTTGGCGGCCTGCTGCTGTCGAACAACCTGTCGGTGTACTCCGCGGGCCTGACCACCCTGACGCTCGGTTTGAAGGTCAAGCGGGTGCATGCGGTCATCGTCGATATCGTGGCGATCTTCGCCGGCTCCATCTATTTCATGCTGATCGCCGACAGCTTCTACGGTCCGTTCATCACCTTCATCTCGCTGCTGGCGGTACCGATCACCGCCTGGGTCGGGATTTTCGTGGTCGACCTGATGCACCGCCACTACTACAGCGCCCGCGACCTGATGGACGTCGGGCCGGGCAGCGCCTACTGGTATCGCGGTGGCGTCGAATGGCGTGCCTTCGGTGCCTGGGCCCTGGCCATCGTGCTCGGTTTCAGCTTCACCACTATCGGTACCACGGCCCAAAACGTCTGGTTCCGCGGTTTCCTGTCTGATTCCTGGCTGGGTCATAATGGCTTGGGCTGGATCGTCACCTTCCTGGTCGCAGGCGGTCTCTATGGCCTGCTGGGCGGCGCGACGGACCGTCGTGCGGCCCTCTTGGAAAATGCCAATGGCTGAGGGCTTCTGCCTGTGAAACTCAACACCCGACTGCTGCATACTGGCCAGGTCATCGTCGACCTGGTCATGGCTGTCGACCAGTTGCCCAGCAGCGGCGGCGACGTACTGGCCCATTCGGCCGCCTTCGAGGTCGGTGGCGGCTTCAACGTCATGGCTGCGGCGCAGCGCAACGGCTTGCCGGTGACTTACCTGGGGCGTCATGGCACGGGGCGTTTCGGCGACCTGGCACGCCAGGCGATGGCGGCCGAAGGTATCCGGATGGCGCTCAAGCCTGACGCCGACAGCGATACAGGGCTGTGTGTCGCGCTGACCGACGCCCGTGCAGAGCGCACCTTCATCTCCCATATCGGTGCCGAAGGCGGGCTGTCGGCAGAGGATCTGGCACGGGTTCAGGTGCGGGACGATGACTACATCTATGTCAGCGGCTACAGCCTGTTGCAACCGAACAAGGCCCGGACGCTGCTGGACTGGTTGCTGGCGTTGCCGCGCGAGGTGATCGTGGTGTTCGACCCGGGACCGTTGGTGGATTCCCCGCAGATCCCGGCGATGGCCGCCTTGCTGACACGCATCGATATCTGGACCAGCAACGCCGTCGAGGCCCAGCGGTTCACCAGGACAACGGATATCGGTGCGGCGCTGGAGAGTCTGGCGCTGGAGTTGCCCGATCCGGCGCTGCTAGTGGTACGTGACGGTCCGCACGGGTGCTGGATCAGGGTGGCGGGGCAGGTCGAGCACGTACCGGGCTTCAAGGTGCAGGCGGTGGACAGCAACGGTGCCGGCGATGCCCATGCCGGAGTCTTCCTCGCGGCACTGTCCAACGGCATGACGTCCGGCGAGGCGGCCCGGCGGGCCAATGCCGCAGCGGCCATCGCGGTCACCCGCTGGGGACCGGCGACGGCACCGGGCAGCGATGAAGTCGATGCATGGCTGGGAGGGGCTGACCCCGAAAAGTTGACCGGAATCCATGGAACGACGTTTTCTCTGCCGGATTAAGGAGGAAACACTGGAAACCGGCGCGGCTGCTGTTCTACCCTACCGCGTTGGCTTCCCTTTCCCGACACCTGGACGCCGGTTTCTGCCCCGGATTACCAGCGTGCACAAAGGGTAGCGTTCCTCCCGACTTCTGTGACGACGCCCGTGAAACTCATCATCATCGCTGTTTACGTACTGTCCATCGCGTATGTGCACCTGCGCGGTAAGGTCCGGCACAAGCTGGGCCGCCAACTGAGCGACCATTCCAGCTTCCTGGCCCCGATCAACTGCTTTCTCTATCTGTTCTCGAAGATCCCGAGCCGCCCGTATTTGGAGGTCAAGGACTTCCCGGAACTCAAGCCGCTGCAGGACAACTGGCAGGAAATCCGCGAAGAGGCCCTGGCGCTGCTGCGGGCCGGTGAAATCAAGAAGTCCGAGCGTCCCGACGACGTGGGCTTCAACTCCTTTTTCAAGACCGGCTGGAAACGCTTCTACCTGAAGTGGTATGGCGACAACCACCCGTCCGCCCTGGAATTGTGTCCGCGTACCACCGAGCTGCTCAACAGCATCGGCACGGTCAAGGCGGCGATGTTCGCCGAGCTGCCACCGGGCTCGCGTCTGGTGCGCCACCGTGACCCCTATGCCGGTTCCCTGCGTTATCACCTGGGGCTCGAAACCCCGAACGATCCGGGCTGCTATATCAACGTCGACGGCCAGAACTATCACTGGCGCGATGGTGAGCCGGTGATGTTCGACGAGACCTTCATCCACTACGCGGAAAATACCACGGACAAGGACCGGGTGATCCTGTTCTGCGATGTCGAGCGGCCGATGCAGTACCGCTGGGCGGCGGCATTCAACCGCTGGTTCAGCCGCAATGTGATGGCTGCCGCCGCGGCGCCGAACGGCGACGGCGACAAGACCGGCGGAATCAACAAGGCCTTCACCAAGCTGTACGGCATCCGCCAGCGCGGCAAGGCGCTGAAGAAGACCAACCGTACGCGCTACTACCTGGAAAAGTGGGCGATCTTCGGTGGTTTGCTGGCGTTGTTCCTGCTGATCTGATCTCTGTCGAAGTCGCTCCCTCGAAACAGGCCGGACTCCTTTGAGAGTCCGGTTTTTTTTCAGCCGTGTTTTCACCAAGGGTTTTCGGTTATTCGATGTAGGAACTCTCCTTGCCTATTCGGGAAAGATCTCATTTCAAGGATCGGCTCTTGGCGCTGGGATTGAACCGTCATGGTCTTATGCTCATTCACTTCATGCTTAATGTGAGGCGTCGGCATCATGGACAAAATGAGTGAGCGCATAAGAAGCCTCGCCGAGAGCGTGACTACGCACCCGGCGTTGAACAACGATTTCTATGAGCGCTGGATGGGCTCGGCTCTGGGCATCCATGACCTCGAGATCTTTGCTCGCAATTACTGGTCGAGAACGTTCAACACCGCGACCATGGTCGCCAGGTCGCTGATCCATGCGAGCCATTTGAGCGCCAAGGTTGAAATCGCCAAGAACCTGTTTTCCGAGTTTGGCTACGGCCACATGGATAAAGCCCATATCGTTCTGCTGCAGAACTTCCTGCTTGACCTGTTGAGTCGAGCCAATGGGAGGGCCTACTCCATGGCTGATCTGGAAAAGGTACCGGTGCTTGCCACCACCGAACATTTCATCCAGGCACAACTGGGGCTTTATCAGGGCGAAGGGCAGCCAGGTGGTTCATTGCGGGTATTGGGAGCCCTGTTGGCCCAGGAGTGGCTGGCCTACTCGATGCTGACCCGCCTTTACGAAGGGGCGCGCAACTACAAGTTTCTCTATGCTTGCGACGATGACTTCCATGAGCACTGTGAGTACTTCTACGTGCATATCGCTGACGCGGAAAAAGATCACAAGGAACAGGCGATCAAGGCGGCAGCGCTGGAGTGCGAAACTCCAGAGGATTTCGAATACCTGTCGACAGCGTTCAGCAGTTTCCTGCACATCACCGAATTGTACTGGCGTGGTATTGCCAGGGCCATGAGTGCACCGTCGGAACGCTGAGTTGGCCGATCAGCGCTCCAGAACCCCACGAAACGCTGCACTGAGGGCTCGCAGTGTGTCCTGGGAGCGGGCGTCCGTTGGGCGCGCATGCAGGATGATTTCCGTCATCGGCAGCGATGGCAGCCCCAGTTGCTCGCCGACTTCGACTGCGCCGGCAGGTGCCACTCGCCTGGCCAGGGCGGCCACCCCGAGGCCGGCACTGACCGCTGCTCCCACCGCCATCACGCCGCCGCCGACAAACACTTCGGTCCAGGCGATCGCCGCCTCGTCCAGCACCCGCACCGCCAGTTGCCGTACGCCGCAGGGCGAAGCCATGGTCGCCAGGCGCAGAACGCTGCCCGGCGTGTGCTGCCAGGTGGGCGCGGCGAACCAGCCGAAGCGCTCGACCACCAGCACTTCGCCGCCATGTTGCTCGCCTTCGCTGCGGACGATGGCTGCATCCAGCTCACCGCGGTCGAAGGCTGCACTCAAGTCCCGTGACGAACCGATGCGCACCTCGATGACCAGCAATGGGTCATATTGCGCCAGGCGGCTGAGCAACTGCGGCAGGTCCGGGCCGGCGACATGGTCGCTGATACCGATGACCAGCCGACGGCTCTCAGGCACGGTCATGTCTCCCAAGGCCCGCTCATGGGCCAGGAGCAGGCTGCGGGCGGCCTGGATGAACTGCTCGCCACGGGGTGTCAGTTGCACGTGGCGTGGGGTGCGTGCCAGCAGGCGATAACCCAGGCGTTCCTCCAGGCGCTTGAGTTTCAGACTGATGGCCGCCTGGGAGGTATCCAGCGCCTGAGCCGCGCGGGTGAAACTGGCGAAGTCGGCGATCAGCACGAAGGCCTGGACGGTGTCGAGATCGAGTGGTCTGCCGGTGTCTGGCATATTCATTTCTTATCATATATATATTGATTGATATCTTGTTGTAATTATCGGCCTTGCGCAAGCTGACTCCGGGTTATCCACAACCGGTCATTGCCGAAGGAGCGCAGTCATGTTTGCCAAACAGTATTCACACCGCTTGCCCGCCAATTACGACATGCAACTGATCCGCCGCCGCGCGAGGGAACTGGGGCCGCGCTGGGACGGTACCCCTGGCATGCTGTTCAAGGCGTTCATTGCCCGTGAACGGGGTGTGTTCGCCGCCACGGACAACCTCTACGCGTCGGTCTACCTGTGGTCCGAGCCGCAGGCCGCCGCCCACTTTCTGATGGACGAGCGTTTCCAGGTGGTCATCGACTCCTTCGGCCGGCCGCCGGTCGAGGCCTGGTTGCCCCTGACGTTCGAGTTCGGCCCGGCGCGGGAGGCGAAGGCGTTGTACCGGGAAGAATGGGCGATCGGGCCGGAGACGGATCGTATCGACCTGCTGGCGGCCGAGCGGGAGCGGACCCAGGCGATCCTGCGCCGGGAGGATACCCTGGCGTCGTTCCTGGCCCTGGATGCGGCCAACTGGCTGCTGTTGCGCATCACGCTGTCGTCGTCGGCACCGGATCGCAGCCGCAGAGGGCAGGTCTACGAGGTACTCTATCTGGCACAGTCCAGCCTTGAGAGCCTGCGTCATGGGCGGGCATGACCGTCCTGCGGCGCCGTTTCGGCCGAGGCGGATATTGCTGGCCCACCTTCAGGGGATGGCTGTCGGAGCACTGTTGATCCTGTGCTTGAGGTTACTGGCCTGCCTGCCGTTGCCGGTGAATTTTCGCTGAAGTGTTTCAAGTGACAGCATAATACGAATAGCATGGGCGATTTCATCGATTCTGGAAGCGCCCATGTCCCTCGAAATACGCGAAGCCCGGCCCAGCGATGCGCCGCAGATCCTGACCTTTATCACCGAACTGGCCGATTATGAGCGGGCCCGCCACGAGGTGCTCGCCAGTGTGGTGGACATCGAGCGCAGCCTGTTCGGCGAAGGCGCCACGGCCCACGGTCTGATCTGCCTGCGTGATGGCGAGCCGGTCGGTTTTGCGGTGTTCTTCTTCAGCTACTCGACCTGGTTGGGTCGCAATGGCCTGTACCTGGAAGACTTGTATGTCTCGCCACAGCAGCGTGGAGCGGGGGCGGGCAAGAAGTTGCTGCGGCATCTGGCGAAGATCGCCTGCGCCAATGATTGCGGGCGCCTGGAGTGGAGCGTGCTGGACTGGAACGAGCCGGCGATCCGCTTCTACGAGTCCATCGGCGCGCAACCGCAGAGTGAGTGGGTGCGCTACCGCATGGATGGCGAAGTGCTGAAGAACTTCGCCTATTCAGAGGACTAGGCCAGACTACGGGCCCTGTTCGCGGATGAATCTGCTCCCACAGGGCGAGGATTGTGCACAAGGCGTGCGTCTGGCGCGATCACTGTGGGAGCCGGGTTTATCCGCGAAAGCGCCAGTCCAGGCGCTGCTGGCCTACTGGAACCATTGCCACAGCACCAACGTACCCAGCAGCCCCACCACCGAAACGATGGTCTGCAACACCGACCAGACCCAGATCGTCTGCTTGAGCTGCAGGCCGAAGTACTCGCGCACCATCCAGAACCCGGCATCGTTGACGTGGCAGAAGAACACCGAGCCGGCACCGATCGCCAGGGCCACCAGTGAGCTTTGGGTCGTCGCCAGGCCGGCCATGAGCGGGGCGAGGATACCGGCGGTGGTGGTGGTCGCCACGGTGGCCGAGCCCGTCGCCTGGCGCAAGGCTACGGCGATCAGCCAGGCCAGCAGGACATAGGACAGGTGTGCGCCGCTGGCGACCTTGCTGATGGTATCGCTGATGCCGGCCTCGAGCAGCGTCTGCTTCAGGCCGCCACCGGCCCCGATGGTCAACAGCAGCACGGCGATCGGTGCCAGGCTCTTGCGCAGCACGCTACCGACCTGGTCGCGGGCCATGCCGATCGACCAGCCCAGGCAGATCACCGCGGCAATCACCGCGATGCCCAGGGCGATCAGCGGTTCACCGAGAAATTTGAGGGTAATCGCCAGGCTGCCTTGCGGTGCCATCGCGACCTTGGCCAGTGTACTGCCGAGCATCAGCAGCACCGGCAGCAGGATGATCAGCAGGGACACGGCAAAGCTCGGCTTGCGACGGGTTTCGATCTTGGCGGTGAACAGCGCGCCGAGTTCGGCAGGTTCCTGGACATCCAGTCGCTTCGACAGCCAGATGCCATACAGGGGACCGGCAAGAATCACCGCCGGTACGGCGATGCACAGGCCCAGCAGCATGGTCGTGCCGAGGTCGGCGTGCAGCGCGCTGACGGCGATCAGCGGCCCCGGGTGCGGGGGCATCAGTGCGTGCAGCGTGGTCATGCCGGCCAGGGCCGGGATAGCCACCTTGAGCAATGGCTGGCCGGACTGCCGGGCGATGACGAAGATCACCGGCACCATCAGCACCAACCCGACTTCGAAGAACAACGGCAGGCCGATGACCATCGCCACGAATGCCATGACCCAGGGCAGTGCCTTGCCTTTGGCATGTCGCAGCAGGGTCGAGGCGATCCGGTCGGCCGCGCCCGACTCAGCCATCAATGCGCCGAGCATCGCGCCCAGGGCAATGATGATCCCGGCCTCGCCGAGCAGGCTGCCGGCGCCCTTGCTGAAGGCCTTGGCGACTTCTTCCGGCGGCAGCGCCGCACCGAGCCCGGCCACGAAGGTGCCGATCAGGATCGACAGGAAAGGCGGCAGTTTGGTCAGGCTGATCAGCACGACGATGGTGGCAATGGCCGCCAGGCAGCAGACGATCAGGCGGGTGTCGTGGGCGAGCCACGCAGCATGTGAAAGATCCAACGGAAACCTCTTCTTGTAATATCTTGTTACGGTATCCGAAGAATATACCTGAATGATTCATATAGATGACTATCTGAGTTGGTTTTTTTGTCCATTGCGCCCGAATGGACGATGAGTGGCCTGGCCGTTGCCTGCTTCACAGGCAAGCCTTGCTCCTACAGGTTGTGGCAGGTCGAGGTCTGAAGTTCGATGCGGACCTTGTAGGAGCCTGGCTTGCCAGCGAAGAGGCCCTCAAGCGCGCCAACCGCTCCGCAGACCAGCCTTGCTCCACAGGGTTGTGGTGTGCGCAGGTCAGTTCATCAGCACGGGCGGCAGCGTGCCCAGCAGCGAGACGGCGAGAATCGCACCGAGGCCCAGCAGCCATTCGAGGGTGACGCTGCGCCGCAGCATCGTGAACTGCCCGCGACGACTCATCACCAGGTTGAACAGGGCCAGTCCGAGCATCAGCAGGACCACCAGCACCTTGACCAGCAGGATCAGCGCGAAACCCTGGAACAGTGGGGTCGGCCAGAGGGCCCCGGTGAGCACGCGGACATTGATCAGGCCGGTGGCGATGATCGCCGCGACCATCAGGTAGCCCAGGCTGCTGAAGCGCCGCAGGATGCGCTCGATGTCGTGCCCAGCCGGCCGGCCCAGCACCAGCATGAGCAGCATCAGGCCGCCGATCCAGGCGCCGGCCCCGCTCAGGTGCAGCAGTTGATTGAACATCAGCAACTGCCCACCCAGACCGTCGAGCATGGCGCCATGACCCACCGGTGCCAGGGTCGCCAGCTGCAGGAAGGCCAGCAGCAGGCTGATCGTGGGCGGTGCGTTGGCGCCAAGAGCGATCAACAGCAGCAGGCTCAAGCCCAGGTGCCAGGTCCAGACCTGGCCGAAGAACGTGCCGCCCAGCACCAGTTGCAGGGTGGGCAGCCGAATGGCATCGCCCCAGTCATCGGTCATGCCGACGGTGGTCAGCAGCAGCCAGGCCATCGCACTGAGCAGCGCCAGGCCGGCCATCCAGCGGCGCGCCGTGCGCAACCGCGAGTCGAGCACGATGCAAGGTGTCGGACCGATCAGCAGGGGCCGGAACAGGCAGGCCCCGAACAGCGACAGAACCATGGTGAAATGCAGGAAGCGACACAGGACCATGGCCTCTTGCATGAACTCAGTTGCCTACCTTGAAGCCGTAGTTGCCTTCGCTCTTGTGGGTGTCGACCGAGACCGCATGCCAGTTGACCTTATAGTCGCCGGCCTTCAGTACGGCGGCCGGGGTCACGACCAGGATCTTCTTGTCGGCCGGGTCGGTGGCGATGCCTTTCAGCTCGACCTTGCTGCCGTCGTTGGTCAGCTCGACCTTGGTCAGTGCGGCCTCGACCCCTTCGCTGAACACCAGACGCAATTCGCTCGGGGCGCTGACGGTGCTGTCCGCTGCCGGGGTTGCACTCTTGAGGTGGGCGTGGGCGAACGCGGAACCGGTCGCGGCGAAACCACCGAGCAGAACGACGGCGCCGAGGAGTTTTTTCATGCGGGAAGATGACATCGATCAGTACCTTGATGAAGGGAACGGGTGAGGATGTTGCACGGTGGCAGGGAGGCCCACAATAGCCGCTATGGAAGCGTTTGGCACCTGCAATACAAGAGGGGAGTCGGGAGTACCGGCTCCTTTTTTTGTATTGCAAGTGTCCGATGTTGTAGTGTCGCCCCTCTGAAAATTCTCCAGGGGTTGTGCGTCAGGTCCGAGAAATGACAGTGCGTGGAAAGGACTGGCGTTCGGCATCTAGAATGCGACTACAGTGGCGCAATCGTGCCGGGTTCTCACCGGCTTCTATTCTTATAAGAGATGCACGTGCTTGTGCGGTGTATTTCCGCACCGGGGCAGAACGGGAGAAATGTCCATATGGCGATCCGGCTCAGCGTTGTTTGCCATGCCCGCACCGAGGCTCAGCGTCTGGGGCGCTTCCCGCTGGATGAGCCGGTCGAACCCAAGGGACTGGCCAAGGCTGCCGAATTGGCCAGCCGGCTGAAAAAGCCGGTACGTATCCTCAGTGCACCGGAGGCCCGCGCCTGGCAGACCGCCGAGGCGCTGGGCAGCGAGATCGAGATCGTGCCGGAGCTGGGGGACTACGATTTTGGCGAGTGGCAGGGCCTGAGCCTGAACGACCTGCAGGAGAACGCGCCCGAGGCACTGGCGGCCTGGGTCAGCCAGCCGGAGATGGCCCCGCCGGCGGGCGAGTCGGTGATCGCACTGTGCGCCCGGGTGGCGGCCTGGCTCGACAGTTTCCAGGAGGACGGGCACTTCGTCGTCGTCACCCACCCCTTCGTGATCCGCGCGGCGATTCTCCATGCGTTGCAGGCCGGGCCGGCCTCGTTCAACGCCATTGATATCGAGCCGCTGTCGGTGGTCGATCTGCGTAGGAACGGGCACTGGCGTCTGCGGTTCTAGTGCGTGTACTTGCTGATGGCTGCGAGATAATCGGCGTCGCCCAAACCCACCTGCGCCCAGACCCGCCGCTCTTCACCGCCCATGCGATCGTATTGCTCGTCGGCATCCCACAGCGTGAGGATCTGCCTGGGAAACAGGTGCTCATGGGTATTGAACGAATGTTCGCCTGAACCATCGGCCCGCGCCATTCGCTCGAACAGCTCCTCGGCCTCGGTATCGAAGACGTTCACGCCGTCATACATGACCTGGCATGCAGCGTAGCAGGACACCCCGATGAACGAGGCTTGGCCCGCGCTGTACTCGACCTGAATCCCCAGTTCTGGCAGATCGAAGTAGTCCTGTGTCTCGGTGTCGTGCGCGAGCGTGAAACCGTCGGCCGCCATCGCCAGCCGGGTGTTCTCCCGTGATGCGCCCAGCCTGGCGGGGCCGATACCTTCATGCGCAACGATGTTGAATACCTTCATGGCTGGACCTCGGCCCGTAGCTGCTGCCACTCATGCCAGCAGTTTTCAGCCGAAATGTCCGGGTAGCCCCTGCTGTCGTCCATGGCTTGCGCGACCTCCACCGGCAGGCTGATGCAGGCGGCGTTGTCCCGGATTTCCAGGACCTCGGCTTCTGATAGCGGCGCGCCTTTCTTCTGTTCGGCGGCCGTCAGGATAACCACCAGTGCGGGGACGAAGACAATGCAGAGCTGTTCGGATTGAGGCATGGGGCATCCGTGCGCAGGATTGAAAGTGTTCAGCACACTATCGGTATGAGGCGGGCAAGTTCAAGCGTGGAATGTCGACCGGGATGGGGTTGTCACGTTACGGGTCGCTGTAGCATGATCGGTCCCATGAACATGATCTCGCTGCACCTGACCACCACCACTACCACCGCGACCGCCCAGGGCGGGTGCGAGGTTGCCGTGTGAGTGATTGACGCGCAGTGAACCAAGGCCCCGCCAGCAATGGACGGGGCCTTTTGGTTTCCGTGCCCTTGCTGGCATCACCAGGAAGGAGAAACACCATGCAGGCTCATAGCCCCCGGCGCTCGGCGCTATTGATCATCGACATGCAGGTTGGCCTGTTCCAGGGCCCGGAACAGCCATGGCAAGGGGAGCAGGTGCTGGCGCGTATCACCGCGCTGGTCGGGCAGGCGCGCGAGGCCCGCGCACCGATCTTCGCCCTGCGGCACACCGGGCCGCAGGGTTCGCCGATCGAGGCGGGCCGTGCCACCTGGCAGGTCTTGCCGGAGCTGGGACTGGACCCGGCGGTGGATCATCTGCTCGACAAGACCCGTCCCAGTTGTTTCTTCGAAACCGGGTTGGCCGAGCAACTGGACGACGCCGGGGTGAGACGGCTGGTCATCGTCGGCATGAAGACCCAGTACTGTGTCGACAGCACCTGCCGGCTGGCTCGCGACCTGGGCTTCGAGGCGGTGCTGGTAGGTGATGCGCATACCTGCATGGACACGCCCGAGCTGTCGGCCCGGGCGGTCGTCGAGCATCACAATGCGACCCTGAACGGGGCTTTCGTGCAGATGATGAAGGCGGCGGATGTGAGCTTCTGAAACCGTGTACCCATCAGGGCTTTTTCACCGGCGTCGGCAAGGTCACCAGCGACACATAGTCGTTCCAGAACTTCTTCTGGTCGACGGCGAACACCACCCTGGCCTTCTGCGTACCGACCGGTGCACCTTTGCTGTAGCCCAGCGCCCGGCCGTAGTCCGGACCGAAGTGGGTGTCGACGTCGATCCACATCTCGCGTGATTCGGTGACGATGCCTGGCTCGGTCAGGAACAACGCCGGCAGGCTGTCCCAGGTGAAACTGTGGTAGCCCGGGTCCTTGGCGAACTCCGGTCCGAACACGCTCTTGTACAGTTCCGGCACCGCGCCCTTGGCGGCGATCACCCGTTTGTAGACCGAAGCGTCGAAGATGACCTTCTCGCAGACATCGTTGGGGAAGATCACGTGCTCGATCGGTGAGCGCAGGACGATCCGCGCCGCCTCCGGGTCGAACCACCAGTTGAATTCGGCGGCCGGGGTGGTGTTGCCCGGGATCTCGATGGCGCCGCCCATGTACACGATGCGCTTGATCAGCGGCACGATATCCGGCGCCTGGCGGATCGCCAGGGCCAGGTTGGTCAGCGGTCCGATCGCCAGCAGGGTCACCTCGTGAGGGTTCTTGCGCACGCTGTCGATGATGAACTGCGGGGCGGTTTCGCTGCGTAGCCGAGTATGGGTTGCCATGCCGTCCGGCGGGGCCACCAGTTGCGTCGCCGAAGTCGGCCGCGGGTTCTTGAACGCGCCGGGCCAACCGGAGCCGAACAGCGCCTGTTCCTGAGGGTAGGTGGCGAAGTCATGCAGCAATGGATAGGCCGCGCCGGAGTAGACACCGATTTCCTTTTCCACGCCCATGCGCTCGACCGCCTTCAGCGCGTCGACCTGTTCCTGGTCGACCCAGGCGTTGCCGCTGACCAGGGTCATGCCGAGCAGGTCGATCTTCTTCTGCGCATGCAGTTGCGCGAGCATGATGAAGGCCTGGCCGTCATCGTTGAGCACGTTGAAATCGGTGTCGAGAATGACCTTTTCCGCCGCGTGCAGCGAGCCGGCCGAGCAGCCGACGGCCAACGCCAGCGCGCAGCCCTTGAGAAAGCCTTGCATGGTGATTTGCCCCAATGAGTTATTGTTGTATTGCGCTGGCCCAGCATGCCTGGCGTCGCGCGCAAACGCTATCGCCAGGTAAGTGGTTACTTAATCAGGGGTGGGCTGCGCTGCAGCCGGTTGCCGCAGGACGCCCCGGATCACCAGGTCGCTGATGAAGGCCAGCCAATCCTGCCGTTGATGCTTGTCCGCCAGCGGTTCGCCGAGGAACGAGCTCAGGGTGTGCTGGTTGGAGTTGTAGAAGTAGCAGAGCGAGGCAATCATCAGGTACACGTGCTTGATGTCCAGGTCCAGGCGGAACAGGCCCTGGGCCTGGCCGGCCTCGATGATCGGGCGCAACACGCCGACCGCTTCTCCCGATAGCCGCCGCAGCTCCCCGGACTGTTGGGCGTGCTTGCCCTTGTGCAGGTTCTCGATGCTCAGGATGGCGACGAATTCCGGGTGGCGGACGTAGTAGTTCCAGACAAAGGCCACCAGCTCGCGCAGGGCTTGCCGGGGGTGTTCCAAGTCCAGGCGCAGCTTGCCTTCGGCCTGGTTGAACTGCTCGTAGATGTGTTCCAGCACACAGAGGAACAGGCGTTCCTTGCTGCCGAAATAGTAGTAGAGCATGCGGTCGTTGGACTCGGCTTCCTGGGAGATGCTCTCCACCCGGCCACCGGAATATCCATCGCGGGCGAATACCTTGACCGCAGCCCTGAGGATGCGGGCGCGGGTCTGGTCGGCTTGCTGGGCGCGGATGCCGGTTTTCCTGGTCACCGTCTGGCGGTCCTTCGACAGAGTTGATTCGGCATCCATCATACCACGCCGGTGTGGCGCCACTTGCCGGGCCCATTGTGTTGAACGGGTTCATTGTGGCGTCCCGACAAGCCCGCTCGCCACATAAGCCAGTTCACCAAATTAAGCCGGTTCACCACACGAGCGGGCTGGTCACAATCCGTACCGTCAGAGCTTCAGCGTCGCCATGTCGATCACGAAGCGGTACTTCACGTCACCGGCGATCATCCGGCTGTAGGCCTCGTTGATGTGGCGGATGTCGAGCATCTCGATATCGCAGCTGATGCCGTGCTCGGCGCAGAAATCCAGCACTTCCTGGGTCTCGGCAATGCCACCGATCAGCGAACCGGCCAGTACCCGGCGCTTCATCACCAGCTTGCCGGCATGCAGCGCCGGGTCGACCGGTTCGATCAGGCCGACGAGGATGTGCACGCCGTCGAAGGTCAGGGTATCCAGATAGGGGTTGAGATCGTGCCGTACCGGAATGGTGTCGAGCAGGAAGTCGAAACGCCCGGCAACGGCCTGCATCTGCGCCTCGTCGGTGGACACGATCACATGGTCGGCACCCTGGCGGCGGGCTTCCTCGGCCTTGCTCGCCGAGCGGGTGAACAGGGTGACTTCGGCGCCCAGTGCCTTGGCGAACTTGATACCCATATGGCCCAGGCCACCCATGCCGAGAATCCCGACCTTGTCGCCAGGCTTGACGCCATGGTGCTTGAGCGGCGAGTAGGTGGTGATGCCGGCACAGAGCAGCGGGGCGGCGCTGGCCAGGTCGAGTTTTTCCGGGATGCGCACGACGAAGTGCTCGCTGACCACGATACGGTCGGAGTAACCGCCCATGGTGTTGCTGCCGTCGATTCGGTCCGGGCTGGCATAGGTCATGGTCGGCTCGTTTTCGCAGTACTGCTCCAGGTTGGCGTTGCAGGCGGCGCAGTCGCGGCAGGAGTCGACCATGCAACCCACACCGACCAGGTCGCCAACCTTGTGCCGGGTGACCTGGCTGCCGACGGCGGTGACCTTGCCGACGATTTCATGGCCGGGCATCAGCGGGTAGACGGCGATGCCCCATTCGTTGCGGGCCTGGTGGATATCGGAGTGGCAGACGCCGCAGTAGAGAATCTCGATCGCGACGTCGTCCGGCCGTGGGGCGCGGCGCTGGAAGGTGATCGGGGCGAGGGCCGTGGTGGCGGACTGGGCGGCGTAACCAATAGCGGTATACATGGGGCAAACCTTGCAAAAGCGGTAACGGATGAGGCGGGCCATTCTCGTGATCGGCTCCCGGGGCGACCATGACGATTCCTCCGGGTGTCATGCCTAATCCTCCGGTATCAGCCTGCTGGCACTTTCCTGTGGCGTCAGACCTGCGATGATGTTCGCATCCCTCCTTGCGCGAAGTTTTTGCCATGCAGTTGACCCGTCATCTCGACGCCAATGCCAGGCTGGTTGAATTGCTCCAGCCGCTGGCGACCCGCTCGGGTTTTTTGCCAACCCTGTTGCCCGAGGTGCAGATCGTCTCGGCGTCCGATAATGTCGCGCGCTGCCCGCAGATCTACGAGCCGAGCCTGATGGTGATCGCCCAGGGCAGCAAACTGGCCTACCTGGGGCCGCGGACCCTGGAGTATGGCGCCGGGCATTATCTGATCCAGGCGTTGCCGGTGCCGTTCGAATACGAGACCTTTGCCACGCCGCAGGAGCCGCTGCTCGGGGTGTCCATCGGTATCGACCGGGCGCTGTTGAGCGAGCTGGTGCGGGCAATGGGCCTGGCGGGCGAGCGCGGTGCGTCGGCGCAGACGCCGGAGTCGATGACCTCGGTGGCGCTCGACGATGCCATGCGCCATAGCGTCGAACAGTTGCTGCGCTGCCTGCATGATCCGCTGGAGTGCCGGGTGATGGGCCAGGCGCGCTTGCGCGAGGTGTTGTTCACCGCCTTGCGCGGGCCGCAGTCGGATGTGTTGCGGGCGCTGGTCGAGCAGCAGGGGCAGTTCGCCCGGTTGGCGGCGTCGCTCAGCCACCTGCACGAGCATTTCGCCGAGCCGTTGAACGTCGACACCCTGGCGCGCTACGCGAACATGAGTCCGTCGACCTTTCACGAGCACTTCAAACGCAGCACGCTGTTGTCGCCGGTGCAGTATCTCAAGCGCCTGCGCCTGCTCAAGGCCCAGCGACTGCTGGCCGGGGATGGGTTGGGCGTGGCCCAGGTGGCGCATCGGGTGGGTTACCAGAGCACGTCGCAGTTCAGCCGGGAGTACAAGCGCTACTTCGAGCGCACGCCGGGAGAGGAGGGGATGTTGGCGGGACAGTCGGCGTAGCGGGTTGATCCGGGGTTTTTGGTGTCCCGGACGGCCTCTTCGCGGGCAAGCCACAAGATTCCACCCCAAACCTCCCGGTTTCCCCACCCAGCAAAAAGGCCCCCGAAGGAGCCTTTCTGTCATGGCATCGACCGAATCACATGTTCGGATAGGTCGGGCCGCCAGCCCCTTCCGGCGCGACCCAGGTGATGTTCTGCGAGGGGTCCTTGATGTCGCAGGTCTTGCAGTGCACGCAGTTCTGGGCGTTGATCTGGAAGCGTTTCTCGCCGTTTTCCTGAGTGACCACTTCGTACACGCCCGCCGGGCAGTAGCGCTGTGCCGGTTCGTCGTACAGCGGCAGGTTCTTGCTCAGGGGAATGCTCGGGTCCTTGAGCTTGAGGTGGCACGGCTGTTCCTCTTCATGGTTGGTGCTGGAGAGGAACACCGAGCTCAGCTTGTCGAAGCTGAGCTTGCCGTCCGGCTTCGGGTAATCGATTTTCACCGAGTCCTTGGCCAGCTTCAGGCAGGCGTAGTCCGGCTTGTTGTCGTGCAGGGTGATCGGCAGCTTGCCGCCGAACAGGTTCTGCTCGACCCAGTTGAAGCCGCCACCGATGATCGGGCCGTACTTGTGGATGGCCGCGCCGAAGTTGCGGCTGGCGAACAGTTCCTCATACAGCCAACTGGCCTTGAACGATGCGACGTAGTTGTCCAGTTGATCGCCACCCTCGGCGCCGGCCAGCAGCTTCTCGGCCACCGCTTCGGCGGCGAGCATGCCGGATTTCATCGCGGTGTGGCTGCCCTTGATCTTGGCGAAGTTCAGGGTGCCCAGGTCGCAACCGATCAGTGCGCCGCCATTGAAGACCATCTTCGGCAGCGAGTTCAGGCCGCCCTTGCAGATGGCGCGGGCGCCATAGCTGATGCGCTTGCCGCCTTCCAGGTACTGCTTGAGCACCGGGTGGTGCTTGAGGCGCTGGAACTCGTCGAACGGCGACAGGTAGGCGTTGCTGTAGGACAGGTCGACGATCAGGCCGACCACCACCTGGTTGTTTTCCAGGTGATAGAGGAAGGAGCCGCCGGTGTTCTCGGTGCCCATGATGTCCAGCGGCCAGCCGGCGGTGTGCACCACCAGGCCCGGTTGGTGCCTGGCCGGGTCGATTTCCCAGATTTCCTTGAGGCCGATGCCGTAGTGCTGGGCGTCGGCTTCGCTGTCGAGCTTGAAGCGCGAAATCAGTTGCTTGCCAATGTGGCCACGGCAACCTTCGGCGAACAGCGTGTACTTGCCGCGCAGTTCCATGCCGGGGGTGTACAGGCCTTCCTTCGGGTTGCCTTCACGGTCGACCCCGAGGTCGCCGGTGATGATGCCGCGCACCACGCCGTTCTCGTCGAACAGCGCTTCCTGAGCGGCGAAGCCCGGATAGATCTCCACGCCCAGGTTCTCGGCCTGCTGGGCCAGCCAGCGGCACAGGTTGCCCAGGGAGATGATGTAGTTGCCTTCGTTGTGCATGGTCTTGGGCACGAAGAAGTCGGGAACCTTGGTCGCGGTCTCGCCGTTGCGCAGGACATAGATGTCGTCGCGCTTGACCGGGGTGTTCAGTGGCGCGCCGAGTTCCTTCCAGTCCGGGAACAGTTCGTTCAGGGCCCGTGGTTCGAACACCGCGCCGGAAAGGATATGGGCACCGACTTCGGAACCTTTTTCCACGACGCAGACGCTGATTTCCTGACCCGCTTCGGCGGCTTTCTGTTTCAGCCGGCAGGCGGCGGACAGGCCTGCGGGGCCGGCACCGACGATGACCACGTCGAATTCCATGTATTCGCGTTCCACAGACTCTCTCCTACTCTCAAGGCTCAACAGTTTTCTTCTGATTGGAGGTTTGGTGCCTCGCCCCCGCGTTCCCCTGCCACTTCAGGCAGCGCAACGCCGGGCAGACATCTTTCTCTCTAGGTGGCGCCATTATATCTACACCACTATCAGCGTCCAATACAAACGTTTGTTTGAATTCGCTGGAAGCCAGATAAATCAAAGTAGCGCGGCTTATGACTGACCATTTTGCCGTATTGACCAGAATAGGCGTTCCGGTCAAGATACGAGCGGTTTTGCGCTTGCCGTAGGCTAAACGGAGGCCGCAAGAGCACGTCTAAAGACAGGACGAAGACAGCGAAAGTGAAGTGGCACGTCGATTCCGGCGCGAAGTTTACACGTCCATCGGTCCCGTGACTGTACAGTCACGTCGGACGGACGGTCGTTAACCGGAAAGCAGCCAGGCTTTCGTGCAGATGCCGGCGTTTTTGGAGGTGCCCTTGAGCTTCATGCGCGCGCCGCTGAGCATCCAACCGCCAGGTACGCCTGGGCGACTTTCTTTTCACCGGAGAGTGAGGAATCCATGAAGGTTCTTGTAGCTGTCAAACGCGTTGTCGATTACAACGTCAAGGTTCGCGTCAAGGCGGACAATTCCGGCGTCGACCTCGCCAACGTCAAGATGTCGATGAACCCGTTCTGCGAAATCGCCGTGGAAGAAGCGGTACGTCTGAAGGAAAAAGGCGTGGCGACCGAAATCGTCGTCGTCACCATCGGCCCGTCAACCGCTCAGGAGCAACTGCGTACCGCGCTGGCGCTGGGTGCCGACCGTGCCATCCTGGTCGAGTCCGCCGACGAACTGAACTCCCTGGCCGTGGCCAAGCTGCTCAAGGCCGTGGTCGACAAGGAACAGCCACAACTGGTGATCCTCGGCAAGCAGGCGATCGACAGCGACAACAACCAGACTGGCCAGATGCTGGCGGCACTGAGCGGTTACGCCCAGGGCACCTTCGCCTCGAAAGTCGAGGTCTCCGGCGACAAGGTTGCCGTGACCCGCGAAATCGACGGCGGCCTGCAGACCGTTTCGCTGAATCTGCCAGCCATCGTCACCACCGACCTGCGTTTGAACGAGCCGCGCTACGCATCTCTGCCAAACATCATGAAAGCCAAGAAGAAGCCGCTCGAGACGCTGACTCCGGATGCTTTGGGCGTTTCCACCGCCTCCACCAACAAGACCCTGAAGGTTGAAGCACCGGCTGCACGCAGCGCTGGCATCAAGGTCAAGTCGGTTGCGGAACTGGTCGAGAAACTGAAAAACGAAGCGAAGGTAATCTGATCATGACTATCTTGGTAATCGCCGAACACGACAACAAAACCGTCGCTCCGGCCACCCTGAACACCGTTGGTGCCGCCGCCAAGATCGGTGGTGACATTCACGTGCTGGTTGCGGGCCAGGGCGTTGGCGCCGTCGCCGAAGCCGCTGCGAAAATCGCCGGCGTGTCGAAAGTGCTGGTGGCCGACAACGCCGCCTACGCTCATCAACTGCCGGAGAACGTCGCTCCCCTGGCGGCCGAGCTGGGCAAGGGCTACAGCCACGTCCTGGCTGCCGCCACCTCCAACGGCAAGAACATCCTGCCACGCGTCGCTGCTCAACTGGACGTCGACCAGATCTCCGAGATCATCTCGGTGGAAAGCGCCGATACCTTCAAGCGCCCGATCTACGCCGGTAACGCCATTGCCACCGTGCAATCGAGCGCTGCGATCAAGGTCATCACCGTGCGTGCCACCGGTTTCGACCCGGTTGCCGCCGAAGGTGGTTCGGCTGCCGTCGAAGCGGTCGCTGCCGCCCACGATGCAGGCAAATCGTCGTTCGTCGGTGAAGAGCTGGCCAAGTCCGACCGTCCTGAACTGACCGCTGCCAAGATCGTCGTTTCCGGCGGCCGCGGCATGCAGAACGGCGACAACTTCAAGCACCTGTACGCCCTGGCCGACAAGCTGGGCGCGGCGGTCGGCGCCTCCCGCGCCGCGGTCGACGCGGGCTTCGTACCGAACGACATGCAGGTCGGCCAGACCGGCAAGATCGTCGCGCCCCAGTTGTACATCGCCGTCGGTATCTCCGGCGCGATCCAGCACCTGGCCGGCATGAAGGACTCCAAGGTGATCGTCGCGATCAACAAGGACGAAGAGGCACCGATCTTCCAGGTGGCCGACTACGGCCTGGTCGCGGACCTGTTCGAAGCGGTGCCCGAGCTGGAAAAGCTGGTCTGATCCAGCCGTTTCACTTATAAAAGAACCCGGTCTTGTGACCGGGTTTTTTTTGCCTTGCACAGCCCCCTTGTGGGAGATTCTATGGTTTTGCACAAGGCCTGAGGGCTATTCGCGGCGGTCCGACGCCTCGGTAAATCCTGCTCCCACAAGGTACGAGCTAAACGCGGCCACTGTGGGAGACGGCCGGGCGGCGCTCCGCTTGCTGGCGATGGCGGCGGATCAGTCGATGCAGATGTCGGCTGCCAGGTCGCTATCGCCAGCAAGCCGGCTTCCACAAAGGTCGAGCTGGATTGGAGAGTTTTGTCATGGACGTGTTTCGCGTCGCTGCACTATCGCTGCTGCTGGGGCTGCCCGCGTTGTCCACGCAGGCCCTGGCCGTGGGCAAGTGCGAGCGTCTGATCGTCACCGGCAGCCCGGACGCGCCGCCCTATCTGTGGCGTGACCCCGCCGATCCGGTACACCTGATCGGTGCCAGCGCCGACCTGCTGCGCCAGGTCGGCAGCGAATTGGGTCTCAAGATTGAGGTGCTCTACGGCGGCAGGCGTTCCCAGGCCCAGGAGGAGGTGCGCAGCGGACGCATGGATCTGCTGGTGGACGCGCCGATCACCGTCAACGAACTGGACACGCTGGACTACATCCACCCGGCGCTGGTACGGAACGACTTCCTGGTCTGGACCCGCAACGACTCGACCCTGGTCTACAACAGCGCCCAGGACCTGCAAGGCCATCTCGGTGCGGTCTCGCAAAAGGCCCGGCTGACCCAGCCATTCGCGGAGTTCGGCAGGCAGCACCTGACGCTGCAGCAGACCCCGGCCTTGCCCCAGGCTTTCCAGAAGCTGCTGCTGGGCGAGGTCGAGTATGTGCTGGCCGGGCGCTATGCCGGAATGGTCACTGCCCAGAACCTGGGCATGGTCAGTGATATCGGCCCCCGGGCCCAGCCGGTCGACCAGCCGGGACTGTTCCTGGCGGTGTCCCACAATTCGGCCTGTAATGACGCCTGGTTGCGCGGACAGTTGGCGAAAAAAATGACAGAATTACCGGCCTCCGGCCTGACCGAGGCCGTGTTGCAGCGCAATCTGGAGCGTTGGAAGGCGCAACTGCAACCGGCCGGCGCCCCTGAACAGTAGGAATTTGCTTTGAGTATTCGACCTTTATTCGCTGCCCTGGCCGTCGCGGCCCTGGCGGGTTGCGCGGCCGATCCGGCGCCGAATGAACAAATGCGTCTCACCGAACGTGCACTCGAACAGGCCCGGGCCGTTGGCGCCAAGGCCGACGAGGTGGCCGAACTGAAACTGGCCGAGGGCAAGTTCGAGCGCGCCAAGTCCGCCATGGCCGACCAGTCCTTCAAGAAGGCTCGCATGCGTGCCGAACAGGCTGAACTGGATGCGCGTCTGGCCGAAGCCCAGGTACTGACCGCCAAGAGTGAGGAAGAGCTGAAACTGCTCAATACCCGCATCACGCGCTTGCGCAAGCAGTTGGGAGAGGCCCGATGATCCATCCGAGTCGAATGGTCGGCGTCCTGCTGGCGCTGGGGTTTGCCAGTCTCTACGGTTGCGCCGGCCAGCAGGCCAGCGAACTGGCCCTGCAGCAGGCGTCCTCCAGCTTCCAGAAGGTCAAGGAAGACACCAATGTGCTGCGCTATGCGCCCAGGGACGTGATCCGTGCCGGCGAGTCGCTGGCGCGCGCCGATCGTCTGTCCAGCTACTGGGGCAGCAGCGGCGATGTGGCGCATTATGCCTACCTGAGCGAGCGCTATTCGGACATCGCCCGCCAGCACACCGAGCAGGCCCTGAACCAGGAGCGTGCGGCCAGGCTGGAACTCGAGCGCCAGCGCCTGCAACTGGCCCTGCGTGAATCCAAGCTGGTCAGCGTGCAGCAGCAGGGCAAGTGGGTCGAGGAACAGATCAGCCAGGCCAGCACCCAGACCGACCGCGGCCTGGTGATGACTCTGGGCGACGTGCTGTTCGACACCGGCGAGGCCGAACTGCAGAGCTCCGCCAACCGGGCGATCCTCAAGCTGGTGCAGTTTCTCCAGCTCAATCCGAAACGTGTCGTGCGCATCGAAGGCTACACCGACAGTACTGGCGAGAAGGACAGCAACCTGCAGTTGTCCCGCGATCGCGCCCAGTCCGTGGCGGACATGCTGGTGGACCTGGGTATCGACGAGAAGCGCATCGAGGTCGTCGGTTATGGCGACGAGTACCCGATCGACGTGAACGCCACCGAGCGTGGCAGGGCGCAGAACCGGCGGGTGGAGGTGGTCTTTTCCGATGAGAAGGGCCATCTGGGCGCCGCCCGCTGAGGCCCAGGTGTTTCACGAACAGACCCGGTATCCGCAAGGTGCCGGGTTTTTTCATGCCCGGTCACCTTTGACAATGGGAATGCGGGTCAACTCCTGGATACGGGCCCGTGGTGGAACACAAGTCAGTGGTGGCGAGCGGGCTTGCCCGCGCTGGACCGCAAAGCGGTCCCAAACCCTGCCGGCCGGGTCTGCCTGGTACAGCGAGTGGCCCAGGTCCAGGGGCGCTTCGCACCCCAGCGCGGGCAAGCCCGCTCGCCACGCAAGTCATCCTTGCCATCTGCTGTGATGAAGAAAGCTGGCCGATCCTGCGCGACAAGTGTTCCCGTACAGTTTTACTTCTCTCGTCACTGTATTGTCGACTATTGTAGGAACTGTGCCAGTACACTTTGAAACTGTTCCGGTATCGTTGCCGCCAAGAATAAAAACGCCGTTGAAACCGAGTGCCGCTTCATGACCAACCTATTGCTCTACCAGCGTATTGCGCAGCAACTGGCCGACGACATCCGCCGTGGCGTCTACCAGCCAGGCGAGCGCGTGCCTTCGGTGCGCAAGATGAGCTCGCAGCTCAACGTCAGCCACGCCACGGTGTTGCAGGCCTATGCCAATCTGGAGGACCAGGGGTTGATCCGTGCCCGTCCGCAGTCGGGCTACTACGTGCACCAGACGCCTGCGCTGACCGCGCCGACGCCGGATATCGCCCGGGTCGAGCGGCCGGGCCTGGTCACCCGCAGCAGTATCATCCACCAGGTGCTGGTCGAATCCCGTCGCGAAGGGGTGTTCCCGTTCGGTGCGGCGGTGCCGTCGGTGGATTACCTGCCGGTACGGGCGCTGCACCAGCAACTGGCCAAGGTCACCCGCTTTCACAGCCCGCGGGCCTTCAGCTACATGTTCAGCCCCGGTTTCGAGCCGCTGCGGCGCCAGGTGGCGATTCGCATGCGTGATGCCGGCGTGGTGGTCGACCCCTCCGAGGTGGTGATCACCCACGGCTGCGTCGATGCATTGCAGATGTCGCTGCGCGTGCTGACCCGCCCCGGTGATTTGATCGCCGCCGAGTCGCCGACCTACTACGGACTGCTGCAACTGGCCGACCTGCTGGGTCTGAAGGTCATCGAGATTCCCAGCGATCCGTCCACCGGCATGAGTCTGGAAGCCCTGCAACTGGCGGCCAACCAATGGTCGATCAAGGCCCTGGTGCTGACCACGCGCCTGAGCAATCCGCTGGGCGGGACCATGCCCGAGGAACGGCAGAAGCAGTTGCTGCGTCTGGCATCGGATTTCGATATCCAGATCGTCGAGGACGATATCTATGGCGAACTGATGTTCGAGGTCGGTCGTACCAAGGCGCTCAAGGCCTATGACCGGCTGGACCGGGTGATCTACTGTTCGAGCTTCTCCAAGACCCTGTCGCCCGGCGTGCGGATCGGCTGGATGGTCGCCGGCAAGTTCCAGCAGGAAATCCAGCGCCTGCAGACCTTCAGTACCCATTCGGCCTGCAGCGTGACGCAGATGGGTGTGGCGGCCTACCTGGAGAACGGCGGTTACGACCGGCACCTGCGCTACATTCGCCAGGAGTACCGCAAGAATCTCAGCGCTTTCCAGTTGGCGGTGCAGCAGTATTTTCCCGAAGGCACGCAGATGACCCGTCCGACCGGCGGTTTCATTCTCTGGGTCAGCCTGCCGGGACGGGTCAACACCCAGGAACTGCACGTGCGGGCATTGCAGCAGGGCATCAGCATCGCGCCGGGGCTGATCTTCAGCAACACCGAGCAGTTCAACCACTGTATCCGGCTCAACTGCGGGATTCCGTGGAACCGCGAGGCCGAACGGGCTCTGATGACCCTCGGCATGCTGGCCAACCAGCTCTGCCAGGAAACCGCGGCCGGGCTGTTCTGATACGGTTGCCGGGGACGGCCCGTGGGCGCCCCCCGGCGGCGGCATCCGGGGACGATTGCCGATCTCGTTACTTGTCATCGCCTGCACAACGAGCGAGCATAGGGGACTCTGTTGTCGATGCCGTAGAGTTCATGAACGCGACTTTCGCTGTACGCCTGCTGATGCTTGCCTTGCTGACCGGCCTGGGCGCTGGCGGTGCGGTCATGGCGCAGGCTCAGGAAAAGTCGTCGGTTGTCGGTGGCAGGGCGCAGCAAACCAGGGCCACGCCGGCCAGGCACGATGGTTCTGTGACGAAAAAGACCGCAGCCACTCAGAAAAAAGCCCAGCCGAAAAAGACCACGCCTACAAAGAAGGCCGCCACGGGAAAGTCCCGCAAGATCGATAATGATGTAGCGAAGACTCGCCTGCCACCGCCCAGGCTGGATCTGAGCCTGCCCCAGGAACTGGTCAACAAGATGCAGCCGGTCGGCAAGGTGCCGCTGTCCAGGAGCCGGCCGTTGCTGCCGCAGATGTTCGTGGAAAAGCCGGCTTCCCAGACGCCCTTTCAGCTCAACGGTCGACTGCTGAGCAACGAAATGGAGCTGCAACTGCGCAACGACAGTCGTCGGGAAATCGAAGGCGCTGCACTGGATTTCGAGTTCAAGCAGTAAAATCCCCAGCCCGGTCATGATGCTTCGTCGGTGACTGAGCAGTCATCTACCCCGTTATTGAAAAACAATTGTGCGACCAATTTTAAACAGCCGTTTTAGCGGTTACTCTGTCTTCCACACCCCGGGTCCGTTGCAGGGAGCGTGTCGCCATGAACTGCCGTGAAGGTTGTGGTGCCTGCTGTATCGCTCCTTCCATCAGCTCGCCGCTGCCCGGCATGCCCGCTGGCAAACCGGCCGGAGAACGTTGTGTGCATCTCTCGGTCGAAAACCGCTGTGAGCTGTTCGGCAGGCCCGAGCGGCCGGCCGTGTGCGGTGGCTTCAAGGCCGATCCGGAAGTGTGTGGCGGTAGTCGTGAAGAGGCCATCCGTCTGATCGGCTGGTGGGAGAAAATGACGGCGGCTTGAAGCGTGTTCACCTTTGACAATAAGGAATAAGAAAATGGGTTCGCTGCATCGTATGGCTGTGGCTTGTGGCTTGAGTGTCCTGTTGACCGGTACCGCCTACGCGGAGACCTGGGAGACGGCCAAGGACGAAAACGGCATCAAGGTGTCGCTCGCCGAAGTGAGCGGTTCCAAGTACAAGGCCTATCAGGGCGTGACGACGATCAAGGCTTCGGTGGCCAAGATCCGTGCCCTGCAGGAGGATGTGGCCGGTGCCTGCGCCTGGATCCATGAGTGCAAGTCGCAGAAACTGGTGGACAAGAAGGGCGACGAGAGCTGGACCTACACCCAGTTCAAGGCGCCGTTTCCGGTCACGGACCGCGACTCGTACCTGCATATCACCACTATCCAGAATGCCGATGGCAGCCTGACCCGCAAGCTCCAGGGCGTGCCGACCTACAAGCCGGAAGAAAAGGGTTATGTGCGCGTGGCCCAGGTCGACGGTTTCTGGAAGCTGGTGCCCAAGGGCGACAACCTCACCGAAGTGACCTACCAGGTGCATACCGAACCAGGTGGCAGCGTGCCATCGTGGCTGGCGAACAAGTTCGTGGTCGAGGCCCCCTTCAATACCCTGAAGGCCCTCAAGGAACACGCCGAGAAGTGATCGGCCGGGGGCTCGGGTCTCTCCTCGAAGCAGGAGCCCAGGACCGCCGCCCCCTGTAGGGGCGCGGCTTGCCCGCGAAGATGGTCGACCAGCCGACATATCCGCTGACTGGGCCACCGCTTTCGTGGGCAAGCCCCGCTCCTACGGGCCTGTTTGCCTGCAAACGCCTTGAACGATCCTTCCCATCCCGGGGTCCAGATATCTGTGGGCCCTTGACGGGCTTGAGCGAGGAGACACCGATGAAGATGTGGGCAGTCACTTTCGTGGATGATCATGGTGTGCAAAGCGTCGAGCACTTCGATTACGAGCATCAGCCGAGCATGGAACAGGCTGCGCAATGGGTTCGCGCCCGCTTGTTGCCGGTTCCGGCCGAACTGGACCTCAATGATCTCGACGGGCGCATGGACGAGCCGACAGTCAAGAGCCTCAAGGAGCAGAACAGCATCCAGATCCTGCGCATCGCGCCGGTTTCGTAAAGTCGGTTTTTCTACTTCAGACCCTCTGGCAGAGCGGCTGGCATCACGCTACTCTGCAATCGAGATCAGCGAGAGATTCGCTAAGGTGGTCTGATCTTGTCAGCTACATGCTTGTTTCCCGGCGACGGGCCCCCGTCGCGCTGTCGGCATCGTGGGTGCCCGGCTCGGGATCGCGGAAAGTCTATCCAACGCTTGCTGAGGAGGACGTTTCATGAGCACAGCCTATCAAGAAGACATCAGCAGCCAGGTGCTGCGCCGCATGAAAGAAGGCGGTTTCGATTTCGCACGTATCCATCCCATCGAGTTCTATGCGGTTTTCCCGGACGAGGAGCGGGCGCGCAGGGCGGCAGGTCAGTTTCGGGGTGAATCCCTGAACGCTCAGGTCAGTCCCAGGGACGACGGTGCCTGGTATCTGGAACTGAGCAAGGTGATGTACGCCACCTATGGCGGCATCGATGATTTCGAGCACGACTTCGGCGCGGTGGTCGAACCGCTCGGTGGCGTGATCGAAGGCTGGGGCGTCAAGCATCCGGTTCGTGCGCTCAACTGAACGCACCGGACATTTCCCTGTGGCAACGGCTGACCTGTGGGTCGGCCGTTTTTGTTTTTGACTTGGCCGGCGCGCAAAAAAAGGCCACCGCGGAGGGTGGCCGAATGGGAAGCTCGTGGCGTGGGCGAATGGTCGGTCCACGCGCGGACGCCTATGGGCGCCTGGCAAAGGGGGACGTCGCGCAGGACGATGTTGTCGCCCTGGCTGACTGGGTGATGGGATTATCCGCCAGCTCTTTCAGGAGTGGAAATCGACTCTGGCTATGTAGGTGATAGTCAAAAGCCTGCTTGCTGCACGGGCACCTTGCGCTTTGCCATGTGCTTGAGATAACCCACCAGCAGATCCAGCTCGCCATCCGGCAGCACCGCCGGAGTGAATGCCGGCATCTTCGCCTGTGGCCAGTGGCGCAGGCTCTGCGGGTCGCGGATGTAACGCTTGAGATAGCCTTCGGCGAAATACTCGGTCGGGCTGTACGGTATGTTCAGGTCCGGCCCCACCTGCGCATCGCCAGCGCCATTGAGCCGGTGGCAGGCCAGGCAGTTTTTCTGGAACAGCACGAAGCCCTGGTTCACCGGATCATTGGCCTTGAGCTTCGGATCCGGCAGCAATGCCGGAAAACGTTCCGCCACCGAGGCAAGGCGCTTGATGCTGGCCACCTGGAAAGGCCATTGCTCGGGGCCGATGTTCCCGGCTTCCGGATGCGTCCATACCAGGTAGAACGGCCCGGCGCCCGGCTTGCCCTCGGCCAGTGGCGGCCATGGCTTGGCCGGGTCCTCCACGGCCAGCCAGGCCTGGGCGCCGCTCTTGCCGAGCAGCGGTGCGGCACTCATTTCGGCGGCGAAGCCGTCCAGTGCCACGGCCTGCAGGTGATCGTCAGGTTTGATGCCGTCCAGCAGGACGGCTACCGGCACCGCACGATAGGTCATCTGGCGCTTGTAGGAGACGTCGTTGTCAATGGTGATGGTCTGTGCCTTGGGGTGGGCGAGCAGCGCTTGCGTTTCCCAGGTCCGGGGACTGGAGCCGAGGTCGAGGGTGAGTTGGGCGGCATGCAGTTGGCCGCAGAGCAGGGCGGTGGTCAGCAGGATCAGGCGTTTCATTCGTGGGTTTTATTCGATCGGGGCGGTGGTGGGGTTGGATTGGTCGGCGATGTCGTCGTCATTGTCGAAGACCCAGGTCGGGGTGTCTTCGACATGATCGAACAGCGCATCGCGCAGTTCGCTGTAGTTGCCGCCATTGACGATGCCGAAGTAGCCACGCCGGATCAGCGTGTCCTCGGCTTCCAGGGCGTGCTGGTTGGTGTCGCTGTAGATCACCACGGTGGCGTTCGGGTCGAGGACCACCAGGCGCAACTGATAGGCCAGGCCTTCGGCGCTGATGCCGGTGCCGTCTTCGAGGGTCAGGTCCACCTGCAGCGAGTTGTGGATGTTGCCGGCGGCGAAATCACTGTTGTTGCGCAGATCAAGGATGAGCGCACCGTCGCGGATTTCGTCGACCGCACGGTTTACATCGATGATACCCGCCTGGGCGGGGAGGCTGCCGAGTAGTGCCGCTGCTGTCAGGGTAGCGGCGATCCAATGGCGCATGAGCCTGTCTCCATCAAGTCATGGCTCAAGATTGGCACACAAACCCGAACCCCGATAGTTGACCGGGGTGAGAATTCGGTCTTGTGAAAAAGCACCACAGCCTCTAACCGGCCACCTTGGTGAGGTTCGGCAGGATGAGCAGCAAGGTGGTGGCGAATAGGATCAAACCGGCCTGGCGGACTTTCGAGTGCTTGAACATGGCTGACTGCCTTTTTTTGTTATTCCTGGGATACGACTCGACAACTCGATGTGGGTGCCCCGGCAAAACCCGGCGGCAACTCCACTGGGATAACCTTAGGGCCCGCGTCACACTTGACTTAGAACTGTTTGCTATTTATCTGTTTAAAAATACTTTTAAAAGGGCATGAGGCACATGGCCAGCTGGCTAGCGGGCCTTTTGCTAGACACCTGCAAGCACTCGAACGGCTAAGCGCTTAGCAGGCTACCGTTCGTCCGAGCGTGAGGGGTCAAGGCCGGTGAGCGCTTCGGTCATTGAATCCTGGTGGGCCGGGCCTAAGGTGGGGAACGCGGCTTTTTTCTTCACCCGAACGGTTCGAGGACGTCATGACAGAGGCTCTGATATTCGATGCGGTGCGTACGCCCCGGGGCAAGGGCAAGGCCGGCGGCGGCTTGTACAGCGTCAAGCCGGTCAACCTGCTGGCCGGATTGCTCACGGCATTGCAGCAGCGCAATGGGTTCGATACCCGCGAAGTGGACGACATCGTGATCGGCTGCGTGACGCCGGTAGGTGACCAGGGAGCCGACATCGCCAGGACGGCGGCCTTGGTGGCGGACTGGGATATCAGCGTCGCCGGGGTCCAGGTCAACCGTTTTTGCGCCTCGGGCCTGGAGGCGGTGAACCTGGGGGCGATGAAAATCCGTTCGGGGTTCGAGGATCTGGTGGTGGTCGGCGGCGTCGAGTCCATGTCACGGGTGCCGATGGGCAGCGATGGCGGGGCCTGGGTGCTCGACCCGCAAACCAATATGCACTGTCACTTCACGCCCCAGGGCATCGGCGCGGACCTGATCGCCACCCTGGAAGGCTTCAGTCGCCAGGATGTCGACGGTTTCGCCCTACAGTCCCAGCACAAGGCTGCGCGGGCGCGGGCGGCGGGGGCATTCGACAGGTCCCTGGTGCCGGTGCTGGACCAGAATGGCCTGGTCCTGCTCGACCATGACGAGTTCATCCGTGCCGATTCGACCCTGGAGGGCCTGGGGTAGCTCAAGCCGAGTTTCGAAACGATCGGGCAGATGGGCTTCGATGCCACGGCCTTGCGTGTGTACAGCCATGTCGAGCGGATCCGCCATGTGCATACTCCGGGCAACAGTTCCGGGATCGTCGACGGCGCCGCGCTGATGCTCATCGGTTCGCCCGACAAGGGCCGTGAGCTGGGCCTGCGGCCGCGGGCGCGGATCGTCGCGAGCGCGGTCACCGCCACCGACCCGACCATCATGCTCACCGGCCCCGCACCGGCCACCCGCAAGGCGTTGGCCAGGGCCGGCCTGCAGCTCGGCGACATCGACCTGTTCGAGGTCAACGAAGCCTTTGCCTCGGTGGTGCTCAAGTTCATCAGGGACATGGCGGTCGACCCGGAGAAGGTCAATGTCAATGGCGGCTCGATTGCCTTGGGCCATCCGCTGGGCGCCACCGGTTGCGCGATTCTCGGCACGTTGCTCGACGAGCTGGAGGCACGCCGGTTGCGCTACGGCCTGGCAACGCTTTGCGTCGGTGGCGGCATGGGGATCGCCACCATTATCGAACGCCTTTGAACCGATCGGGAAACCAGCCATGACTGATGCCATTCGCTACGAAAAGGGTGCCGACCGGATCGTCGTCCTGACCCTGGACATGCCCGGCCAGACGGCCAACACCCTGAATGCCGCCTACCGCGAGGCCATGGCCGGCTGTGTGGCGCGCCTGGCCGCCGAACGCGAGGAGTTGGCCGGGGTGATCATCACCTCGGCCAAGCCGACCTTCTTCGCCGGTGGTGATCTCAACGAACTGATCAGAGTCACGCCGGCGGATGCACGGGCCTTCCAGGATGGCGTACTCGAACTGAAGGCCCAGTTGCGGGCCCTGGAGACCCTGGAGCGGCCGGTGGTAGCGGCTATAAATGGGGCCGCGCTGGGCGGTGGCTGGGAAATCTGCCTGGCCTGCCAGCACCGGATCGCCCTGGACGACCAGACTGTGCAACTGGGCTTGCCGGAAGTGACCCTGGGCCTGCTGCCGGGCGGTGGCGGGGTGGTGCGCATGGTCCGGCTGCTGGGCCTGGAGAAAGCCCTGCCGTACCTGCTCGAAGGCAAGAAGATGTCGGCTCGGCAGGCGCTTCAGGCCGGCCTGGTCGGCGAGCTGGCGAGCGATGTCGACGACATGCTGAGCAAGGCCCGCGCCTGGATCCTCGAACACCCGGTGGCCCGCCAGCCCTGGGACCTGCCGGGCTATCGACTGCCGGGGGGAACCCCGTCCGATCCCAAGGTCGCGCAGATGCTCGCCATCGCTCCGTCGATGTTGCGCAGCAAGACCCATGGTTGTTTCCCGGCTCCGGAGAAAATCCTCTGTGCGGCGGTGGAAGGGGCCCAGGTCGATTTCGATACCGCGCACCTGATCGAGACCCGCTATTTCACCGAGCTCGCCACCGGCCAGGTGGCGAAGAACATGATCGGGACCTTCTGGTTCCAGTTGAACGAGATCAATGCCGGCGGTTCCCGGCCCAAGGGATTTGCCCCTAATGTCACCCGCAAGGTCGGCGTGCTCGGGGCGGGGATGATGGGGGCGGGTATTGCCCACGTCAGCGCCGTGGCCGGGATCGAGGTGGTGCTCAAGGACGTCAGTCTGGCCGTTGCCGAGCAGGGCAAGGCCCGCTCGGCGGCGTTGCTGGACAGGAAGGTCGCCCGTGGCCGCATGACCGGCGAACAACGCGAGGCGATCCTGGCGCGCATCCGGCCAACCGGGACGGATGCTGACCTGGCCGGCTGCGACCTGATCATCGAGGCGGTGTTCGAGGACCGTGAGCTCAAGGCCGGGGTGTCGGCCGCCGCACAGCGGGTGGTGGGCGACGAAGCGGTGATCGCGTCCAACACCTCGACCTTGCCCATCACCGGCCTCGCCACGGCAGTGCCGCGCCAGGACCGGTTCATCGGCCTGCATTTCTTCAGCCCGGTGGAAAGGATGCCGCTGGTGGAAATCATCCGCGGTGCACGCACCAGCGACGAAACCCTGGCCCGTGGCTTCGATTTCGTCCTGCAGATCCGCAAGACGCCGATCGTGGTCAATGACCGCCGCGGCTTTTTCACTTCGCGGGTGTTCGGCACCTTTGCCAACGAAGGCATTGCCATGCTCGGCGAAGGCATTCCAGCGGCGATGATCGAGACCGAGGCGCGCAAGGCCGGCATGCCGGTGGGGCCGTTGGCGGTTTCCGACGAGGTCTCGTTGAGCCTGATGAGCCACATCCGTCAGCAGACCGCCCGCGACCTGCTGGCCGAAGGCAAGGCGCCGCCCGCTCATCCGGCGTTTGCGGTGATCGATCTGCTGTTGGAGTACAAGCGCCCCGGCAAGGCCGGTGGCGGCGGGTTCTACGATTACCCGGCGGGAGGCCAGAAACAGTTGTGGCCGGAGCTGAAGCGGTATTTCGAGAACCCCGAGCGGCGGATTTCGTCCCAGGATGTGCGTGACCGCCTGCTCTTCGTGCAGGCCCTGGAAACCGTGCGCTGCCTGGAAGAGGGGGTGCTGCAGTCGACGGCCGATGCCAACGTCGGCTCGATCTTCGGTATCGGCTTTGCTGCCTGGAGCGGTGGTGCCCTGCAATTCATCAACCAGTACGGCCTGGCGGACTTCGTTGCCCGTGCCCGCTACCTGAGCGAACAATACGGCGAACGTTTCGCGCCACCGGCGCTGTTGCTGGACCGGGCCGCCAGGGGCGAGCGCTTCTGAACGGGCTGAACAACGCCTGGCGAGAGCGTGTTCCGTGCTTGCCTTGACTACGTGTTTCAGGGCAGGCTCAGACCTCACTCTTTGGTCTTTCGCGTCAGGTACTTTTATGTCGTTACACATCTGCATTCTGGAAACCGATGTCCTGCGTCCAGAGCTGGTCGAGCAGTATCAGGGTTATGGGAAGATGTTCGAACGCCTGTTTTCCCGCCAGCCGATCGCTGCCGAGTTCAGTATCTACAACGTGATGCAGGGCCATTATCCGAGTGACGACCTGACATTCGACGCCTACCTGGTAACGGGCAGCAAGGCCGACTCCTTCGGCAGCGACCCCTGGATCCAGACGCTCAAGACCTATCTGCTCAAGCGCTACGAGCGTGGCGACAAGCTGCTGGGCATCTGCTTCGGCCACCAGTTGCTGGCGTTGCTGCTGGGCGGCAGGACCGAACGTGCCCACCAGGGCTGGGGGGTTGGCATCCATCAATACAAGCTGGCGGCCAAGGCTCCCTGGATGAGCCCGGTGCGGGAGGAGTTGACGCTGCTGATCAGCCATCAGGACCAGGTCACCCAATTGCCGGAAAACGCCACGGTCATCGCCAGCAGCGATTTCTGCCCGTACGCGGCGTATCACATCAACGACCAGGTGCTGTGCTTCCAGGGACACCCGGAGTTCATCCATGACTACTCGCGGGCACTGCTGGACATCCGTCAGGAGAACCTCGGCGAAGCCATCTATTCCAGGGGCGTCGCCAGCCTGGACCAGGAGCACCATGGCACCACGGTGGCGGAATGGATGATGCGCTTCGTTGCCCACAAGCCCCAGGCCGGGTCCGCCTGATTGCCGTTCCCACGGTCAGTTGCAGGCCACGAGCGGGCTTGGCCGCGAAGCGTTTGACTTCACAACCAGCCTGAGCGCTTGAAACTGGCCCACAACGCCGAACAGCCCAGCGCAATCGCCCCCAGCACGGCGAAGTAGCCGTAGTGCCAGCTCAACTCCGGCATGTTCTGGAAGTTCATCCCGTAGATCCCCGCCACAGCGGTGGGAAACGCCAGGATCGCCGCCCAGGCGGCGAACTTGCGCTGCACGATGCTCTGCCGGGTCGACTCCAGCAGTGCGCCGATCTCGATGGTCTGGCTGGCGATATCGCGCAACGTTGCCAGGTCTTCCATCTGCCGGGTCACGTGGATCTGCACATCGCGAAAATACGGGCGCATGTTCTTGTCGATGAACGGGAACGCCAGGCGCGAGACCTCCTCGCTGATCTCCACCATCGGCGCCACATGGCGGCGTAGGCGCAGCACGTCGCGCCGCAGATGGTGGATGCGCTGGATGTCGCCTTCGTTCAGCGTGCTGCAGAGTATGTTCTTTTCCAGCTCGTCGATTTCGGCATGAATGGCTTCGCTGACCGGCTGGTAGCTCTCGGTGACGAAGTCCAGCAGGGCATAGAGCACGAAGTCCTCGCCGTGTTCCAGCAGCAACGGACGGGCTTCGCAGCGCTGCCGCACATGGGAGTAGGACTTCGAGTGGCCATTGCGGCAGGTGATGATGTAGCCCTTGCCGGCAAAGATGTGGGTCTCGATGAACTCCAGCCTGCCTTCATTGCGGATCGGTGAATAGGTGACGATGAACAGGGCGTCGCCGAAGGTTTCCAGCTTCGGCCGGCTGTGTTTCTCCAGGGCATCCTCGATGGCCAGTTCGTGCAGGTTGAACTGTTTCTGCAGGTTGGCCAGTTCCTGGGCATTGGGCTCTTCCAGGCCGATCCAGACGAAATGCCCCGGCTTTGCCGCCCAGGCGGCGCCTTCGTCAAGGGTGATGTTGGTGACTTTCTTGCCGGCGCTGTAGACCGCCGCCGCAACGACTCTACCCATAATGCTGATCGCTTCTTCTTGAAGGGGGAAAGACAGGTTGCAGCTTAGCCTGCCTGGGCTGTCTCCAGGAAATCGCGATGTCTTGCACTAGGCTTGTGGTCGATACGGTTCATCCGCGTGGCAGCCTGGGTGATCCGCGAAGACGTTGGGGGCACCACCGTCATTGCGGATAAACCGGGGCGCCGGCCCCAGGATACATCCCTGTACCGACCCCACTCAGGCAGGCTCGGACTGCACCTGCCGGTCCAGCGCCTCGATGCACTCGCGCATCTGCTCCCGGCATTGCGCCATCAGCCTTGGCACGTCTTCCGAGGTCAGTCCGGCAGTGGCAATCGCCGGTAGCGAGCGAATCACCACCTGGCCGCTGTTCCAGCGGTTCAGGCGCATGTGCCGGACGTAACTGCTGGCGCACACCGGCACGATCGGTACACCGGCGGCGATCGCCATCTGGAACGCGCCCTTCTTGAACGGCAGCAGTTCCTGGCCCCGGTTGCGGGTGCCCTCGGGAAATACCCAGATCGACGTGTCCCTGTGCTGCAGGGTATCGGTGGTGGTACGTATTGCCCGCCGCGCCTTGTAGGCGTTGCCGCGGTCGATCAGCACATTGCCCGCCAGCCAGAATATCTGGCCGAAGAACGGCAGCCACTTGAGGCTCTTCTTACCGATGGCGACCGTGCGCCGGGGCACCACATTGCCGAACACGAACAGATCGTGGTTGGACTGGTGGTTGGCGATGATCACGCAGCTTTGTGATTGGCCCCGCAGGGATTCGATGTCGGTCCTGAGTTTCAGGCCGAGGATGCCCATGGCCGGGCGGGCATAGAAGCGGGCACACAGCCGGCTGTTGTCCGGGTTGAAGGGGCGGCAGAGTACGAGCAGCAGGCCGAGCAGCCCGGCCAGCATGAAATGCAGCCCCATCAATGACATGCGCAATACGAACAGCATCTGGCGAGCTTCCCTGGCAAAAGGTCAGGCAGTGTACGGTTGTACACTGGATTCGGCAATCGACAGGCGGGCGCGGACGCTTTGGCGCGGCTTCCCCATCGGGCCGGAGGGGGCCGGAAAATCCTGGCGAGAGGGCCCGGATGGGCAAGGAAAAGCCCGGCACGAAGCCGGGCTGCATGGCGCAGTGTGTCGTCCGGATCAGTTCAGGTGTTCCTGGTCGAGGATGATCGCGTTGTCCAGGGTTTCCAGCAGTTCCTTGCGTACTTTCAGCTTGGTTTTCTTGTGCGCGCTCATGTTGATCTTCTGCAACTGCCGGGCGGCGCTCAGCGCGGCCTCCCGAAGGCCTTCCGGGGCGACCAGCTTGTCGAGGAAACCGGCGTCCACCGCATCTTTCGGCGAGAACATCTCGCCATTGATCACCGAACGGTGAAAGGCCGAGCGTCGCAGGCGGTCACGCGCCAGTTCGATACCGGCGTGGTGCATGGTCATGCCGATCTGCACTTCGTTCAGGCCGATGCTGAAGGGGCCGTCGACGCCGATGCGGTAGTCGGCCGACAGCAGCAGGAAGGCGCCCTTGGCAACCGCATGGCCGGGGCAGGCGACGATCACCGGGTACGGATGGGACAGCAGGCGGCGGGCGAGGGTGGAGCCGGCGGTCACCAGGCTGACGGCCTCCTTGGGGCCGGCGGTCATCACTTTCAGGTCGTAGCCGCCGGAGAGAATGCCGGGCTGGCCGGTGATGATCACCACGGCACGGTCGGCGGAGGCTTGATCCAGGGCCGTGTTGAAGGCGGCAATCACGTCCGGGGAAATGGCGTTGACCTTGCCATTGTTCAAGGTCAGTGTCGCGATACCGTCGTCGAGGTGGTAGTAGATCAGTTCACTCATGACGTAATTCCTTATAAAGAAGTGCAGCAGACGTTACTCAGCCGCACGAGACAGGTAAAGCGCCGTGACTGACTGGTGAGTCAGCCTTTACTGCCGAGAGGGGGGCTCAGGCGGGCACCAGGCCTCTGCTCCAGCCGGGTCGAAGGCGGCAAGCCGGGCCGGAGATTGGCGGGTTTGCCCTGATCGACGGGAGCGCCCATGACGAAAAATCGACTATCTGACTTAACCGCATGAAAATTCTGAAAAAAACCTTTGCCATCGGGAACGCTTTCGACTACATTAGCGCGCCTCGACAGACTGAATCGGTTTGACGAGATACGGTGAAGTGTCCGAGTGGCTTAAGGAGCACGCCTGGAAAGTGTGTATACAGGAAACTGTATCGAGAGTTCGAATCTCTCCTTCACCGCCACATTCGATGTAGCAGAACCCCTGGATTTCTGAGAAAGCCAGGGGTTTTGTGTTTTCGAGGCTGGAAAGTGGGGCGGGTGAATCCGTGGTTCACCTGATCACTGACAGTTCCCTCGGCTTTTCCCTATCTGCTCAGGTAAACCTTTCCAAGTCGTAATACCGACAAACAATTTGCTCGGGGCACGGCGGCTTTTGATCGGGGCGCCTGCCGCGAAATCGGCAGTGATGGCATCACACTGATCGTTGCGGCAGTCCGTGTTCTCTAGATGTGGTTCCTCCCAAGAAAATCCAGCAACGCCGCGTTCACCTCCTCGGGCTTTTCGTTCTGGATCCAGTGCCCGCAATCCTCCAGCACCTGTTGTTCCAAATGTGGCACCACGTTGGGCATGCGCTTGATCGTATGCGCTTCCAGCGCGCCCACCGGGTCGCGGTCGCCGATCAGGAACAGGGTCGGCTGCAGCACCTGGGCTCCTGCCAGGCATTCGGTGTCCTGCCAGTTGCGCTCGAAGTTGCGGTACCAGTTCAGGGCACCGCGGAAGCCTTTTCCGGCGAAGGCCTGGCGATAGGGTTCGAAGTCTTCCTCCGTGCACCAGCGCGGCAGCGCCGAGGGAATGCTCACGCCATCAAACAGCCTGGCGTCGGCCGGCTTGTTTTGCAGGAACACTTCGGGATCGCCCATGAAGGCCCGCAAGGTCCGGTCGATATCCTCGTCCAGTTCCTGTTCGGCCACCCCCGGCTGCTGAAAGTAGAGAATGTAGTTGAAGCGATCGGCGAAGAACTCGCGCATGCTCTCGATGGCCGGGCGCCTGGGACGGCCGGCGAAGGGCACCGACAACGTCACCAGTGCCCGTACCCGCTGTGGCTCAAGCAGCGCCAGGTGCCAGGCCACGGGTGCACCCCAGTCGTGGCCGATCATGGCAACCTGCTCGTGACCGAAGGCTTGCATGGCCGCCTGGATGTCCCCGCAAAGGGTCAATAATGCGTAGGACGCGCTGCCCTGTGGTGCGCTGCTGCGGCCATAGCCGCGCATTTCCGGGACGAAGACCCGATAACCGGCCTGGACCAGCGCCGGCACCTGCTTGCGCCAGGAATGCCAGCACTCCGGGAAACCGTGCAGCAGCCAGACCGGCCGCCCCCTCAGCGGACCCGACACATGCACGCTCAGGGTGATGCCATTGACGGACAAGCTCTGTTGTTCGAGTGCGTGCATCCCGTGGGTTCCCTGATCGGATGCAGCGACCCTAGCAGAAACGCAGGACGGCGCTAATCATCATTCACTGACCGAATGATGATTGAAATACGCCTTTATGCCTTTCAATGCAGTGCCATCAGCATCGACCGGGCGGCGTAGCCGGCGCCGAAGATCGCCACCAGCAGCAGCATCAGGCTGGAGGCGAATGTCACCTTGGCCTTGTGCCGGGCGGAGAACATCCGGTTGGCCAGGTAGATGTACAGACCCAGGATGGTGAAGTCGACCAGAGCCCAGAGCACGGTCAGCAGCAGCGCGCTGTGGCCGAACGAAGGCGTGATCTGGATGAACTGAGGGAAGAAGGACACGAAAAAGATGATGTCCTTGGGGTTGGAGATGCCCACCAGGAAACCTTTGACGAAACCACTTCGGGAACTGGGCAGCGGTTGTTGCACGGATTCGTCGACCGGCATGCGCAAGGCATCCTTGAGACCCTGAAGGCCCAGATGGCCGATGAACAGGCAGCCAATGAAGCTCACCAGGTTCAACAGGTGCTCGTTGAGCGACAGGCTGCCGGCCAGGATCATTACCGCCAGCAAGGCGAGCATCAGCGAGGCGCCATTGGTGCCGAGAACCGTGAGCATGGCGCGGCCGGTACCAGCCTTCAGGCTGGTGTTGATCGCCAGGGCGACCACCGGGCCTGGGGTGACGATCAGCAGGGCAACGCTGAGCACGTAGAGCATCAGTAGCGAGAAGTTCATGGCTGGGATGTCGCCTTGTACGGGAATTCGTGGACGCCAAGCCTGAGGCGACGCGGGCGGTTTGAAAAATGGATAAATCTGTGACCAACTATGATTATTAATCATGCTGGGTGTATTCATGGCCGAACGTATCCCCCCGCTCTATGCCCTGCGTGCCTTCGAAGTGGCGGCGCGCTCCTGCTCGTTCACGCGGGCGGCCGAGGAACTGTCGCTGACCCAGAGCGCCATCAGCCGGCATATCCGCAATCTGGAAGAGTTGTTCGGCTGTCATCTGTTCGAGAGGAAGGGGCCGAAACTGCAACTGACCGACGCCGGACAAGGCCTGGCCCAGGAGCTCAAGGCCGGCTTCAAGCTGATCGAGGATGCCTGTCTGCCGTTCAGGACCAATGCCGGTCACCTGCGTCTGAAGGCACCGTCAAGCCTGACCATGCGCTGGCTGTTGCAGGTGCTGGAGAAGCTCAAGGCGGTCGATCCCGAGCTCCCGGTGCAATTGTCCAGTGTGTGGATGGACATCGACAGCGTGGATTTCTACGCCGAGCCCTACGACTGCGCGATCCTGCTCGGCGATGGGCATTTCGGCGCGCACACCGAATGCTGCAAGCTGTTTGACGAGTGGCTGATCCCCATCTGCTCGAGCAAGGCGCTGGGTTCCGCGCAGTGGAGCCTGGAGACCCTGGAGCACCACGAACTGATCCACCCGTCGGCGGATCGCCGGGACTGGCGACGCTGGTTGCGTCGCCTCGACCTTGATGAGCGGGTCCGGCTCGACCGTGGCAAGGTGTTCGGTACCCTCGATCAGGGCATATCCGCGGCGATGCGCGGTCACGGTGTATCGGTCGCCGACCTCGGCCTGGTGCTGGAGGACGTGCGCGACGGGCTGCTGGCCTTGCCGTTCAAGACCGCCGTCGGTACCGGCGACAGCTACTACCTGGTCTGGCTCAAGGGCAGCCTGCGCAAGGAGCGTATCCTGGCCTTCCGCGATTTTCTCAATGGTGAGTTGCCGCAACTGGAACTGCCGCAGATCGAATTCCTCTGACGTGCGGCTCAGGGCAGAACGATGTAGTCGTTGCGCTGCACGATGCCCCGGTGAGGAGCTTCCAGCAGCTCGACATAGCGTCCGCCCACCTGGTCGATGGGCAGGCAGTCATCGATGTCGACCAGGGCGTCGATGTGGGGCTTCTCCCACTCGCGGAGCATCTGCCGTCTGCCTTTGGCCTTGGCTCGTTCCATGTCTTCGGCCACCACCAGCAGATACCGGTGGGCTTCGCCATAGATCCCGGTTTCGTAGCCGCCAAGGTTGATGAAGAACAGCCGTGGCGAGCCGGGTGCCGGGGCCAGGTCGCTGAAGCCGACCTTCCAGCGATCGACGCCATCGACCCGCATCCAGGCATCGATATGCAGGCCCGTCTGGCTGCCGAACCAGTCCTGGCGCAACCGTGGATAGCTCGCCTCCAGGCTGTCGGCACGGACGAAGGCGACATCGTGCACTTCTATCTTTGCCCGGGGATGTTTTCCACCGAGCATCACTACCCACAACATTTCTGCTCCTTCTTGAGAGATCGGCACGGGGCGCGCCAGGGTTCCAGCATGCCGTGCATTATGTCGCAATCGATCGGGCAGAGGCTTGCCGCAAGGGCGGCACACGGAGCCGGGCGGCTCAGCACTCCTCGCGACGGGGCGGGTGCTGAAGGGCGCTGGCGGGGAGCGGATGATGCAGCCAGGCCAGGCACACCTCCTTGACCTCGACCCAGTTGCCATTCTGCGGGCGGTTTCGGCAACTCTTGAAAGCCAGACAGAGGCCGTTCCGGTCCAACAGGGCGAAATGGCGTGGGGAGGCGGGATAGGTCAGCAGAAAATTGGAGGGTCTCATGGCGGTGTTTCCAGTGGCTACCCGGCTTTTATAGGCGATAACTTCGGGGAAACCTCCATGAAAAATTGTGCAATTGTGTCGAATCGCAGTGGCGGTGAATGATGCTTCGCCGCCTTTGCCGGTGCCTGTCGGTGTTGTTCTGGAAGGGGTTGCAATGACCTGGGGCAAGCCATCGGGAAGATGAAAATTCTTTCACTGTGACGATTTCGTACCGCGTATATAGTGTGATCGCTCGTTCAAAAGCTTCCCTTGCCCGCCCTCCCGCGGGTTTTTTTTTGTCCACCGTTCGTCGCTGCCGTGCAGTTTTTTCTAAACCTTTGTCGCCTGGTGCATTCCCAACCCGGGAGAGCACGTTTTTTCAGCAGGAGGACAGCCATGAGCCGAAAGGCCCCACGACTACGCCCGATGTTTTTCAGCCTGATCCTTGGCGTGAGCCTGACCACCCAGGTCCAGGCGCGGACCCCGGCCGAGTTTATCGACAGCGCTTCGACGGCCAGTATCGCCGAGATCGAAACCAGCCGCCTGGCGATTCAGAAGACTTCCGCCACGGATATCAACAGCTACGCCGTGGAAATGATCAAGGATCACACCGACGCCAATCGTGACCTCAAGGCGATCGCCAGCAGGCACAACCTGCCGATGGCCTCCGATACGCAGATCATGGACCGGGCCAGCAAACTGATTCTGCAGGTGCAGGAAGGGGAGTCATTCGACGTCGCGTACGTGGCCAACCAGATCAGGACCCATGAGCAGGCCATCAAACTGTACGAGGAAGAGGCCCACCAGTCGCAGTCGCCCGAACTGAAGACCTTCGCCGAGCAGATCCTGCCCAAACTGCGCATGCACCTGGACATGGCCAGGAAGCTGGAGATGAGCCATCACCAGGGCGACTGATCACAGTCGCTGCAATCGACTGGTCTTGCTGCCCTGGCGCGACAGGACCATTTCCTCGAGGATCTCCCTGGCCAGCCGGGCCAGGGATTCGCGCCCCCGGTAGTCGGCACGGACGATGCCGGTCACGGCGAAGTGATCGGCACTCGGGCCGCTGAGGATCACCGACAGGGTACCGTCGGAATGCAACGTGCATTCGACTTCGTAGCTGGGCAAACGGGAGGCCAGTTCGGTCTCGATTTCCGACTTGCTCAGTGTGTCCATTCCAATGGCTCCATATCCGGTGGGGATGGCATTCAAAAGAATAGAATCTCACATTGCCTCGTGTTACAAGAATGTAAGTTCATGTTACGCCAAATCTGGCGGCCTGGGCCTGCTAGGCTCACAAACGGGCAATGATTGCCCGTGTGCCTTATCACTTTAAAAGGATGTACAGACGTGATTTCCATTCTTGAACTGCGCAACATCATCGAACTCGGCTTCCTGCCCCTGCGCTGCCAGTGCACAGTGGCTCCCGACTCATCGCTGACGGTGAGGGTCTTCGACGAGCCGACCGGTAGGGTTGACCTGCTGGTGACGGGGATTTCCAGCAATACCCTGACCAGCGCCAGGGCCATCGCCAATCTGGTCGCCGAGTTGCGCGCGGAGTTGCACAGCAACCAGGCGTCTGCGGCCGGTATTTCGCGGGTGACCGGCTAGTGACCGGTGTGGCGGATTCGCTCACCCGATTCTTGCTCCAAGGGGTGGGCATTCGAGTCAGCCACGCAGGACACTAGGCGCCAGCCATCGTTTTCTTCGAGATCAGGCCGCCTTGCGCAAAGCCTCGATCAGTTCCTGCTTGCGCATCCTGTGGCGCCCGACGATGTGCCGCGCGCGGGCTTCCTGCAGCAGACTGGCCTTGCTCTGGGTCTGCAGCGAAGCCTGGCTGTCGCGTGGATGGCCCTGGCGAGTGGCCGCCGCGCGTTTCGCGGAGTCCGAGCGGGCCTTGGCCTTGGCGGTTTCGGACTTGTGGCGGCCGGAACCGCCGGCCCGTTCGCCACCGCCCGACTGCTTGTTGACGGTGGCCCAGGCACGGGCTTCGGCCTCCGCCTGGGGCAGCCCCCTTTCTTCATAACTGGATTCGATACGAGCCGCCTGGCGCTTTTGCGCGGCGGTGTATTTGGCTTTGCTGGTTCGTGGCATTTTCTGACTCCTTGGCGTGAGTGGTCGCCAGGACGCCGACGGAGCGCGACGGCGCCCTCGGCTGAACTATGGCGTGCCGGAACCGCCGGTTCCGCCCGTGCCCAAGCCCTTGTTGCCGGAGCCCGGCGTGGTACCGTCACCGATGGGGCCGTTGCCATCGGTGTTCATGCCGCCCTGGCGGCCGGTGTCGTTGCCCTGGTTGCGCGGGTCGATGCCGGTACCGGGCGGCAAGGCGCCATTCTTGATCACGCTGCCATTGTCGGGATTGATGTCTCCGGGCAACTGCGGCGGTTTGGGTTCCTGCACCGGGTTAGTCGGCCCGGTGCTGGAGGGGGCGGCGAAAATCGCCAGGGATACCGATGACAACAGACCGGTCAACACCAGCGTCGCAAGTCTTGATGAAATCATGGTCAGTCTCCTTGTTCGAGAGTCCTTACCTGATATTGGGCCTTGCGTGGCGGGCGTTGGTGCCGGTGAGTCGACGAATGGCGCAGGCTCAGTCTTCGCCAATATCATTGAACGAGCAGTACTCGTCCCAGTCCATGCCCAGTGCCTCGGCCACTTCACGGTGCACTTCCAGGCGCATGGCCTGCAGCTCCTGCGGGCTTTCGGCGATCAGTTGCAGCGTCAGTTCCCAGGGTTCGATGCCCTGGCTTTCGGCTTCGTCGTCGAAGGCCCACTGAAATTGCTGTTGCTGCTCGGTCGGGCTCAGGCCCTGGGTCTCCTCGCGCAGGTGCGGGTTGGCGTCGAGGAATTTGGCGAGGGCGACCTCGCGGCGGGATTCTTTGGGGATCATGCTGGCGTCTCTGTGCGATGCGATGGCCACGGGCCTGGAAAACTGCGGACATGATAGTGCGCCATGGGGAAAATGACCGCTCAAATCTGGCGCAGGACGCGAGGCGCAGTGACGGCTGTTTTTCGCGAATGGACATCACCCTGTCATTCAACGATGGAAACAATCTTCCGGCTCTGCGAGGCTTGTACTTTCCTGGCCGCACCTGAGCCGCCTGAGTTCAATTTCCTGTATACGGATCGGATGCGATGACTGCTGATTTTGCTTCCCCTGGCCCGATAAAGGCCGTGATTTTCGACATGGATGGTTTGCTGCTCGATACCGAGGGCATCTACTCGGAGGTCACGCAGATCATCGTCGGTCGTTATGGTCGCCAATTCGACTGGAGCCACAAGCAGAACATCATCGGCCGCGGCGCGGGTGACCTGGCGCGTTATGTGGTGGAGGCCATGGACCTGCCGATCAGCCCCGAGGAGTTTCTCGCGGTGCGCGAGCCGCTGATGCGCGAACGCTTTCCCCTGGCTGGCTCGATGGCCGGTGCCGAAGCGCTGGTGCGGCATCTGTCGGCACACAGCGTTCCGATTGCGGTGGGGACCAGTTCGTCGCGGGGCTCGTTCGAACTCAAGACCACCCGGCATCGCGAGTGGTTTGCGCTGTTCGACACCATCGTTACGGCCGATGACCCGCAGGTGGGCCAGGCCAAGCCGGCGCCGGACATCTTCCTGCTGGCGGCCAGCCGTCTTGGCGTGGCGGCCGAGGATTGCCTGGTGTTCGAGGATTCGCCGTTCGGGGTGACCGCGGCAAAGGCGGCCGGGATGTACGCGGTGGCGGTGCCCGATCCGGCGATGGCCTTGGAGAAGTACCATCATGCGGACCGGGTGGTGACTTCGCTCAAGCACTTCGCCCTGGAGCCGATGGGCTTGCCGGCGATCGATTGGGCCAGGCACTACTGATGTAGAACTGGTGTGATCTGTTCGCGGATTCATCCGTGAACAGATCCCCTGCATGTGGCGCTGATCAGGCCGACACCGGCGCCTCGATCCGCCGCTGCACCAGCGTCCAGATCCCCAGTGCCAGCGCGGAAATCAGTCCGCCGACCACGACGATCCCGTTCCAGCCATAGGGCCCCCACAACTGCGCCCCCAGCAGCGAGCCCAGCGCACCGCCGATGAAGTAGCAGGTGATGTAGCCCGCGTTCAGGCGGTTGCGGGCTGCCGGGCGGACCTTGAACACCGCGTTCTGATTGCTCACGTGCACCAGTTGCACGGCGAAGTCGAGGACCAGTACGCCGACCAGCAACGCGGCCAGCGAATGCCCGGCGAAACCCAGCGGCAGCCAGGACAGCAGCAGCGCCAGCAGGCCGAGGGTGGTGGCGAGCTCGCCCTTGCCCCGGTCAGCCATGCGCCCGCCGAGGTTGGCGGCCATGGCGCCGACAGCGCCGGCCAGGCCGAACAGGCCGATCACGCCATCCGAATAGCCGTACGGCGGGTTCGCCAGCAGGAACGCCAGCGGCGTCCAGAACAGCGCGAACAGGCAGAAGCTCAAGAGGCCCAGGACCGCCCGCAAGCGCAGCACCGGCTCCTCGACGAACAGCCGGAACACCGAACCGAGCAGGGCCGGATAGCTCAGTCCGGCATTCTGCCGGTGGTGTGGCAAGGCCCGGGACAAGGCAAAGGCGCAGACGAACATCAGCACGGCGGCCAGCAGATAGATGGCCCGCCAGTCGCCGAACGATGACAGTGCTCCAGCTGCCGTGCGCGCCAGCAGTATGCCCAGCAGCAGGCCGCTCATCAGTGTGCCGACCACCCGTCCGCGTTGTTCCGGTGGCGTCAGGCTGGCGGCCATCGGCACCAGCACCTGGGCCACCACCGAGAACAGCCCCGTCAGCGCGGTACCCAGCAGCAACCAGGGCAGGCTCGCGGCGAAAGCGCTGATCAGCAGGCCGATGGCGCTGATCAGGGTCATGACCACGATCAGCCGGCGCTGCTCGAACAGGTCGCCCAGCGGCACCAGCAGCAACAGGCCGGCGCCGTAGCTCAACTGGGCGGTGATGACGATGGTCCCGGCGGTGGCCATGCTCAGGCTCAGTTGCTGGGCGATAGTGTGCAGCAGCGGCTGGGCGTAATAGTTGCTGGCCACCGCCAGGCCGGTGGCGGTGGCCATCAGTAGAATCAGGGCAGTATTCAAGGGTTTGTTGATTGTGTCGGACATTGCCTGTCTCGTTGTGGGATCTAGGTGTGAAGAGTATTCGGAATGTCTTAGCATGACGCCAATGCATTGTTTTCATTTCATCCATCTGTAAACGAGATAAATGCGGTGAACCTGAAACAGATCGAGTACGCCCTGGCGGTGGCCGACGAGGGCAGTTTTACCCGGGCGGCGGAGCGTTGCCATATCGTCCAGTCGGCGCTCAGTCATCAGATTGCCCGGTTGGAAGAACACCTGGGCACGCCGTTGTTCGAGCGCGGTTCGCGCAGGGTAAGGCTGACCGCCGCGGGCGAAGCCTTCGTGCGCAGTGCCCGGCCGGCACTGGAGGCGACCCGACGGATCGTCGCCGAGGTGGCGGCGGTTTCGGGCGAGGTGCGCGGCAGCCTGTCCATCGGCAAGATTTCGTCGTTGACCGAGGTCGATCTGGTGGAACTGCTGGCGCGATTCCATGGGCTTTATCCACAGGTGGATATTCACCTGAACATGAGCAAGAGCGAACTGCTCATGGCGGATGTCCGCGAACGGCGGTTGGACCTGGCCTTTGTCGGGCTGTGGCCGGGGGAGAAGATCGAGGGTCTGGCGATGCGCCTGCTGGCCGAGGAGGAGTTGGTCGCGGTGGTGCCGCCCGACCATCCACTGGCGAGCTGCGAGCGCCTGCCGTTGGCGAAGCTGGAGGATCAGCCGCTGGTGGACTTCCAGGCCGGCACTGCCGGGCGCCGACAGACCGACGAGGCCTTTGCCGCGGCCGGGTTGCGCCACCGGGTACAGTTCGAGGCGGGCAATGTGATGCTGGTGGGGGAGTTCGTCCGGCGCGGCCTGGCGCTGGGGCTGGTGCCGAGCAAGATTGCCGAGGGTTTGAGCGGCGTGGTGACCGTACCGGTGTACGACGCGCCGTCACGGCACCTGTATGCCGTGTGGTCCCATCGACCGACGCCGGCCGCCGCGGCCTTCCTGGTGTTGCTGGAACAGGCACTGGGCTGCCGGGAAAACCCTGGCAGCCCTGCTCAGGTCACGCGCTGAAGCCACCGTCGATGGTCAGGCTGGCACCGGTGATGTAGCCAGCCTCCGGTCCGGCCAGGTAGGCGACGAAGCTGGCGATTTCATCGACGTGGCCATAACGACCGCTGGCCATCAGCGATAACAGGCTGTCGGCGAACTCGCTGTTTGCCGGGTTCATGTCGGTGTCCACCGGTCCGGGCTGCACGTTGTTGACGGTGATGCCCTGCGGCCCGAGATCGCGGGCCAGGCCCTTGGTCAGCCCGACCAGTGCCGACTTGCTCATGGCGTAGGTGGCGCCGCCGGCAAACGGCATGCGCTCGGCGTTGGTGCTGCCGATGTTGATGATCCGACCACCGGCTCCCATGTGCCGTGCGGCTTCCTGGGTGGCGATGAACACGCTGCGGACGTTGATCGCCAGGGTCCGGTCGAAATCCTCCAGGCTGAACGTTTCCAGCGGCCCCATGGCCAATACGCCGGCATTGTTGACCAGGATATCCAGCCGGCCGAAGGCTTCCACGGTGTCGCTGACCGCCTGGCGGATCTCGTCGGCACTGGCGCTGTCGGCCTTGATCGCCAGGGCCTTGCCGCCATCGGCGATGACGCTGTCGCGCAACGCCTCGGCCTTGCTGGCGGAACTCACATAGGTGAAGGCCACTGCGGCGCCTTGTGCGGCCAGGCGCTTGACGATGGCTGCGCCGATGCCGCGGGAACCGCCCTGGACCAGGGCCACTTTACCGCTCAGATCATGTTCGTTCATTTCATCCTCCAAAGTTCAAGGCCGTTGGGGAAAGGGAGAGGGCCTTGTTGTTGGGAGCCAGTATCGACCGTGAATTGGTGACCGTGTAGAGGGTAATTGCTACAATCTGTATAAACCAAAAGTTTATGGTCGTTATCGTGGAGAGCCTCGGCAGCATCGAATGTTTTGTCCGTAGCGCCGAGGTCGGCAGCTTTGCCGAGGCGGCGCGACGTCTGGGCCTGACGCCGGCGGCGGTGGGCAAGAGCGTTGCCAAGCTCGAGGCCCGCCTGGGTGTGCGGCTGTTCCAGCGTAGCACCCGGCGCCTGACCTTGACCGAGGCCGGGCAGTTGTTCCTGGCCGAAGTCGGTACCAGCCTGCACAGCATCCAGAATGCCGTGGCCAACCTCGCCAGCGCCAAGGGGCGTCCGGCGGGAACGCTCAAGGTCAGCATGGGAACGGTGTTCGGACGCCTGTATATCGTGCCGCTGCTCGGGGAGTTCCTGCGGCGCTTCCCGGAGATCCGTCCGGACTGGCATTTCGATAACCGCCAGGTGGACCTGATCGGCCAGGGGTTCGATGCGGCGATCGGCGGTGGTTTCGAACTGCCCCAGGGGGTGGTGGCGCGCAGGCTGACGGTGGCTCATCGGGTGCTGGTGGCCAGCGCGGATTACCTGGAGCGGCAGGTGCCGGTCCAGGTGCCGGATGATCTGCGCCGTTGCACGGGCATCCTGATCCGTTCACCGCAGACCGGTCGCGTGCGTTCCTGGCAACTGACCGGCCCGGCCGGCGACCAGCAGCCGCTGAGCCTGACCCCGTGCATGACCATGAGCGATTCGGAGGCGGCCTGCGCGGTCGCGGCCCAGGGCCTGGGCGTGGCCCTGGTGAGCATGCCGTTCGCCGTGCCCTGGCTGCGGGCCGGGACCTTGCAACGGGTATTGCCCGACTGGTACGTGGACGATGGCCAGCTCTCGATCTATTACGCTGAACACAAGCTGCTGCCGGGCAAGACCCGGGCCTTCGTCGATTTCATCATCGAGCGGTTTGCCGAGCAGCGGTTGGCTGTGCAGTTCGATGCGCGCCGATCATCCTGAACACATCCAGTCCCACTGCTGAGGTTTCAGGCAAGGTTCGCGGGCAAGCCATCCCCCTGGTTGGCTAACCTGTCAACGACGCAGATGTTCCGGCCAGCCGATGATCTGCTTCGGCCGCGGCTTGGCGTAGGTGCGCACCTTGGAGGTCGACAGCCCCAGGCGTACCAGCGATTCGGCGATGGTCACCGCAGCGGTCACACCATCCACCACGGGAACGCCCGTACGCTGGCGGATCTGCTCATCCAGGCCGGCCATGCCACCGCAGCCAAGGCAGATCACCTCGGCCTTGTCGTCCCGCACGGCCTGTTCGGCCTGCTGGACGATGGCATTCACCGCCCGTTGCGGATCCTCCTCGAGCTCCAGCACCGCCAGGCCACTGGCGCGTACCGAGGCACAGCGCTGATAGAGCCCGGCCAGCTTCAGTCGGTCCTCGATCAGCGGTACGGTGCGGTCGAGAGTGGTGACCACCGAATAGGCATGGCCGAGAAACATCGCGGTGCTGGCGCCGGCTTCGGTGATGTCCACCACCGGTACATCGAGCAATTCCTGCAGGCCTTCGCGACCGTGTTCGCCGTAGCCGGCCTGGATCACCGCGTCATAGGGCTGGCCGTAGGCCAGCACCCGATCCATCACGGCGATGGCCGCCAGGTAGCTTTCGAAATTGCCCTCCACCGAGTCGGCACCGAAGTACGGCGTCAGGCCGACGATTTCGGTGCCCGGCGCGGCGACGGCCTGGGCCTGGCGGGCGATGGCCTCGGTGATCGAGGCGGTGGTGTTGACGTTGACGATCAGAATCCGCATGGGGCAATCCTTGTTCGGCGGGCCGGCATGGCCCGGTGCTCAATGGCTGGGGTTGTCGACGGCGATGGATGCGCCGCTGACGTCGGTGTAATGGGCGTCGCGCCTGGCGATGAGCAGATAGAGCAGCCCGGCGATACCGGCACCGAACATCCAGGAGAACGGCGAGACACTGTCGAACCCCGGGACCAGGGCCAGCACGATGGCGATCAGCGCGGCCGGAATGAACGCCGCCACCGCCCGCGGGTTGATGCCGTGGCTGTAGTAGTAGGGGCCGGCCGGATCCTCGCTGTACAGCGCCGGTACGTCGACACGGCCTTTTCGCAGCAGCCAGTAGTCGACCATGATCACGCCGTACAACGGTCCCAGCAGGGCGCCCAGTCCGGACAGGAAGTAAACGATCACCAGCGGGCTGTTGTAGAGGTTCCACGGCAGAATCAGCACGGCGATCGCGGCGCTGATCAGCCCGGCACGGCGGAAGGTCAGCAGGCGTGGGGCCAGGTTGCTGAGGACGAACGCCGGGGCGACGAAATTGGCCATGATGTTCACCGCCACGGTGACGATCAGGAATGCCAGGCAGCCGAGCACCAGGAAGAAGGGGTTGGGAATCGAGGCGATGATATCGGTCGGGCTCTGGATCACCTGGCCGTTGATCTGGAACTGGGCGCCGCACAGCAGTACGGTAATGCTGGCGAACATCAGGATGTTCACCGGCAGCCCCCAGAAGTTGCCGACCAGAATGGTCCGACGGCTGGGCGAGGAACGGGCGAAATCGCAGAAGTTGAGGATCAGCGTGCCGTAGATCGACAGCCACAGGGCCGCGCCGGCAAAGATGTTGCGCCACATCTCGCCGCCGCTCAGCGGCTCGCGGATCGACCAGGCGATGGTCGCGCCGGCCCGGGTGTACATCCAGGCGGCCAGAGCGGCCACGGTGAACAGGATCACCGGCCCGGCAAAGCCCTCGTAGCGACGGACCGTCTCCATGCCGTAGGCGAGGATTACCAGTTGCACGAGCCAGATGATCACGAAGCAGACCCAGCCGAGCGTCGACAGGCCGAGAATCGAGTTGTGGTCATAATCGGCGAAGTCCGGGTGAATGGCGGTCAGCAGCACCCGGAAGACCACGGAAGCCAGATAGGTCTGGATTCCGAACCAGGCGATCGCGATCACCGCACGGATCAGTGCCGGTAATTGCGCACCATGGATGCCGAAGCTGATCCGGCTGATCACCGGGAAGGGCACGCCGGTCTTCTGGCCCATGAAGCCGGAAAGGTTCATGAAGAAATACACCAGTGCCGCGCCGATACCCAGCGACAGGAGGATCTGCCAGCCGCCCAGGCCCATCGCATAGAGGCCGATGGCGAAGGAGTAGTTGGCGATATTGTGCACATCGTTGGTCCACAGGGCGAAGATGCTGTAGCCACCCCAGCGCCTGCCTTCCACCTTGGTCGGCGCCAGATCCGGGTTGTGCAGGCGCGGGCTGAGGGCCGTGGTGCTCGGGTCGAGCGATGAGACGGGAAGATCCAGTGCGGCGTGTGACGAGAGACTGGTAGGCATTCCGGCTGGCTCCTGGCTCCGGGCTGAGACCCCGCGGGGTAGCGCTCGGTGAGCTTTTTGTATGTAGGTTTTTATTAAGTTGTATACAAATTCGCTGTCGAGCTAAGCCAGTTTTATGCCAGTTTTCGATCTATAAAATTTCCTGTTAATTTCGATTTATTCGGCTATTTACCTAACTATATGAAATAAAAGAAATATAAGTTGACCGATCGAACAGCTATTTTGTCATGCGTGAAGGTTTTGGCTGATGCGCTGTCGTTTCGATCAAGCAGTGGCCTGTCACTTTATGGTGCGTGGCGATCAAGTGTGCACACTCATGTGACACTTATGGTTACAGCCATGTGTACAGTTGTCTGCTCGGCATTTGACAGCTTCCCGCGGGCCGTTCGATAGTGTCCACGCCTGCCCTGGTACCGCTTTCTCTCGTTCTTCCAATAAAATCGATCGGAATCGGAGTCTCGGATGTCTGCACCACGCGATACGGCTACCCAACACATTTCCTACGTTGATCTGGTTGTGCTCCTGCAGCAGGTTTTCCAGCGGCATGGCACGTCCCCGGAGGTGGCGCGGGTGCTGGCCGTCAACTGCGCCAGCGCCGAGCGGGACGGCGCCCACAGCCACGGCGTCTTCCGTATCCCGGGGTACGTCTCGACACTGGCCAGCGGCTGGGTCGATGGTCATGCGCTGCCGGTGGTCGAGGATGTCGCCCCGGGCTTCGTGCGGGTCGATGCCGCCAACGGTTTCGCCCAGCCGGCCCTGGCCGCGGCCCGTGAGCTGCTGCTGGAAAAGGTCCGTCATGCCGGGATCGCGGTGCTTGCCATTCGCAATTCCCACCACTTCGCCGCGCTCTGGCCGGATGTCGAACCGTTCGCCGATGAAGGTCTGGTAGCGCTGAGCGTGGTCAACTCGATGACCTGTGTCGTGCCCCATGGCGCCGAACGGCCGCTGTTCGGCACCAATCCGATCGCCTTTGCCGCCCCCCGGGCCGGTGCTGCCCCGATCGTGTTCGACCTGGCCACCAGCGCCATGGCCCATGGCGACGTACAGATCGCCGCGCGCAAGGGCGAGCAGTTGCCGGACGGTGTGGGCGTGGACCGCGACGGGCGGCCGACCTGTGACCCCAAGGCGATCCTGGACGGCGGGGCATTGTTGCCGTTCGGCGGGCACAAGGGTTCTGCGTTGTCGATGATGGTCGAGCTGCTGGCGGCTGCCCTGACCGGCGGGAATTTTTCCTTCGAGTTCGATTGGTCCCGGCATCCGGGCGCCAAGACGCCCTGGACCGGGCAACTGATCATCGTCATCGACCCCGCCCGCTCGGCCGGACGGGATTTCGCCGAGCGCAGCCAGACCCTGGTCAGCCAGATGCACGGCGTTGGTCAGCAGCGCCTGCCGGGTGACCGGCGGCACCGGCAGCGGGCCGCTTCGCTGGCGCACGGGATAGAACTGTCGGTGGAGACGTTGCGGCAGTTGCGCGAGCTGGCCTAGGCCAGCTCGGCGGCGAGGAGGGCGTGGCCGCTCAGGAGCGGCGTCCCAGCAGCAGGCCGACCACCAGGCCGAACCCGGCGGAGATCGCCACGGTCTGCCAGGGGTGCCCGCCGATGTAGGTTTCGGTCGCCTCGACCACCGGGCGGGTGGTTTCGCGCACGTGGGTGACCGAGTCCAGGGCTTGCTTGAGTTTCTGGCTGACCTGGGCGCGCAGGCTTTCACCCTCTTCGCCGACCAGTGTCGCGCTGTCCTTGAGCAGCTTTTCCGATTCCTGGATCAGCGCCTGCAACTCGCTGAAGGCCTGGTCCTTGATCTGATCTTCGGCGGCTTGTATGGCGGATTTACGGGCCATGGCGATATTCCTTTGCAAGTGAATGAGGCTCTGAAGAATGGGAGTCGGGTGGAGCGGGGAAAGTTGCAAATTTTTCCTGTCACACGTGGGGCGAGCGAAAATCCCCGGTCGGATGTTGCCAGCGACAGTGTAAGATACAGCTCTATTTGCACCGCAGGATTTTCCAATGAGCTTCAATCTGGCTAACAAGTCCCTGGCCGAGCGGGCCGCCATCGAGGATGAGAAGTCACGCCTGTTCGAACTCTGGCAAAGCAACCTGGGCAAGGCCAAGGGTGAGGCCGCGCGGCTGTTCGGTGAGCGTGCCAAGCGCAAGGGCAAGTGGGCGGAGTGGGTACGTACCGAGCTCGATACCCTGTCGCCGCCGGAGTACACCAGCATGGTGCGCAGCGAGGTCAACCGCCTGATGGCGGCGGCCAAGTAAGGGCCAGCTCAGCTGACGCGGGTCACCCAGTAGTTTTGCCGGACGCCGGCCACGGCGATCCGCACTTCGTCACCGTCGAATTTGCCCAGCAGTGCCTGACCCAGTGGCGAGCGGGGGCTGATCACGGTGATCGGGCGCCCCTCCCATTCCACCTTCAAACCGGCGGCGTCCGGGGCCAGGAACAGCCACTGTTCGCTGCCGTTCTCGGCTTCGAGGGTCAGCAGGGCGCCCACCTGAATGCCGAGCTGCTCGTCATAGGCGCGCAGGGGCAGTTCCTGGCAGCGCTTGAGCGCCTGGCGGATCTCCTCGGTGCGCCGTGCCTGCCCGGTCGCCAGGTAGGAGGCTTCCAGGCCGAGGGTGTCGTACTTGTTCTCGGCGACGTTCTCTTCATGGGTCGCGGCTTCGTAGGCGGTTTGCGCCGCCCTTTGCAGGACATCGAGGTCGACCGTCAGGGTGTCGATGATTCGCTGATGAATCGCCTGTTTGTCCATTTGATCCGGCCCGTTCAATTGCAGAATTGCAGGACGTTGGCCCGGCTCTTGTCGCTGGGGGCGGTCTGGTCCTGCTGCAGCCAGAACTGGCACTTGGGGTTGGACAGGTTGCGATAGCTGTTGCGGGCCTGCTCCAGGCGCTGCTGCTCTTCGTTCCTGCGCAGGTTGTCCTTGTATTGCTCGAACATCTGCGTCGAGTCGCCCGATGCCTGTGGCGTGGCCGGTGCGACCGGGGCCATGGGTTGGCCCAGTTGCCGGGCCGCGTCGGCCAGGGGCGCCAGTGGCTGGGGCATGAACACCCGTGCCAGCAGCCAGGCGGTGAGGGCCAGGGCGACGAAGCCGAGCCAGATGCCCAGAGCGATGCAGCCGGTCAGTTGCAGTGGATTGAGCGTGACGTACAAGCGGCGCGGCGGTTGTGGGCGATAAGGCATGGCGGCCTCCTTGCGGTTGGGTCGGTGCAGGCTGCGATTGTCCCATGAAGATTAATCGACGTGGGCCCTTCTGCGCAGAGGGATTTGCGCGGACAATCGACGCCTTTGCCAAACGGAGCCCTTGCATGCCGGCCAACTGGGATATTTTCTGCACCGTCGTCGACAACTACGGCGACATCGGCGTGACCTGGCGCCTGGCCCGGCAACTGGTGGCTGAGCAGGGGCTGGCGGTGCGCCTGTGGGTCGACGACCTGCGCGCCTTCGAGCGGCTGTGCCCGCAGATCGATATCGACTGCCCGCGGCAGGTGCGGCAGGGGGTCGAGGTGCGCCACTGGTCAGCCGAATGGCCGGCGGTGGAGGCGGCGGATGTGGTGATCGGGGCCTTCGCCTGCCAACTGCCCGAGGCGTACATGGAGGCGATGGCCCGGCGGGCGGAGGCCCCCGTTTGGCTGAACCTGGACTACCTGAGTGCCGAGGACTGGGTGGTCGGTTGCCATGGTCTGCCGTCGCTGAAGTTCAGGCAGGTGCAGCGTTATTTCTTTTTCCCGGGGTTCCTGCCGGGCACCGGCGGTCTGCTGCGAGAGGCCGGGTTGCTGGAGCAGCGCCGGGCCTTCCAGGCCGATCCTGCGGCGCGGCGCGAGTTCCTGCGCGGTCTCGGGGTGGAGCTGGGCGAAGGTGAGCGGCTGATTTCACTGTTCGCCTATGAAAATCCGGCGGTAGGTGGTTGGCTCGAGGCGCTGGCGGCCGATGTCCGGCCAACCCGCTTGCTGGTGCCGGAGGGGCGGGTGCTGGCCGATGTCCGGGATTGGTTGGGGGGCGCTGGCCTGGAAATCGGTGACAGTCAGGTACGCGGGTCGCTGACAGTGCAGGTCGTGCCGTTCGTCCCCCAGCAGGACTACGACCGCCTGCTGTGGAGCTGCGATTTCAACGCCATCCGTGGCGAAGATTCCTTCGTGCGGGCGCAGTGGGCCGGCCGGCCGTTGCTCTGGCATATCTACCGGCAGGAGGAGGATGTCCATCTGGAGAAGCTGGAGGCGTTTCTTGCACTGTATACCCGCGGTCTGTCGGAGCCGGCCCGGGAGGCGTTCAGTGTCTGGTGGCGGGCCTGGAACACCGCAGGCGGCATGAAAAACGCCTGGTCGGCGGTGCTGCGCAACGAGCGTGAACTGCAGGCACACGCCGAGCGCTGGTGTCAGGAACAGGGCTCTCGGGTCGATCTGTCGACAGCGCTGGTACAGTTTCGCCAAAGTTCGATATGATATGCGGCCTAGATTTTTGTACATCCCATCCAAATTCGGATATTCGCAATGAAAACTGGTAAAGAACTGAAACCCGGTACCGTGCTGCGTATCGACAACGATCCTTGGCTGGTTCAGAAGACTGAATTCACCAAGTCGGGTCGCAACAGCGCGATCATGAAGACCAAGCTGAAGAACCTGCTGACCGGTTACAAGACCGAAACCGTTTACTTTGCAGACGACAAGCTGGACGACGTCATCCTCGATCGCAAGGAAGTGACCCTGTCCTTCATCAGCGGTGACTCCTACACCTTCATGGACACTACCGACTACACCATGTACGAGCTGAACGCCGAAGACATCGACGCCGTTCTGCCGTACATCGAGGAAGGCATGCAGGACGTCTGCGCGCTGACCATGTACGAAGAGAAAGTCGTATCGGTTGAACTGCCGACCACCATCAGTCGTCAGGTTGTCTACACCGAGAACGCTGCCCGTGGCGACACCTCGGGCAAGGTCATGAAGCCTGCCAAGCTGGCCAATGGCACCGAGATCCAGGTTGCCGACTTCATCGAGATCGACGAGTGGATCGATATCGACACCCGTGACAACTCCTTCAAGGGTCGCAGCAAGAAGTAATTGCTCGATGTCACATGAAAAACCCGGAGCTTTCCGGGTTTTTTTATGCCTGCTCGCGGGGGGCAAAAAGCTTCGCAGGCAAGCCTTGCTCCTACAGGATCTGCGGTGTCGTTGAAGTTCGACTTCGACGCAGATTCTGTAGGAGCAAGGCTTGCCTGCGAATAGGCCTTCGAAATCGCCGAAGGCCCATCGTGACAGCGCTTACTTCAGGTGTTGCTTGAGTTCCCCGGACGCCTGCAGCAGAGCCGAGCGGACTTCCGGCACCTGGCTGACCACGTTGAGCAGGCCGAAGTCGTGGATCATGCCGTTGTAGCGCACGCTGGTCACCGGCACGCCGGCTTCATCCAGCTTGCGGCCGTAGGCCTCACCTTCGTCGCGCAGTACATCGGCCCCGGCGGTCTGGATCAGTGCCGGCGGCAGGCCCTTGAGCTGTGCCGTGGTGGCCCGCAGCGGCGAGGCGTAGATCTCCTTGCGCTGCGCGGCATCGGTGGTGTAGTTGTCCCAGAACCACTTCATCATGTTCTTGCTGAGGAAGTGCCCCTCGGCGTACTGGTTGTAGGACGCCGTTTCGAAGTTGGCGTCGGTCACCGGCCACAGCAGCAGTTGGAACTTGAGTGCCGGGGTGCCCTTGTCCTTGGCCATCAGACTGACCACCGCCGCCATGTTGCCACCGACGCTGTTGCCGGCGACTGCCAGGCGCTTGCCGTCGACACCGATTTCCTTGCCGTGCTCGGCGACCCATTTCGTCGCGGCGTAGGCCTGGTTGATCGCCGTCGGGTAGTGGGCCTCGGGGGATGGCGTGTAGTTGACGAACACCGCCGCCGCTCCGGAACCCACCACCAGGTCACGTACCAACCGCTCATGAGTGGGGAAGTCCCCCAGCACCCAGCCGCCACCGTGGAAGTACATGAACACGGGCAAGGTGCCCTTGACGCCGGCCGGCCGCACGATGGTCAGTTGCAGTGGCTGACCGTCGACCTGGATGGTCTTCTGGCTGATGTCGGTGCGCGGCAGGGTCAACTTGACGCCAGACTGCGCGCCGGACAGCACGGCACGGGCCTCGGTCGGCGTCATCTGCTCCATCGGCTTGCCGGTACCGGCATTCAGTGCATCGAGAAACGCCTGGGTATTGTGTTCGACGCCAGTGTTTTCGGCGGCGAATGCACCCTGGACGGACAGCGCGAGCAGAGTACCGGTCAAGACCTTGCTGAAAGTGTTCATGTGCGGCTCCTTGGTTTTTCGGCTCGAGTTAGACGGTGACGTGCAGACGGACGTCGACGTTGCCGCGGGTGGCGTTGGAGTACGGGCAGACCTGGTGGGCTGCGTCGACCAGGCTCTGTGCGTCAGCCTGTTCCAGGCCCGGCAGGCTGATGTGCAGGTCGATGTCCAGACCGAAACCGCCAGGGATCTGGCCGATGCCGACATGGGCGGTGATCGATGCATCTGCAGGGATCTGGCGCTTGCTCTGGCTGGCGACGAACTTCAGGGCGCCGATGAAGCAGGCCGAGTAGCCGGCGGCGAACAGTTGCTCAGGGTTGGTGGCTTCGCCGCCGGCACCGCCGAGTTCCTTGGGCGTTGCGAGTTTCACGTCGAGGATGTTGTCGCTGGAAATCGCACGGCCATCACGGCCACCGGTGGCGGTTGCAACTGCGGTATAGAGAGCTTTCATGGTGGACCTCGTCATTTCAAATGGTTTGATTTGCGCTAAATATTTGCGCGCTAACTGAGTACGGTTTAAATGTACTGCACTAATATTTAGTGCGCAAGATAAATTTTCAAAAAAATCGCTCGTCGGTTTTTGAGGGTGTCCGGGAGCGGGTTATTGCGGGTGGGATTGTCGCGGCAGCCGGGGCTGTCGGCTTGTAGGCTGGTGCTGTGTTCTGAAGGGGAAACGCGGTGGTGGCGATTGCGTTCGCCACCGACAGGGCGGCAGGTTCAGAGGCTGTCCTGCAGATGGCCGCGCAAGGCGAGCAATTCGGCCTGCAGGGCTTTCAGCCGCTCCATGGACCCGCCACCGGCGGCCAGAATGCACTTTGGAATCCCCCGGGCCTTCTCGCGCAGGGCACGGCCGGCCTCCGTCAGCTCGATGATGACCACGCGCTCGTCTTCCTTGCTGCGGGTCCGGCTCAGCAGGCCTTCGGCCTCGAGCCGCTTGAGCAAGGGGGTCAACGAGCCGGGATCGGTCAGCAACTTGTTGCTGATTTCACCTACGGTCAGGCGATCTTGTTCCCACAGTACGATCATCGCCAGGTACTGTGGATACGTCAGGTTCAGGGCCTGAAGCAGGGGTTTGTAGACCTTGGTCATCAACAACGAGGTGGAGTGCAGGGCAAAGCACACCTGATTGTCCAGAAGCAGGTCGTCGCAGTTGTCGGTGGTGCTGTTCATCACGGAAGCCTTGTGTGTCACGTCTGTTGAATCTAGCGGGCGAATCTTTAATGCGCCAGGGAATTTTCCCCATTAATGCCGACCCAGCCCGCTTTGCAAGGCCAGGTCCCAGGGCGGGACGGGGCTGAAGCGGCTCTTGAGGAACTCCAGCAGCAGGCGGCTGCGGGAGTTGGCCGGCTGATCCAGGCGCAACGCATAGATGCCGGAGGTTTCCGGCGCCGGCAGGCCGTTGTCGCAGAACAGCGGCAGCAATTCGCCGCGCAGCAGGTACTCGCTGATCAGCCAGGTCGGCAGGTGGGCCACGCCCAGGCCGCTGAGGGCGCCGGACAGCAGGGCCTCGGCGTTGTTGGAGGTCATGCGGACCCGCGACGGACGGTGCAGTTGCATCTGGCCGTCCTGTTCGAAGCGCCAGGCCATCGGCGGGGCGAGGGCATCCCAGTCGAGGCCGTGATGTTGGCCCAGTTCGTCGGGTCGCAGGGGCGTACCGCGGGCCTTGAGATAGGCCGGACTGGCACAGGCGATGCGCACGATGCTCGCCAGGGGAGTGGCGACCAGTCGGGTATCGGCCATCTGGCCGGCTCGTAGCACCAGGTCGACCTTGCCCAGGTTGGACCCCTGCATGTCGACGAAGCTGTCGATCAGGTGCAGTTGTACATCGAGCCCGGGATAGTCCACCAGGAAGTCGGCGATGGCCGGGGCCAGGTGACGACGGCCGAAGGCGGCGGGCGCGTCGATGCGGATCAGACCTTCCGGGGCATTGCTCAGCGATACCGCCTCGGCCCTTGCCAGGCGCAACTCGGCGACGATGCGCCGGGCCCGTTCGGCGAACGCCAGCCCGGCGGGTGTGGCCCGTACCGCATGGGTGCTGCGGATGAACAGTCGCGAGCCGACCGAGGCTTCCAGGCTGTCGATACGCCGGGCCACCGCCGAGGGTGTCAACGGATGGCGACGGGAGGCGGCGGAAAAGCTGCCGGCTTCCAGGACATCGAGGAACAGGCCGAGTTGATCCGTGAGGCTGGTCGGGTTCATGAGCTTCGCTTGTGCGTAGTTGGCACAGCCATTGTGCGTTGTTGTGCGTTTCCGTGCCAGAGCCGACTGCGTAGCATGAGGCCCATCGAGCGGGGAGGTGGTTGTGATCGAATGGTTTGAGTATCTGGCATTGGGCGTGGCAATGGGCGCGGTGGGCGGCCTGTTCGGGATCGGCGGTGGTCTGATCGCGATTCCGGTGCTGGGCATCCTGTTCGGCCTGGACCAGCAGATGGCCCAGGGCACGGCACTGGTGATGGTGGTGCCGAACGTGGTGTTGGCGTTGTACCGCTACCACCAGCGCAACCGTATCCAGTTGAAGCACGCCTTGCCCCTGGTGGTGACGAGTTTCTGTTTCGCCTGGTTTGGTGCCCTCTGGGCCGTGGGTCTGGACCCACGCAGCATGCGCCTGGGGTTTGTCGGCTTCCTGCTGGCGTTGGCACTGTTCTACCTGGTGCATTCGTTCATGGCCCCGTCCGCTGTATCGGCGCAGATGCGTCATCCCTGGCCCTGGCTGGGCGTGCTCGGCGCGGGTTCCGGGGCCATGGGGGGGCTGTTCGGGGTCGGCGGCGCAGTGGTCGCCACGCCGTTCCTGACCATCGTCTTCGGTACTTCACAGGTGGTGGCCCAAGGCCTGTCGCTGGCCCTGGCGCTGCCCAGCACCGGAGTGACCCTGGTGACCTACGCACTGCACAACGAAGTGGACTGGCGCATGGGCATCCCGATGGCGGTCGGCGGGCTGCTGAGCATCAGTTGGGGGGTGAAAATGGCCTATGCCTTGCCGGAGAGGATGTTGCGCGCGCTGTTCTGTGTCTACCTGGTGATCGGTGCGGTGCTGCTCGGCCTCAAGGCTTGAAGCCGTCGACGATGTGCTCGGCCAGGCATTCGGTGATCGGCGAGGGCTTGCTCGGGTTGCGCACCAGCATGATGTTGAGCAGGGGCAACTGCGGCAAGCCTTCGGCTTCACCGAGGATGCGCCAGTCCTGGGGCACCAGGCTTTCCAACTGGGCGGTCATCGCCAGCCCGACATTGACCACCGCCATGATCGTCGACAGGCTCGGACAGTTGTAGGCCAGGCGATAGTCGCGGCCGCGGGCGTCGAGGGCGTTGCAGGCCCATTGCGTGCAGAAGCAGGCCATGCCGTCCATGGCCAGGGGCAGCGGGTTCTGTTCATGGATCGCCGCGTTCTGCGCCTCGGCCCAGACCAGGCGTTCCTGGCGCAGCAACTGGCCGACTTCGTCGCCGGGCTTGCGGGTGACAATGGTCAGGTCGAGGTCGTGGCGCAGCAGCAACTGCGTCGAGGACTCGCAGTTCACCTCGATCTGTATCAGCGGGTAGGACTGGGCGAAGCGCGACAGGATGCCGGGCAGGAAGCGCATGACGTAGTCATCGGGCACGCCGATACGCACCAGGCCGACCATGTGCGGCTCGCGCAGGGTATTGAACACCTCGCTCTGCAGTTTCAGGATCCGCCGGGCATAGCCGAGCAGCACCTGGCCTTCGGCGGTCAAGCGCATCTGCCGGCCGTCGCGCTCGAACAACTGGCGTTGCAGCACATCCTCCTCCAGCCGCTTCATCTGCATGCTCACGGCCGATTGGGTGCGATTGACCTTTTCTCCGGCTTTGGTGAAGCCGCCCTCTTCGGCGATTGCGACGAAGGTACGCAGGATGTCGGTATCGATGCTCGGGTAGCTGGACAAATCATCAATCTCCGAGATGTGTTGCATAAGAAACATTCGTTGGATTGATCTTAGCGCCGGGCACAGACTTCAGTCATCCCCTACTGGAGGGCAGGATGATGAAAGGTCAGAAAGGTTATCTGCTGGTTGGCGGGAACGCGCGTACAGGGCTGTCGTTGTCGGGGATGTGGCAACGTCTGGCGCGCTGGTACGAGTTGTCCCGGGAGCGTCAGATGCTGGCTTCGCTGAGTGATGATGCACTCAAGGATATCGGGCTCAGCCGGGCCGATATCGATGGCGAAACCCACCAGCACTTCTGGAACGATCCGCTGGGCAAGGGCCGCTGATGGCGAGCGGGCCGGTGCTACCCAAACCGGGGGCGACTGGAGTAGTTTGCGGGATCACAAGGAGGCGTACATGCCCGCAGACCTGTCGTTTTCGTTCAAGCAAGCCCGTCGCCTGGCACTGGCGGCCCAGGGATTCCAGGGCCCCAGAAGGCAGGTGCCGATCCAGCCGCGACAGCTCAATCGCCTGATCGAGCGCCTGGGCGTGGTGCAGATCGACTCGGTCAATGCACTGGTGCGTTCCCATTACCTGCCGCTGTTTTCCCGTCTGGGCAATTATTCCGCCGACCTGCTCGACCAGGCGGCCTGGAGCCAGGGGCGGCGACGCACGTTGTTCGAGTATTGGGGGCATGAGGCGTCGCTGCTGCCGATGGCGTTGTATCCATTGATGCGTTGGCGCATGGCGCGAGCGTCACGGGGCGAAGGCATCTATCAACAGATGGCGCGGTTCGGTCGCGAACAGCAGACTACCATTCGCCGGGTGCTGGCGCTGGTCGAGGAGCGCGGCGCGCTGGGGGCGGGCAGCCTGTCGAGTCGCGAGGAAAAGGCCGGTCCCTGGTGGGACTGGAGTGCCGAGAAGCACGCGCTGGAGTGGCTGTTTGCCGCCGGCGAGGTCACCGTGGCCGGGCGGCGTGGTTTCGAGCGACTCTACGATCTGCCGGAGCGGGTGATCCCGCGGGCCGTGCTCGGCCAGACACCGGTCGACGAGGCCGAGGCCCAGCGCGGGCTGCTGCGCCAGGCGGCATTGGCCCTTGGGGTGGCGACCGAAAAGGATCTGCGCGACTACTACAGGCTCGACCCGGCCGACAGCCGGGCGCGCCTGGCGGAACTGGTGGAGGCGGGTGAAGTGCAGGTCTGCGAGGTCGAGGGCTGGCGTCAGCCGGCGTATTGCCCGGTACAGGTGAAGGTGCCGCGCAAGGTCGAGGCCAGTGCCTTGCTGTCGCCGTTCGATTCGTTGATCTGGGAGCGCAGCCGTACCGAGCGGCTGTTCGATTTCCGCTATCGGCTGGAGATCTATACGCCGCGGCACAAGCGGGTCTATGGCTATTACGTGTTGCCGTTCCTGCACGGCGAGCGGATTGCCGCGCGGGTCGACCTGCGGGCCGAACGGGCGCAGGGGCGGCTGGCGGTGCATGCGGTGCATGAGGAAGAACAGGGATTGGACGAGGCAGGGATGGCGGCGCTGGCGGCCAGCCTGCGGCAGTTGGCCGACTGGCTGGGGCTGGCGGATATCCGGCTCAATTGCCCGCGCGAGAGCGCACGGCGCTTGCGCGGGCTGCTCTGAAGAATGGCTGTCCGATCAACCGACCCCTTCGCGGATGAACCAGGGCGCTGACCGGTTCATCCGCGAAGGGCCGATGCAGGCGCTACTGGCTCAACGCCGAACCTGCTTCAGCGTCTCGGCAATCAGGAACGCCAGCTCCAGCGACTGGTCGGCGTTCATCCGCGGGTCGCAATGGGTGTGGTAGCGATCCGACAAGCCATCCTCGGTGATCGGTCGCGCGCCGCCGATGCACTCGGTGACATTCTGCCCGGTCATCTCGATGTGAATCCCGCCGGCATAGCTGCCCTCGGCCTGATGCACCTGGAAGAACTGCTTCACTTCGCCAAGGATCTGCGCGAAGTCGCGGGTCTTGTAGCCGCTGCTGGCCTTGATGGTGTTGCCATGCATCGGGTCGGAACTCCACAGTACCCGCTTGCCTTCGCTTTCCACGGCGCGAATCAGTCGTGGCAGGTGCTCGCCGACCTTGTTCGCGCCCATGCGGACGATCAGGTTCAGGCGCCCGGGATCGTTGTCCGGGTTGAGGATGTCGATCAGCCGGATCAGTTCGTCGGTGTTCATGCTCGGGCCGACCTTGACCCCGATCGGGTTGTTCACCCCACGCAGGAATTCGACATGGGCACCGTCGAGCTGGCGGGTGCGGTCGCCGATCCAGAGCATGTGTGCCGAGCAGTCGTAGTAGTCGTTGGTCAGGCTGTCGCGGCGGACGAACGCTTCCTCGTAGTTCAGCAGCAGGGCCTCGTGGGCGGTGAAGAAGCTGGTCTCGCGCAGTTGTGGCGCAGTGTCCAGGCCGCAGGCGCGCATGAACGCCAGGGTTTCATCGATACGGTCGGCCAGTTGGCTGTATTTCTCGGCCAGGGCCGAGTTGGCGATGAAGTCCAGGTTCCACTTGTGTACCTGGTGCAGGTCGGCAAAACCGCCCTGGGCGAAGGCCCGCAGCAGGTTCAGGGTGGCCGTCGACTGGTGGTAGGACTGCAGCAGGCGCTCGGGATCCGGCGCACGGCTCCGTTCGTCGAAACCGATGCCATTGACGATATCGCCACGGTAGGCCGGCAAGGTCACGCCGTTGATCGTTTCGTCATTGGCCGAGCGGGGCTTGGCGAATTGGCCGGCCATGCGCCCGACCTTGACCACCGGGCAGCCGGCGGCGAAGGTCATGACCACCGCCATCTGCAACAGCACCTTGAAGGTGTCGCGGATTTTCGCCGCCGAAAACTCCGCGAAGCTCTCCGCGCAATCGCCACCCTGGAGCAGGAAGGCACGGCCCTCGGTCACTTCGGCGAACTGGCGACGCAGTTCGCGAGCTTCACCGGCGAACACCAGTGGCGGGTAACTGGCCAGGGTCTGCTCGACGCGCAGCAGGTGAGCGGCGTCCGGGTACTGCGGTTGTTGCTGGATCGGCAGGGGGCGCCAGCTGTCGGGGCTCCAGGGGTGGCTCATCATGCACTCTAGTCGTTGACGGTAGGACACCCATGGTAGCAGCAAATTAGTACGTGACCTGTTGCCGTGGCATGGCTGACAATCGCGTTTTGCCGTTCGTTGCCGGGTGGCTGATTCATCGCGTCGGCAGTGGCCGGTTGCGCCAAGGAGATGAAATGAGTGAGGAGCGCGTCGAGCGCCTGTTGGCTGAAGTGCACGACGACTTCGGCATGATTCGCGTGCTGGAAGTGGAGGACTACCGCTTTCTCGAATTTGGCGATGCGATCGAGCAGAGCTGCGTGTTTACCGCCGATCCCAGCTGGCTGGAGTATGACTACACCCGTGCGATGCTGATTGGCGCCCTGTGTCATGAGCAACCGGAAAGTGCGCTATTCCTCGGGCTGGGAGCCGGGACGCTGACCCAGGCCTGCCTGAAGTTCCTGCCACTTGAGGATGTCGAGGCCATCGAACTGCGCCCCGATGTGCCACGGCTGGCCATCGAGTACCTGGGCCTGGACGACGATCCGCGCCTTTATATTCGTGTCGGCGATGCCCTGGACCTGCTGGGCACGGCGGAGTCGGCGGACCTGATCTTCGTCGACCTGTATACCGATGTCGGCCCGGGTGCGGGGCATCTGGCCTGGGTGTTCCTGGAAAACTGCCAGAAGAAGCTCAATCCCGGCGGCTGGCTGGTGATCAACCAGTGGGCCACCGATGACGGCAAGCCGCTTGGCGCGGCATTGTTGCGCGGTCTTTATCATCGACACTACTGGGAACTGCCGGTGAAGGAGGGCAATGTCATCCTGATCATCCCGGCCGACCTGGACCAGGCGTTGGACATGGATGCGCTGCTTGCCCGCGCCGATGGCCTGGCGCCACGCCTGGGCTATTCATTGCGACCGCTGATCAAGGACATCCGTCCGGCGAGTTGAAGCCTGCGTCGTCGAGCCGACGGGTGAATCGTTTAAGCCGCCAGGTGCGCGGATAGGCGACAACCCGTCGGTCGGTTATCCGCAGGGCCCGGTACAGAGGGCCGTCAACTGGCCTTTTCCGATAAAAAAAGCTCCCTTTTTTTGTCAGTTCCGGTATAGTGCGCGCCGGCCTTTAGCCGGGCCGCGTTTAGGTATGCAATCGCCCGAAGTCAACTTCGGGTGCTGTTCGCCCCTGCGAACTAACCTCGACGATCCTTTCATTCAATCGTTTTCGCAAATCCCCGCCGACAAAGCTGCCAGGGTGACTCTCAGAGTCTTACACGGCATGCGCAGCTTTGGAGCATGGGTCTTTGCGGATGCACTTAGAGGCAGACCCATGACCCAGGAAATCGGCGGCTTCGCCGCTCTTGAACTTCATCCCAGTATTGTCGCTGCAGTAGTCGCCACCGGCTACGAAGAGCCTTCGGCCATTCAGCAGCAGTCGATCCCGATCATCCTTGCCGGTCATGACATGATTGGTCAGGCACAAACCGGTACCGGTAAAACGGCCGCGTTCGCCCTGCCCATCCTGCACCGCATCGATCCGTCCAAGCGCGAGCCGCAAGCTCTGATCCTGGCCCCAACCCGTGAGTTGGCGCTGCAAGTTGCAACCGCTTTCGAAACCTACGCCAAGCAGATGCCTGGCGTGACTGTCGTGGCCGTCTATGGCGGTGCGCCGATGGGCCCGCAGTTGAAAGCAATCCGTAATGGCGCACAGATCGTTGTCGCCACCCCGGGCCGTCTGTGCGACCACCTGCGTCGCGACGAAAAAGTCCTGGCTACCGTGAACCACCTGGTTCTCGACGAAGCGGACGAGATGCTCAAGCTCGGCTTCATGGATGACCTGGAAGTCATCTTCAAGGCCATGCCTGAAAGCCGTCAGACCGTCCTGTTCTCGGCCACCCTGCCGCAGTCGATCCGCGCGATCGCCGAGCGTCACCTCAAGGACCCGAAACACGTCAAGATCCAGAGCAAGACCCAGACCGTCACCGCGATCGAGCAGGCTCACCTGCTGGTTCACGCCGACCAGAAGACCTCGGCCGTGCTGAGCCTGCTGGAAGTCGAGGACTTCGACGCGCTGATCATGTTCGTGCGCACCAAGCAGGCCACCCTGGACCTGGCCAGCGCCCTGGAAGCCAAGGGCTACAAGGCCGCTGCGCTGAACGGTGACATCGCCCAGAACCAGCGTGAGCGCGTGATCGACTCGCTCAAGGACGGTCGCCTGGACATCGTCGTCGCCACCGACGTGGCGGCCCGTGGTCTGGACGTACCGCGCATCACCCACGTGTTTAACGTCGACATGCCGTACGACCCGGAGTCCTACGTACACCGCATCGGCCGTACCGGTCGTGCCGGTCGCGAAGGCCGTGCGCTGCTGCTGGTGACTCCGCGTGAGCGCCGTATGCTGCAGGTGATCGAGCGTGTGACCGGGCAGAAAGTGGCTGAAGTGCGTCTGCCGGACGCCCAGGCCATTCTCGATTCGCGGATCAAGAAGCTGACCAACAGCCTGGCTCCGCTGGTGACCGAGGCCGAAGCGACTCACGGCGATCTGCTCGACCGCCTGACCGCCGACATCGGTTGCAGCCCGCGTGCCCTGGCCGCCGCCCTGCTGCGCAAGGCCACCAACGGCCAGGCGCTGAACCTGGCGGCGATCGAGAAAGAGCGTCCGCTGGTGCCGAACAGCACGCCGCGTGGCGATCGTCCGGAGCGTTCCGGTGATCGTCCAGAGCGTGAGCGTCGCGCGCCGATGCCACTGGCTGAAGGCCGTGCCCGTTGCCGTACCGCGCTGGGTGCGCGTGACGGTATCGCGGCGAAGAACCTGCTGGGCGCCATCCTCAACGAAGGTGGCCTGGCGCGTGAAGCCATCGGTCGCATCCAGGTGCGTGACAGCTTCAGTCTGGTGGAGCTGCCTGAGGAAGGTCTGGAGCGTCTGCTGACCAAGCTGAAGGACACCCGTGTGGCCGGCAAGCAGTTGAAGCTGCGTCGCTACCGCGAAGATTGATCAGCCCTGGGTTGATTGATCGATGAAAAAATCCCCGACTGGTTCGGGGATTTTTTTTGCCTGCAATCAGGGCGCTCAGTCGAAGCGGTAGATGTCCATGCCCAGCGCGCCCAGGGTGAAACCCTGGTGGACGATCCCCATCCGCTCGCCCGCCCCACGGGCGAAGTACAGCGGCAGCAGGTGTTCGTCGCTGGGGTGGTTGCGCACGGCGTAGGGCGCCTGGCGCCGGTAGTCGTCCAGGGCCGCGTCGTCATTGGCGGCGAGCTTGTCCACTATCCAGTCACGGAAGGCCTTGGCCCAGGGCTCGATGACTTCCGGGCCGGCGCGCCAGTTCAGCTCGCCGAGGTTATGGGTGATGCTGCCGGAGCCTACCAGCAGGATGCCCTGTTCACGTAGGCCACGCAGGACCTGTCCGATACGGGTCTGCAAGGCTGGGCCCATCTGGCTCGGCAGCGAGACCTGGACGATGGGGATATCGGCATCGGGATACATCAGTTTCATCGGTACCCAGACCCCATGGTCGAACGGACGGGTGTTGTCCAGGCGTGCCGGCAAGCCCGCATCCGTCAACAGCCCGGCGACCTCGGCGGCCAGTTCAGGCTGGCCAGGGGCCGGGTACTGCACGGCGAACAGCTCCCGAGGGAAACCACCGAAGTCATGCCAGGTTGCCGGGCGGAGACTGCTGCCGACCAGCAGCCCCTGGCTTTCCCAGTGCGCCGAGACGATCACGATGGCCTTGGGACGTGGCAGTTCGGCGGCCAGCCTGGCCAGGGCCGGGCCACTGGCGCCGGGTTCGAGGGCAAGCATCGGCGAGCCGTGGGAGATGAACAGGCTGGGGAGCATGATGAGGGTCCTGAGCGTTAAGATGACGCCATCATCAGTCATATCATTGATCTAAATCTAATATAAGTTTTAGTGAATTCTTATCGAATTAGTGGGGTTAAACATGCAGCCTGAGTTTTGGCACAAACGCTGGGAGCTGGGCCAGATCGGTTTTCACCTGGACCAGGTCAATCCCTACCTGCAGCGCTTCTGGCCGGACCTGTCGCTGGCGCCGCAGGCGCGGGTGCTGGTGCCGCTCTGCGGCAAGAGTCTCGACCTCGCCTGGCTGGCGGCGCAGGGGTTGCGGGTATTGGGCGTCGAGCTGTCAGGAAAGGCGGTCGAGGACTTCTTCCAGGAGCGCCAGTTGCAGCCGCAAGTCCGTGAGCAGGGGGCCTTTCGGATCTACGAGGCCGGCCCGTTGGAGCTCTGGTGCGGGGATTTCTTCGCCCTGACGGCCGAGGATGTCGCCGAATGCTCGGCGGTTTATGACCGCGCGGCGATGATCGCCTTGCCGCCGGCGATGCGTGAGCGTTATGCGAGCCATCTGACGCGGATTTTGCCGGGTGGTTGCCAGGGGCTGCTGATTACCCTGGATTACGACCAGTCGCTGCTGGACGGCCCGCCCTTCGCGGTGCTCGATGGCGAGGTGAGAAGCCTGCTGGAGCCGGGGTGGGAAGTCCAGGTGGAAGAGGAGCGGGATGTGCTCGCGGACAGCGGGAAGTTCCTCAAGGCCGGAGTGACGCGCCTTGAGGAGCGGGTGTATCGATTGGTGAGGAACGAGATAGGCTGATGGTGATCGTTCCCACGCGGAGCGTGGGAACGATCGGGGGATCAGCCGCGGCGGCGCAGGGCGTCGATGCGCTCTTCCAGCGGCGGGTGGCTCAGGAACATCTTGGCCAGGCCCTGCTTCAGGCCGCCGTTGATACCGAAGGCGTTCAGCGTGTCGGGCATGTGCACCGGCAGACCCTGTTCGGCGCGCAGGCGCTGCAGCGCGCCAATCATCGCAGCGGTTCCGGCCAGGCTGGCACCGGCCTCGTCGGCGCGGAATTCGCGCTTGCGCGAGAACCACATGACGATGGCGCTGGCGAGGAAGCCCAGGACCAGTTCGGCGAAGATGGTCGCCACGTAGTAGGCGACACCCTGGCCTTCTTCGTTCTTGAAGATGACCTTGTCGACGAAGTTGCCGATGATCCGCGCGAAGAACATCACGAAGGTGTTCACCACGCCCTGGACCAGTGCCAGGGTGACCATGTCGCCGTTGGCCACGTGACCGATCTCGTGGGCCAGCACGGCCTTCACTTCATCGGGCGAAAAGCGCTCCAGCAGACCCTGGCTGACCGCGACCAGCGCGTCGTTCCGGTTCCAGCCGGTGGCGAAGGCGTTCGCCTCGTAGGCCGGGAAGATCCCGACTTCCGGCATCTTGATCCCGGCTTCGCGGGACAGTTGCTCGACGGTTTGCAGCAGCCATTGCTCGTGGCGGGTGCGTGGCTGGGTAATGATCTGGGTACTGGTGCTCATCTTCGCCATCCATTTGGATATGAACAGCGAGAACAGCGAACCGGCAAAACCAAAGACCGCACAGAAGATCAGCAGCTGATTGAGGTTGAGATCAACCCCATTGGCCGCCATGAACCCGTTGAAGCCGAAAAGGCTCAGGGTGATGCTGGCAATCAGCACGACCGCCAGGTTGGTAGCCAAGAACAGCAGGATGCGCATCATGGTTGAAAGTATCTCCTCATCTAAAGATGTCGCTTTATGCGGGGTATATAAGGTGCCGCTACCGCCTATTCAACCGGGTGACTATTTCAAACTGTGTCCTACAGCCCGATTGTAGAATCCTGCCGGCCATTTCCGAATCGCAAAGATCGACCTTTTTCTTCAGGCAGCCGCCCAGAACCCCCGGAAACTGCAGTGCAGAGCCTTTGACAGCGTTGCACGGTACAGTTCGGCAAATGACGTACGTACATACAAAAAACAGCTGATGAGAGAGGGGCCGCATGGCGACTCCCTGTCGGGAGTCGCCATGGGTTGTAGGATATTACTGGCGATAGGATTTCAGGAAGTGGCCGATGCGGCCGATGGCCTGCTCCAGGTCGTCGACCCGCGGCAGGGTGACGACACGGAAGTGATCCGGCCATGGCCAGTTGAAGGCCGTGCCTTGCACCACCAGCAGTTTTTCCGAGAGCAGCAGGTCCAGGACGAATTTTTCGTCGTTGTGGATCGGGCAGACCTTCGGGTCGATCCGCGGGAAGGCATACAGTGCGCCCATGGGCTTGACGCAGCTGACGCCGGGAATGTCATTGAGCAGTTCCCAGGTGCGGTTGCGCTGCTCCAGCAGGCGACCGGGTGGCAGCACCAGATCGTTGATGCTCTGGTAGCCGCCGAGGGCGGTCTGGATCGCGTGCTGGCTCGGCACGTTGGCGCACAGGCGCATGTTGGCCAGGATATCGAGGCCTTCGATATAGCTCTGGGCATTGTGCTTGGGACCGGAGATGGCGATCCAGCCGGAACGGAAGCCGGCGACCCGGTAGGACTTGGACAGACCGTTGAAGGTCAGGCACAGCAGGTCCGGTGCCAGCGAGGCGGTGCAGACGTGCACGGCGTCGTCGTAGAGGATCTTGTCATAGATCTCGTCGGAAAACACCACGAGGTTGTGCTGGCGGGCCAGTTCGAGCATGCCCAGCAGGACTTCCTTCGAATACACCGCGCCGGTCGGGTTGTTCGGGTTGATGATCACCATGGCCCTGGTGTTCGGGGTGATCTTGGCCTTGATGTCGGCCAGGTCAGGCCACCAGTTGGCCTGCTCGTCGCACAGGTAGTGCACCGCCTTGCCGCCGGACAGGCTCACCGCGGCGGTCCACAGCGGATAGTCCGGTGCCGGGACCAGCACTTCGTCGCCATTGTTGAGCAGGGCCTGCATCGACATCACGATCAGCTCGGAAACGCCGTTGCCCAGGTAGATGTCCTCGATACCGACACCTTCTACCTGTTTCTGCTGGTAGTACTGCATCACCGCCTTGCGTGCGCTGAACAGGCCCTTGGAATCGCTGTAGCCCTGGGCGGTCGGCAGGTTGCGGATCACGTCCTGGAGGATTTCATCCGGTGCTTCGAAACCAAAGGGCGCCGGGTTGCCGATGTTCAGCTTGAGGATGCGATGGCCTTCCTCTTCCAGGCGTTTGGCGTGCTTGAGCACCGGGCCGCGAATGTCATAGCAGACGTTGGCGAGCTTGTTCGATTTGCTGACCTGCATGGTGATGTGATCCCGAAAATGGACGATCCAGACGACCCGCCGGGGTCGCTGTGGCAATACTGCGTCTGCGGCGCGTCCCGTGGCCCCTTGCCGCCGCTGCGGAAAATCCGATTTGAATGCGGTTCAAGTGGGTGCCAGACTGGCGTTCAACGAGGCGCAATCATACGTGCCACCCGATCCGTGGAAAAGGTACAGTTCGGGGTTTTATCCGCCGCCGAGGTGCAATGATGGAAAAGCTTGCGAAAACCCTGGACGAATGGCGCGCCATGCTCGATCCGGAGCAGTACAACGTCTGCCGCCTGAAAGGCACGGAGCGGCCGTTTTCGGGGAAATACAATGGCACCAAGACCGATGGTGTCTATCATTGCGTCTGCTGCAATGAGCCGCTGTTCGACTCGAAGGCCAAGTTTGACTCCGGT
>NZ_AQOH01000281.1 GCF_000364705.1 Pseudomonas fuscovaginae SE-1 | reverse complement strand
GGAGCCGATCGCCGACAGTGCGATGATCGAGATCCGCGACACCAGTCACGGCATGATCCGGACCGAAGTGGTCTGTGCGCGTTGCGATGCGCATCTGGGGCATGTGTTCCCCGATGGGCCGCCGCCGACCGGCCTGCGTTACTGCATCAACTCGGTGTGTCTGGATCTGGTGCCGCGGGTTCAGGGCTGAAGGCGAGGGCCGCCCCGAGCCTTGATGGGGAACGCTGAACCTCGTGGATGCAACACCTGACCCGTACAAGCAAGGCTTGCCTGCGAAAGGGAGGCGTTTCGGTCGCCAAAAGCTTCGCAGGCAAGCCTTGCTCCTACAGGTCAGATGCCGTTCCCATGGGTTGGGGCGTTGCCTTAGATCCAGTGTCATGCGGGAACAGTATGGCCGCACATAAATTTCGTAAATTGAATTGTGTGCAATTCAATTGTTTACTATTTTGATTGGCATTCAATGGAGGAACCGTCATGAGCGCAAACCTGCTGAACATCCCGTGCACCACTATCAAGGGCGAACAGAAGACCCTCGCCGATTTCGCCGGCAAGGCCCTGCTGGTGGTCAATACCGCCAGCAAATGCGGTTTCACCCCGCAGTACAAGGGGCTCGAAGCGCTCTGGCAGCACTATAAGGACCAGGGCCTGGTGATCCTCGGTTTTCCCTGCAACCAGTTCGGCAAGCAGGAACCGGGCAACGAAGCGGCGATTTCCGAATTCTGCGAGCTGAACTATGGCGTCAGCTTCCCGCTGTTCAAGAAGATCGAGGTCAATGGCGCCGGGGCCCACCCGCTGTTCGTACAGTTGAAGAAGGACGCACCCGGACTGCTGGGCTCCGAGCGCATCAAGTGGAACTTCACCAAGTTCCTGATCAGCCGGGATGGCAAGGTGGTCAAGCGTTTCGCCCCGTTGACCAAGCCCGATGACATGGTCCGCGAGATTGAGGACCTGCTCGAACATGAATGACCTGCCCAGCGATTCGCTGCGGCTCGACCGCCAGTTGTGCTTCAAGCTCTATGCGGCCTCACGGGCGGTCATCCGGGGCTACAAGCCGATGCTCGACCGGTTGGGGCTGACTTATCCACAGTATCTGGCGATGCTGGTGCTGTGGGAGTGGCACGACCATGCGCCGCAGCAGCCCACGGTCAAGGCACTGGGCGAGCGGTTGCTGCTCGACTCGGGGACCTTGACGCCGCTGCTCAAGCGCCTGGAGCAGATGGAGCTGGTGCAGCGTCGGCGCTCGCCCGATGACGAGCGCGAGGTGCACCTGAGCCTGAGCGCGGCCGGCCGGGCCCTGCGCGAGCAGGTTGCGCCGCTCAAGGCGAAACTGCTCTGTGACAGCGGGATCGACCTGGCCCGGCTCGATGAGCTGCGCGACGGTCTGGATCAGTTGCTGGCGTACGTCAGGTGATCCGCGACGTGACCCAGAGTTCGAGTAACGCCATCAGCTCCTCGCGGCGGAACGGCTTGGCCAGGTAGTCGCTCATGCCCGCCGCCCGGCAGCGCTCGCGTTCTTCGGGCATGGCGTTGGCGGTCAAGGCCACGATCGGCAGGTTCGGCCAGCGTCCGCTGCGACGGATCTGCCGACTGGCCTCGTAGCCATCCATGACCGGCATGTTGCAATCCATCAGCACCATGTCGAAATCCTGCTGCTCCAGTTGGCTCAGCGCCTCGCCACCGTGGGCCGCCACGGTCACCTCGCACCCCAGCTTGCCGAGCATGCCCTTGGCGACCAACTGGTTGACCGGGTTGTCCTCGACCAGCAGGATCCGGCCGCGCCGCTGAGGTGGATTGTCCTTGGCCTGGACCGACCGGTCCTCGGGGTTATCCACATGCAGGGTGCGCTGCAGTATCTGGTACAGCGCATTGCGGGCCAGGGGGCGTGCCTGTTGCTGCAGGGGGGCCAGGGCGCTGACCTCCTCGTTGGGCATGAAGTTGCCATAGGCGGTCACCAGCAGGATCGGTGCGGTGATGGCCGGTCGCAGGCCGAACAGGCATTCCGGGCAGTCGGTGATCAGCAGGTCGATCTGCAAGCCGGCCAGGCTGTCGTCGAGCCCGTAGCGCTTGTATTGCAGGCCCCAGGCCGGCAGGTGGCTGCCGAGCAGTTCGCTCAGGCCGCTGCCCGAGGAACTGACCGCGATGATCCGGCCCTTGAGCGGTTTCGGCGCGGCGGCGGGGGTGTGGCAGGGTAGCGGCAGTTCGGCGCAGAACTGGCTGCCGAAGCCGACCTCGGAACTGATGGTCAGGCGTCCCTTCATCGCTTCGCAGAGGTTGTAGGTCAGGGCCAGGCCCAGCCCGGTACCACCATACTGGCGGGTGATGCCGGCGCCGGCCTGGGTGAATGGCTGGAAGATCTTCGCCTGGGCTTCCTGGGCGATGCCGATGCCAGTGTCGCAGACCTCGATCCGCACGCCGTCATCGCGGGTCGTCAGGCGTACGTCGACGCGGCCGAAACGGGTGAATTTCAGCGCATTGGACAGCAGGTTGCTGACGATCTGCCGTACGCGGGTCGGGTCGCCCAGTACCAGGGCGGGGAACTGCGGCTCGATCAGGCAGGTCAGCTCGACGCTCGGCGCGGCATTTTGCGAGAGCAGGTTGGCGGTGTCCTCGATCAGCGCGCCGAGGTCGAAGGGGATCCGCTCAAGCTCCAGTTGCCCGGCGTCGAACTTCGACAGGTCGAGGATATCGTTGAGCAGCTCCACCAGGACTTTTCCCGAGTCGTGGGCAATCGACAACTGCTGGCGTTGCTCGGCATTGAGCGAACTGTCGAGCGACAGGGCGATCATGCCGAGCAGGCCGTTCAGCGGCGTGCGGATTTCATGGCTCATGTTGGCGAGGAATGCCGAGCGTGCCTGGGCCATGTTCAGCGCCGTGCTGCGGGCAGCTTCCAGTTCCTGGTTGGATTGGCTCAGGCGGGCGTTGATCGCCTTGAGTTCGGTGGTCCGGGCCGAGACGATGTTTTCCAGTTGCCCGAGGTAGTCGGTCAGGCGGTTTTCGGCGTTGCGGCGCTGCTGGATTTCGGTGGCCATGGTGTCGAACTGCTGGTTGGCGACCTTGACCAGCACGCCGATCTCGTCCTTTTCATGGCCGGGTGGAAATTCCAGCCGCGCTTGCCCTGGGGTTCCCGGCTGGGTGCTGGCCAGTGCATGGATGACCTTGACCAGGGGTTTGGTCAGCATCATGTAGAACAGTGTCAGGAGGATGCCGGTCAGGATCAGACCGTGGACCAAACCGTTGAGCAGGGTGATTTCGGCGCGCTTCAGGAAGCGGATGCCGAAGGTATAGGTGTCGACATCCAGATGCAGGACACCCAGGGATTCCTTCGGCAGGTGACCGAGAAACAGGCGGTCCTCGAATTGCCGGTCGGCGCCGAAGAGAAAGTCGCTGATCGTCCGGTAGCGGCCATCCTGGCGGGGCCGTTCGACGCTGGCCAGGATCACGTTGTTGTTGTCGGTCAGTTTTGCCCGCAGCACCGCCGGCGAGTGCAGCAGCCCCAGCGCCAGCTCCTGGGCCAATTCGGCATCGATGTTGTAGGCGATCCGCGAGGCGGGATTGTGGCTGATTTCCAGCAGCGAAAGGATTTCACGATTGATGGAGGCGTTTTCGCTGGCATAATCGAGACCGATCTGCAGCAGGCTGAGCAGCGTCCCCAGAATGAACCCGACTATCACGGTCAATCGGGCTTGCTTGTAGGACAAGCGCTGGGTGAATTTTATATCCATGGGATGATGTACCACATTCGTTTCCCTTCGCCGGGCAAGCATAGCTGATCCTTCGATAGCACCGGCAGACAACTGGTGGCGCCCTGATCGGGCGCTTGCCGAAACAGCCTGCTTGATTTTCAGGCGCCCGGTGGCGCCGACGCGACATCATGAGTGTGAACTTGCCCGAGGAAAAGTCGTGGATGCTCGATTGAATGCCTTTCTGGAGCGCGCCGACGCGTTCCTTTCCCGTCTGGAACCGCTGTTGCCCGCCACCCGCCAGGTGATCGACTGGGATCGCTGCCTGGCGGCCCGCTGGCAGCGCGAAGGTCGCACGGGGTTTCTGTTGCCGCTGGAGGTCAGCCTGGACATGCGCCTGTCCGACCTGATCGGCGTCGACAAGCAGCGTGAACAACTGGCCCGCAATACCCGGCAGTTCATCGACGGCCTGCCGGCCAACCACGCCCTGCTCTGGGGATCGCGTGGCACTGGCAAGTCGTCGCTGGTGCGGGCACTGTTGGCCGAACATGCCGGGGCCGGCCTGCGCCTGATCGAGATCGAGCGCGATCATCTGGCGGATCTGCCGCGGGTGGTGGAGCAACTGACGAAGTTGCCGCAGCGTTTCGTGCTGTTCTGCGACGACCTGTCATTCGAGTCCGGCGAAGGTGACTACCGGGTGCTCAAGAGTGTGCTTGACGGTTCGCTGGAGCAGGCGCCGGACAACGTGTTGCTGTACGCCACGTCGAACCGTCGGCACCTGGTCCCGGAGAAGGAGAGCGACAACGAGAACTGGAAACGTGTCGATGGCGAGCTGCACCCCAGCGAGGCGGTGGAGGACAAGATTGCCCTCTCCGATCGGTTCGGCCTGTGGCTGTCGTTCTATCCGTTCACCCAGGAGCACTACCTCAGCGTGGTCGAGCACTGGATCGGCGAGTTGGCGCGCAAGGCCGGCCTTGCGTGGCAGCGCGATGACGAACTGGATGTCCAGGCGGTACGCTGGGCCACCGGGCGGGGCAACCGCAATGGTCGCTGCGCCTACCAGTTTGCGCGGTATTGGGTTGGATTGAAGTTGTTGGAGCAGGCACCATGATTGATTTGCAAAAGGCGGGCGCAGGGTTGGACGGCTATGGGCTGCTCTGTGCGCAGTTGGAGGCGCTGCTGGCGGACGAGCGCGATTTCATCGCCAACTCGGCGCAGTTCTCGGCGTTTCTGTTCAACCAGATCGAGGACCTGAACTGGGCCGGTTTCTATCTCAACCGCAACGGCGAGCTGGTGCTCGGTCCGTTCCAGGGGCAGATCGCCTGTGTCCGTATTCCGTTCGGACGTGGCGTCTGTGGCGCGGCGGCGGCCAGCCTGCAGACCCAGCGGGTCGAGGACGTGCATGCGTTCCCCGGGCACATCGCCTGTGACAGCGCCTCGAACAGCGAGCTGGTGGTGCCGCTGGTCAAGGAGGGCCTGCTGATCGGCGTGCTCGATCTCGACAGCCCTCGCCTGGCCCGCTTTACCGTGGAGGACCAGGCGGGTATCGAGCAATTGGCGGCGATCTTCCTGCGCCTGACCGACTGCTGATACGGTTTCACACCTTCAGGCCGGCCTTGGCCAGCAGCCCCGGCACGTCGATCGCATCGATCTGCTGGGGCTGCAGATAGCTGTTGGCGTAGTGCAGGTAGATCTCCTCCTGTATGAACAGCTCGAACAGTTGCTGATCGATGTGGGCATCGCGGCACATCGCGGCCATGATGTTCAGCGCCTCGCTCAGCGACTTGGCCTTCTTGTAGGGGCGGTCGGCGGCGGTGAGTGCCTCGAAGATATCGGCGATAGCCATCATCCGTGCCGGCAGGCTCATCTGCTCGCGTTTCAGGCGTTTCGGGTAACCGCTGCCGTCCATCTTTTCGTGATGACCACCGGCGATTTCCGCAACCATCGACAGATGGCCGGGGAAGGGCAGGCGGCTGAGCATGATGATGGTCTGCACCATGTGGTCGTTGATGATGTAGCGCTCCTCACGGGTCAGGGTGCCGCGGGTGATGCCCAGGTTGTACAACTCGCCGCGGTTGAACTTGTAGGCCGGCACGTCGAGCTGGAAGCCCCATGGGTTGTCCTCGGGCATCCGTTCGCTGTCGCTGCGCTCGAACAGGTGCTCGGGTTTGTCCGCCAGCAGGTGCTCGGTGACGGGCAGGGCCGGTGCCGGGGTGCGTTCCTGGCGCCGGTTCTCTTCCCAGGACACACCGAGACGATCATCCAGGGTTCGGCTCCAGGTGCGCTGGGCGATCTTGCGCAGCCGTTCCAGGTCGGCTTCGGCCATGGCCTCGCTGCCCAGGTTGCACTGGGCGACAAAGGCGAAATCGTCGTCCAGTGCGTTCAGGCGGGCGTCCCGCGCGGCGGCGAGCGCCTGCTCCTCGGCGGTGGTCGTTGCGCGGGCCTGCCAATAGTCGACCCAGGCATCGCGCTTGAGCACCTCGAAACGGGTACGTATTTCGTGGATGCGATCGTGGAGGGTCTCCAGTTTGGTCGCCTTGTCGACCACATACTCTGGTGTCGTGACCTTGCCGCAGTCATGCAGCCAGGCCGCCACATGCAGGGCCTCCCACTCATCCTCCGAGGGGTTGTAGTCACGAAATGCCGGCTGCTCGCTGGCCGCCGCGGCCCTGGCCAGCATCTGGGTGAGGACCGGGACGCGCTGGCAATGGCCGCCGGTATAGGGGCTCTTGGCGTCGATGGCGCCTGCCAGCAGTTGGATGAACGCATCGAGCAGTTGTTTCTGCCTGACCTGCAGATGCTGACTCTCGATGCACGCCGCTGCCGTACCGGACACCGCGCTGATGAAGGCGATACGGTCGGGCTTGAGGTTTTCCAGGTCGGCTTCGGTGCCGCTGTCGGGCAGGAGCAGAGCGAGGACTCCGACGGTTTCACCGTGGCGGTTGTGCAGGCGGATGCCGATCAGGTGAATTCGCGGGGTCTCCAGGGCGATCATCAGCTTCTGCAGGTCGTCGGCCTGCTCGAAACCGAGGGTACTGACCGTGCTGTCGTGGCTGTCGAGCTGGCTCAGCCAGTCTGGTCGCCGAGTGTCGGTGGCGGCGTCGCTGCGGATGTCGAACGGCTGTGGGGCGTGCTGGACACCGTCGATGATCAGGGCCTGGGGTTCCAGTCGCCGGTTTTCGCCGTTGACCAGATAGAGCAGGCCCGCCCGCGCCTGGCCGATCTTGATCGTTTCGTTGAGCACCAGTTGCAGCAGTTGCTCGAAGCGGGTTTCCGCCGACAGGCTGGCGGATATCTCGAAGAAGCTGGCCAGGGTGCCCTTCATACGGCTCATCGATACGGTCAACTGATCGACTTCCAGCACCGGCGAGTTCGGGGTGGCCGGGTAGTTGAAGTTGAAGCTGCGGATCGCATCGGCTTCGCGCACCAGCGCATGCAGCGGCTTGACCAGGATCCTGGAAGTCAGCCAGCCCAGCGGCAGGCACAGCAGCAGCGTCGCCAGGGTCAGCAGCGCGCCTTGCCAGCGTAGCCGATAGGCATCGGCCAGCAACTGCTCCTCCGGCACCAGCAGGGCCAGGTGCAGCCCGGTCGGGCCACCTTCGGCGAGATTGCTGCGGGCGACGATCCATTGCCGCTCGCGAGTGCGCATGTGGCGGCCGGGCGGGTTGGCCGGGTCCATGAACTGTCGCAGCGCCGGGCTCAGGTCGCGCACTGGCGTCAGCCGATCGCCGCCCAGGGCGGTCAGCTTGCCGTAGTCGGGATAGGCCACCGTATTGCCCCGGTCGTCGAACAGGACGATCTCGGTATCGGGGGTGACCTTGTGTTTGCCCAGGGTGGCCGACAGGTCCTCCAGGGTCAGGTCGGCGGCCAGCACTACCGTCGCGGAGCTGCGTCGGGCCAGGGTGGTACCGATGTTGTGGGTCGAGAAGAATACATAGGGTTCGGTGGTGATCTGGCCAATGCCGCTCAGGGCGGTTTCGAACCAGGCGCGGCTGCGGGGATCGTAGATTTCCTCGGAATTTTCCTGGCGGCTGATCAGGGCCAGGTTGGCATCGTAGAACAGCGATTGCGACTGCAGGCTGCCCTTGCCGTCATTGCGTTCGATGCTCCAGACCTGGAAGGCCGCATTCTCCGGCCCCTTGACGTAGGCCCGCAGTGCCGGGTCGCGCAGCGGCCGGACCATGAAAAAGTCGCCGTCGGTGTAGCCCAGGTACAGCGAGGCGAGGTTGGGGTTGTCGTTGAGCGCCTGGGTAAAGGGCCGGAGCAGGGTCAGGCGCTCCTCCAGGGTGGTTGCCGAGTTGCAGGAATCGATGGCCAGCAGGCTCAGCAGGTGGCGAATCGGCTGGTAGGTGTGCTGCAGGTCCAGCTGGACGTCGTCCTGGATCTTGCCGAAGAGTTTTTCACTGCTGGAGAGGATGATGCGGGTGGTGTGCTGGTAGTTGAAGATTCCCAGCAGGGTGCCGGTCAGCAACAGCAGGAAGGTGAAGAGGATGCTGATGTGGATGTGCAGCGGAAACCGGCGCTTGTGGACGGGCGTCGAACTGGGCATCGCAGCTATCTCCTTGGTGATGCGGCGCACTGCTCAGTGTCCAGGGTAGTCAATGGTTCGCCGAACAGGCTGGCGCTCGCATTTCCGTATGGCCCTGCCTGAGGAGGGGCTGTGCAGGTCAATGCCCAGCCCAGGCTGTTTTACTCCATTTCGGGGGGATTTGTCTGTTGGGAGGCATCATCCTGCGCGGATTTTTTTTCATCCAGTTCGCCAAGGTGCCTGCGTAGCGCCTCCTCCAGTATCGTCAAGGTCCGGACGATTGCCTCGCGGGCACTTTCGATCGTGTTCGCCGCGGCGTTGTGTTCGCCGGCGGCTTCCAGGCTTTCGCACTGTTCGACCAGTGTGGTGGCCTGAATGATGCGGGCCGCGCCCTTGATCTTGTGCGCCAGCTCGATGAAGGCGGTCATGCCGCGCCCCAGTGGCAGTGACTGCAGTTCCCGCCGGTCGGCCTGGCAACTGCTGAGCAGCTCGTCCAGCAGCCGGCGCACCAGTTGCGGCTCGCCGCCAGTCAGGGCGTTCAGGCCCTCCAGACTGAACGGTGGGTTGAAGGGCAGGGCGCGCAGGTCGGCCAGTTTCCTGCTCAGCGCGGTCAGGCTGATCGGCTTGAACAGGCAGTCGTCCATTCCGGCCTGCAGGCAACGGCTGCGTTCTTCCGGCTGGGCATTGGCGGTGAACCCCAACACCGTGCAGCGCGGGCGCGCCAGCGCCGTTTCATGGTCGCGCAACTGGCGGGCGAGGTCATAACCGTTCATGACCGGCATGTTGCAGTCGACGATCACCAGGTCGAAGTGCCCGTCCTTCCATATCTGCAGGCCGGCGGCACCATTCTGCGCGGTGCTGTAGCGATGGCCCAGGTAACCCAGTTGCTGGCACATCAGCAGGCGGTTGGCGGGATGGTCGTCGACCACCAGCACGTTCAGTTCATGTCGGGCCGAGGGGAGTTCCGCCTCGTGCTCGATCGGCCCCTGCAACGGCTCCAGGCTGTCCAGTTCGAGGGACACGGTCACCTGGGTGCCTTGGCCGGGAACACTGGCCAGGGTCAGCGTGCCGCCCATCATTTCGCAGAGGCTGCGGCAGATCACCAGCCCCAGCCCGGCGCCGCCGCGGGCCAGCTGGCCGGAGTTGTCGGCCTGGGCGAAGGGCTGGAACAGGCGTTCCTGGTCGGCCTGGCTGATCCCGATGCCGCTGTCTTCGACCCGGATTCGCACGGCTACCCGCTGCGCCACTTCGGTGGGCCGGATCGCCAGGTCGATGCTGATCCGGCCCTGCTCGGTGAACTTGATGGCGTTGCTGACCAGGTTGGACAGGATCTGCTTGAAGCGCAGCGGGTCGACCAGCACATCGCAGGACTGTTCCCGCGCCGTTGTCGTCATCGCCAGACTCAGGCTTTTCTGACGTGCCAGGCCCTCGAAGACGCGCACGACCGATTCCACCAACGCCTCCAGGTTGACCCGTTCCGGGGACAGGCCGAGGCGGCCGGATTCGATGCGGGCGATGTCGAGGATATCGCCGATCAGTTCCAGCAGGTCCTTGGCCGAGTTGTACGCGACCTCGATGGCCGGGCGATCCAGATGCCCCTGGTCGGCACGCTTGAGGGTCAGTTCCAGCATGCCGATCACGGCGTTCATCGGGGTGCGGATCTCATGGCTCATGGTCGCCAGGAAGGTGCTCTTGGCCCGGTTGGCGTCATCGGCCTGTTCCTTGGCCCGGCGCAGATCCTCGAGCAACTGGCGTCGTTCGCTGACGTCGATCCAGCCGCCGATGATACCTTGCACCTCACCCAGCGAGTTCCGGTAGGGCAGGATCCAGTGGTAGATGGTCAGCTCGCGGCCCCTGATATGCAGCGTTCGATCGCAGATCAGGGCCGTGCCGTTTTCGATGACCCGCAGGTAGTCGGCCTGGTACTCGCTGGCCTCCTGTTCGTTGCCGAGGGCCCGTGCACCTTCCAGTGCGCTTTTGCCGACCAGGTCCTCCAGCTTCGCCGAGAAGGCCTCCAGGTAGCTGTCGTTGCAGGTCTGCAGCAGGCCCTGGCGGTCGCGCACGTAGATCGGGTGCGGGGTACCGTTGACCAGGGCCCGCATGAATTCGAACTGGTCGCTCAGGGCCCGCTCCGCCAACTGGCGCTGTCGGATCTGCCGGCGCATGTAGGCATTCCAGGTCAACGACAGCAGCAACAGCACGCTGGCGCCGACGATGATCTGGATGATCAGGCGGTGATAGTTGCGCCAGTAGCTGTCGGAGGCTGGCGTGTAGCCGCGCCAGCGACTGTTGACGATGCCCAGCTCGTCCGGGGCGATGCTCAGCAGGGCCTTGTCGAGGATCGAGGCGAGTTCGGTCGCGCCGCGGGCGGTGGCCAGGGCGAAGACCGCCTGCTGGGTGCCGATGGTGGCGCTGATCTGCAGCCGGTCGTCGAATACCTGCGAGGCGATCAGGTAGTTGGCGATCACCAGCGATCCGACCGCGCCCTCGACCTGGCCTTGGGCGAGCAGTTCCGCCGCCTTGAGGCCATCGTCGGTTTCCACCAGGCGGATGCCCGGAAATTCGCGGCGCAGGTAGTCGATCAGCGTGTTGCCGCGAGTGATGGCCAGGCGCTTGTTTTCCATCTGCTCGAGATTGATCGGGCTGTCCTTGCCTTTCGCGGTCAGCAGGACGAAGGAGTTCTCCATGTAGGGGCGGCTGAAATGCAGCTGTTCCTCCCGAGCGTTGGTCGGGCTGATGGCCGCGATCACATCGGCCTTGCCGCTGCCGATTCGGCCGATCATGTCATCCACGCTGCGCGATCGCTGGATGGCGAAGCGTAGTCCGGTGCGCAGGCGGATCAGTTCCAGCAGGTCGGCTGTCACCCCGCGGAAGTTGCCATCGGCATCGAAGAAGGTGATCGGTGCCAGGGCTTCGTTGACCACCACGCGGACCAGCGGGTTGGCCTTGAGCCATTGCTCTTCGCGAGGGCTCAGCTGCAGCTTGTGATCGGTGAGCAGGATATCGCTGCCGGCACTCCAGCGTTGCGCGATGCTTTCGCGCTCTCCGGTGGGGATGGCCTTGAGGATGCTGTTGACGATACCCAGCAGCAACGGCTCGTCGCCACGCACGGCAAAACTGAAACCGTAGGCTTCATGCTTGCCGAAATTGGCCATTTTCACGTTGCGCAGGTAGCCCTTGTTGATCAGGAAGTGGGTCGAGATGGTGTCGCCCAGGAACACATCGGCCTGGTCGAAGGCGACGGCGTTGATGGCATTGAGGTAGGAGGGATAGAACTGGATGATCGCCTCGGGATACTGCGTCTTTATCTCCTCCAGTGGCAGGTAGTGATAGACCATGCTCAGGCGCATGCCGGCCAGACCGTCGGTGAGCGAGCGGGTTTCGCCCTCGCGGGTGACCAGCACCGGCTGGTCGACCGCATAGGGAACCGACAGCGCGATGTTCTTGTTGACGGCCTCGAAGCCGTTGGCGCTGCCCAGCAGGTCGATCTGCCCGTTCTCGAGGGCCTGGATGGCTTCCTCCCGGTTGGCGAAGCTGCGCACCTTGACCGGCAGGCCAAGCACGCCGGAAAGAATCCCCGCGTAGTCCGCCGTGATGCCTTCGTAGTCACGCCCGCTGGCGGTGATGTCGAACGGTGGATAGTCGGGGGAGGAAGTGCCCAGTATCAGCACGCGCCTGTCCTGTATCCAGCGGCGCTGTTCCTTGTCGAGCCGCACCTCCATGTGTCCGGCATTCGAACGGCTGAGCAGGGCGAAGTGGGTCACATCGCCGGGTGTTGCATGCGCTGACAGACACAGGAGCATTCCCGTGATGATTGTCAGATAATCCTTCAAGCGCGTGGGCATCCGTCTTCTCACACTACCGCGTTGCGTTTGGCCATTTCGATCAGTTCGACGAGGGTCTTGGCTTTCAGTTTCTGCATCAGGCGTTTCTTGTAAGTGCTGACGGTCTTGTTGCTGAGGAACATGCCCTTGGCGATTTCCTTGTTTGTCCTGCCCTGGGCGAACAGTTGCAATACCATCAGTTCCCGGTCGTTGACCAGTTTGAAGAGTTCCATTTCCGGATTGATCACTTCATCTTTTCGGCCGCTGATCAATGCCTGACTGGGGAAGTAATTGTAGCCGGATAATACTGCTTTCACCGCACTCATCAGTTCGCCCAGATCTTCGGTCTTGCAAACATATCCTGCGGCGCCCGATTGCATGCAACGAATGGCGAACAGCGAGGGAGATTGCCCGGTCAATACCAGGGTTTTCAGCGACAGGTTCATTCCGTCCAGGCGGGCCAGCACTTCCAGGCCGTCCAGCTTGGGGATGCTGACGTCGAGAATGACCAGGTCCGGCATGCACTCGCGGACCATCTGCATGGCATCCACGCCATTATCCGTTTCACCGACTATTTCATAACAATCTTCCTGTTCCAGCAATATCCGAATGGCAAGACGGACAACGGGGTGGTCGTCGACGATAAAAACCGAATTCATAATAAGTCCCATGGGAGCTGCGTAGAAAGCGCGCACATTAGCTCACTTGTCTCCCGGGCCGCATGAATAGAGATGCCTACAGAAGCTGTATAGGAATATTCCTACCTTAATTGAGCTGTTGACTTACATTCTGAGGATACATGGAAGGGAGTATTTCCTGCTTTTATAATTTTTTGTTATTAAAGGGGCTGGGTTGTTTGGGGATGTTTAATATTGTTTCGGATAATTCCTGCGAATCGACAAGCTTAATTCTGTAGTTCCATCGGCTGGCCAACGCGATATTAATGACAATCGCCAGGGCATTGCTCTGAAGGGGGGATGCCGCATTTCTACAGGACGTCGCTTGAACCCAATATGCTTTTCAGCGCCACGCCGTTGAGCGGCTTGCTCAGGCAGCCCAGCAGGGGAAGATGGCGGAGCAAGGCGCTCTGGTTGAGGGCCCGCAGTTCTTCGAGGCTGAGGCTGCTGAGCAGGATCGCCTGCCTGATCTTGCCGCGCTGGTTGGCGGTGTGGATCAGTTCGAGTCCCGGTATATCGGGCAGGCACTGGTCGCAGAGCATCAGGTCGAAGGGCGTCGGCACGGCTTCCATCGCCCTCAGGGCTTCGGTTGCGTTGGCGGTCGGAGTGAGGTGGTGGAAACCATAGCTGTTGAGCAGGCTCTGTGTAGCGACCAGTTGAAAGGGATGATCCTCCACCAGCAATACGCGCAGATTTTCTTTGGACATGTGATTTTCCAGGCGGGCTACCTGTTTCGAACGAGGCCTCAGGTGCAGGCGGTGGGGTGTCGATCCTGAAGAAGGGCCTGTTGAGCGAGGGGATGGATTGAGTCCAGGCGGCAGACTAAGAGGGTAATGGATTATTTCAGTGGGTCGAGCGAAAGCTCCATCGGCGGATTCTGTGGCCAATGTAGGCTTCCTCTGCACGATTTGCGGGTTGCCCACCTTCGACAAGGGCTGCTGCAGCCTTGCCGAAGGTGGGCGGGGTACGGTCACTGGGGGCTGGAGCGTCCGGTCATTTCCCGGGCCATTTCACTGGCATAGCTGTCGGTCATGCCGGCGATGAAATCGATCATGCGCAGGAACGAGGCGTGCAGCGGCCAGTCGGGGTTGGGGGCGCTGTTGCCGAGCAGATCGAGGATCCGTCGGTTCTTGAACGATGGCGTACGCCCGCCGTGCTGCTCCAGGGCGGCACCGCAGAAGGCATTCAGGAGAATTTCCAGGGTGGTGTAGGCGCCGATTTCGTGCAGCGTCTTGCGTTTGTCCTGGAAGATCTTCCGGCGGGCGATGTCCTTGGCGTTGAGCACGCAACGCTTGGCCGGACCGTGCATGTGTTCGACCAGGTCGCCCGACAGGGTTCCCGCCAGCAGGGCGTCCTGCTGCTCGACGAAAGCCCTGGCGGCGGCATTGGTCAGATGTTCGATGGCCTTGCCGCGCAGAATCGCCAGTTTGCGGCGGCGCGAGTCCTGGGGGCCCAGCAGTCGATAGGTTTCCGGCAGATCGTCACCGACCAGGCCCAGCAGCAGCGCTTCGACCTGTTCATAGTCGAGCAGGTCCATCTCAAGCCCGTCTTCCAGGTCGATCAGGGCGTAGCAGATGTCGTCGGCAGCCTCCATCAGGTACACCAGCGGGTGCCGGGCCCAGCGCTGTTCCTCCAGTTGCGGCAGGCCGAGCTTGTGGGCGATCTGCTCGAGAATCGGCAACTCGCTCTGGTAGCAGCCGAACTTGTGCTTCTTGTAGCCCAGCGAATCAGCGTGACGGGCGCTCCAGGGGTACTTGAGGTAGGTACCGAGCGTGGCGTAGGTCAGCCGGGTGCCGCCATCGAACTGGTGGTATTCAAGTTGTGTCAGGACCCGGAAACCCTGGGCATTGCCCTCGAAGTTGAGGAAGTCGGCCCGCTCGGCCACGCTCATGCCGTCCAGCCAGCCACGCCCGGCGGCCTGCTGGAACCAGTGGCGGATCGCATCTTCGCCGGAATGGCCGAAAGGCGGATTGCCGATGTCATGGGCCAGGCAGGCCGATTGCACGACCATCCCCAGGTCGCTCGGTTCGCACCAGTCGGGCAGGGCGCCGCGCAGGGTTTCGCCGACCCGCATGCCCAGCGAGCGGCCGACGCAACTGACTTCCAGCGAGTGGGTCAGGCGGGTGTGGATATGATCGTTGCTCGACACCGGATGGACCTGGGTCTTGCGGCCCAGGCGGCGGAACGCTCCGGAGAAGATGATACGGTCGTGGTCCTTGTGGAACGGGCTGCGGCCCAGCTCTTGCGGGCTGTACAGGGGCTTGCCCAGGCGTTCGCGGTTAAGCAGGGTTTGCCAGTCCAAGGCGGGTTCCCTCCGTCGAATGATCGAACCGCCAGCTTCCCGGTTAGCTGGCGCGCCTGCAAGCAAAAACTGGCGAGGCGCAGGCAAAACCTGGTGGCCTGTGCGCCCGGTTCGAGCGAGTCAGAGGATGGCGGCATCGATATCGATGAGCAGCAGGCGCCGGCCATCGTCGAAGAATTGTCCGGCGGTCAGGCAGTACTGGTTGGTGGTGGCGTCGCGGTAGGTGCCGGACAGGGTCAGGCGCCGGCCATCCCAGCCCTCGGAGAGCAGGTGGTAGAAGTACGGGCGCCATGACCAGTTGTGGCCCACGTAGCTGTTGTCGGCCTGCCAGGCCTGGTTGCGCCATTCCAGGTTCGGCGTGAGCTGTGTGCCGTGGCGGTCGCATTGATAGAAACGCAGCAGCCAGGGGTAGCTGTCCAGCCGTGGCAATTGGCTGAGGGGGGCCTGCGCCTGGGCCCAGGCCTGGAGAATGCCCATCAGTTCGCCCAGTTGCTGGCGCAGCTTCATCAATTGCGCCCGTTCGGCGAGCTTGCGCTGCACATAGCGTTCGCGCAGTTCGGCGAATTGCCGGACGAAGGCGTCACTGGGAAAAAACGCCTGTTCGGCCCTGGCGAACAGATAACCCTGGACATAGCGCGAACCGCATTCCAGGGCGAAATTCAGCTCTTCCTCGGTTTCGACACCCTCGGCAATGATCCAGCAGCCGGTCTTTTCCGCCATCTGCGCGAGCGCCTTGACCACCTCGCTGCTGGGGCCGCCACGGGCCGCGGCCTGGAACAGACGCATGTCGAGCTTGAGAATATCCGGCTGCAGGGCCAGTACGCGATCGAGTTGCGAGTAGCCGGCACCGAAGTCGTCGATGGCGATGCGCGCACCGGCCCGGCGATAGCGCTCGACCACCTGCGACAGTTGCCGGCTGTCACCGTCCAGCTCGGTGATCTCGAAGACGATGCGGGCCGGGTCCACGCCGTGCCGCCGCAGTTGCTCCAGGCTAGGCAGGGCCTGGCCCGGCTTCAGCAGGCTGATCCAGCGCGGCGAGATGTTGAGGCTCAAAAACCACTCCTGCGGAGCCTCATGCAGCCGGCTGAGGGCGTCATCGCGCAGTTGCCGGTCGAGGTCCAGCAGGGCGGCGGCGGGTGTGCGCGGGTCGTCGAACAGGGGACCGACGCTAGTCAGTTGCCCATCCGCCTGGCGCAGGCGGCCCAAGGCCTCGACGCCGGCGATGCGTCCGGTCGCGGTATCGATGAATGGCTGAAAGCAAGCGAGCGGTTGCCCGTCGATCACGGAGCCTCCTGAGGGGGTTCGTCGGCTGGTCGCACATGGGCAGGAAGCAGGATCGCCAACCGCCGAAAACAACCGGCGGTCATTATTCGATCAGTTATCGTTGCAAGAATGCAGCCAGCTCCGTCGCCATCAGCGTTTTCCGGATGAGCCCTGCATGACCAGCCTGATCAGCGGCAGCAGGCTGGTGCCCAGCCGCACCAGGCGGGACAGGCCGCCCAGCCCCGCGCCCTTGGCGCCCTTGCCGCCCAGGAAGCCGAGCAGCGTGACCACGGCGATCCCCCACAACGGCGCGTGCTTGATGCCGAGGTTGTCCTGCCAGTTGCGGCCCAGCCCGCGCACGCGGTGCAGCGGCTCCAGCAGTTGCCGGGACTCGTGGCGGATTTCCTGTCGATGCATTTCCATGCGCAGGCGGATCAGCGCCTTGCGCATCTCCCGGCGGGAGTTGCCTTGTGGCAGTTCTGGCAGGCTCATGGCAGCAGTCGCTTGCGGTCGTTGGCCAGCTCTTCGAGCGTGGCGTGGAAGGGAGAGGATTCATCGAAGACCGCTGCCTTCAGGCGCAGGCCACAGAACAGGGCGGCCAGGCTGTAGAAGGCGCACAAGCCGATGATACCGGCCAGGCGGTAGGTGTCCCAGACCAGGATCAGCACCAGCGCCGACAGGCCGATCAGCAGCAGCAGGGCGAAGACCAGTGCCAGCCCGGCGAACAGCAGCAGGCTGACGGTACGGGCCTTCTGTTCCTGCAACTCGATGCCGAACAGCTCGATATGGCTGTGCAGCAGACCGAGGACGGCTGCGCCCAGGCGCCGACTGGAGGAACCGGTGTTTTGCGCTTCGTCGATGGCCATGATCAGCGCCGTGTAACCAGCAGGCCGACGATAAAACCGATACCGGCCGCGATGCCTACCGATTGCCAGGGGTTGGCCTGGACATAGTCTTCGGCCGCGACCACGGCTTCCTTGCTGCGCTCACGCAGGGAGGCCTCGGTCGACTGCAGGGTTTCCCGGGCTTTCGACAGGCTGTCGTTGATCTGCGCCCGCAGCTCGTCAGCCTGTTCGCCGGCCAGGCCCGCGGTATGTTCCAGCAATCGCTCGGCGTCGCTGACCAGGGTCTGAAAATCCGCCATCAATATTTCCTGAGCAGTCTTTGCCGTTTTGCGGGCCATGGGGGCATATCTCCTTGAGAGGCGTGTGAAAGGTTCGAGTGCGTGCCTTGTCCGAAGGTTCACTGCAATCGACTGGTACAGCTTTTGCTGTGTGTTGGTGCGTGGTCACGGGCATGTGCGCCGTATCCGGGCGTTTATGGGCGCGAACCGCGAAAACCTTACCCTAAATAATCGAAACACGCGGAAAAAACCGAAGCGGCCATTGGCCCTGTTTTTCGCGCTGCGCCAAAGCGGTTCACTACCTGGCCGGCGTGCGCGAATAAAGTGCGAAAAACCGGTGCGTCGAACAGCCGCGGTGCTTTTCCCTGACTTCAGGTCTGCCGTCCCATGGAAAATTTGCAAAGTGCCGTGGATAGTCTGGTCCATGGTTCCAACACCCTGTTCATCCTGCTCGGCGCCATCATGGTGCTGTTCATGCACGCCGGCTTCGCTTTTCTCGAAGTCGGTACGGTGCGCCAGAAGAACCAGGTGAATGCGCTGTCGAAGATCCTCAGCGATTTCGCCATCTCGACCCTGGTCTATTTCTTCATCGGCTACTGGATCGCCTATGGCGTGAGCTTTCTGCATCCGGCGGCGCAGATCAGCGGCGATCACGGCTACGGGCTGGTGAAGTTCTTCTTCCTGCTGACGTTCGCCGCGGCCATCCCCGCGATCATTTCCGGCGGGATCGCCGAGCGGGCGAAGTTTGCCCCGCAGTTGTGCGCGACGGCGCTGATCGTCGCGTTCGTCTACCCGTTTTTCGAAGGGATGGTCTGGAACGGCAATTTCGGCCTGCAGGCCTGGCTGCTGGCACGCTTTGGGGCGAACTTCCATGACTTCGCCGGCTCCGTGGTGGTGCACGCCATGGGTGGCTGGCTGGCGCTGGCGGCCGTACTGCTGCTGGGGCCGCGGCAGGGACGTTATCGCGAAGGGCGGCTGGTGGCGTTCGCGCCGTCGAGCATTCCGTTCCTGGCGCTGGGTTCGTGGATCCTGATCGTCGGCTGGTTCGGCTTCAACGTGATGAGTGCCCAGACTCTACAGGGCGTCAGTGGTCTGGTGGCGGTGAACTCGCTGATGGCCATGGTCGGCGGTACGGTGGCGGCGCTGGTTATCGGTCGCAACGACCCGGGCTTCCTGCATAACGGACCGCTGGCCGGGCTGGTGGCTATCTGTGCCGGCTCCGACCTGATGCATCCGGTGGGGGCTCTGGCGACCGGAGTGGTGGCGGGTGCTCTGTTCGTCTGGTGTTTCATGGCCGTGCAGAGCAAATGGAAGATCGACGACGTGCTGGGTGTCTGGCCACTGCACGGCTTGTGCGGCGTATGGGGCGGGATTGCCTGCGGGATCTTCGGCCAACAGGCATTGGGTGGATTGGGGGGCGTCAGCCTGATCAGCCAGTTGATCGGTACGGTGCTGGGCGTGGTCGTGGCCCTGGTCGGCGGGTTTGTGGTGTATGGGTTGATCAAGGCCGCACATGGCCTGCGGCTGAGCCAGGAGGAGGAGTATTACGGTGCCGACCTGTCGATTCACAAGATCGGCGCCGTCAGTCAGGACTGAATTCTACCCAGCCAGCAATCGGGCCTCGCAGGCCTCGATGGCTGCCAGCGGCCCTGACACCCGCACGGTGTCGCCGGCCTGCAGCGTGGTGTCGGCGTCGAACTCCAGTTCGCTGCCGCCACGTTGCAGGCCCTGAATCTCGACCCCCAGCTGTTCAAGCACCAGCTCATTGACCGAGCGGCCGCAGGCGTGGGCGTCGGCCCCCAGGTTGACCGCGTGCATCAATACCTTGGGCTGGCCCTGGCTGCCCAGCAGGTCGGTCTGCGCACCGTGGTAGAAACCGCGCAGCAACTTGTAGCGGCTATGCCGCACCTCATTGATTCCGGCCCGCACCCGCTGCTCCTCCACCCCGAGCATGACCAACGCATGGGAGGCTAGCATCAGGCTCGACTCCAGCAGTTCCGGTACCACCTCGCTGGCGCCAGCCTCTTTCAACTCCGCGAGCTGGCTGTCATCGCGGGTCCGGACCAGGATCGGCACGCTGCTGCTGAGTCGGCGGGCCTCCCGGAGCACCTGCAGGGCGATATCGGTCTTGTCCACCGCCACCACCAGCAGGCGGGCCCGCTCCAGGCCCACGGCGCTCAGCAGGTCACCACGACGTGAGTCGCCGTAATGCACGCAGCTTTCTCCGGCGGCGGCTTCGCGCACTCGTACCGGGTCGTCGTCTAGGGCGACGAAAGGTTGCTGCTCGCGGCGCAGGAAGCGGCCGATGGACTGGCCGACGCGGCCGTAGCCGCAGATCACCACATGCCCGTGCAGTTCGGCGTTCAGCGCGCTGATTTCCTCCAGGCGGGCCTCCTGGTTCGGCTTGCGATGCAGTGCGGCGGCGATACGGGGCGCGGCGCGCAGCAGCAACGGGGTCATGACCATGGAGCAGAAGGTCGCTGCCAGCAGCGGTCCGCTGATCTCGGCGGGCATCAACTGGTTCTGTTGCATCTGCGCCATCAGGGCGAAACAGAACTCGCCACCCTGGGCCAGGGACAGGCCACTGCGCCAGGCGGTTTCCGCATCGCTGCCGCGGCTCTTGAGCAGCAGCGCCACCACCGACCCCTTGATCAGCAGCAGCGCCAGGGTCAGTCCGAGAATCAGCAGGCCGTGATGGGCGAACAGTTGCAGGTCGATCAGCATGCCGATACTGACGAAGAACAGGCCGAGCAGGATGTCGCGAAACGGGCGGATATCGGCCTCGATCTGGTGGCGATAGTGACTTTCCCCCAGCAGCATGCCGGCGAGAAACGCCCCCAGGGCCGGCGACAGGCCCAGCAGGTGGGTCAGCCAGGCGGTCAGCAGCACGATCACCAGGGCCAGCAGCACGAACAGTTCCGCCGAGTGCGA
>NZ_AQOH01000280.1 GCF_000364705.1 Pseudomonas fuscovaginae SE-1 | reverse complement strand
CCAGCCGCGGCAGCAGCCAGCGGCTGGCCAGCAGCAGGCCGACGAACAGCACCAGGGTCTTGCCCAGAGTGAACGGCAGGGCCCAGTACCAGGCCTGATCGCTGCTGCCGGCGAACACCGGGACCAGGGTCAGCAGCAGAACCGCGATGACATCCTGGAACAGCAGCACGCCAATCGCGTTCTGGCCGTGGCTACTGAAGATCTCGCCGAGGCTGGTCAGTTCCTTGCTGACGATGGCGGTCGAGGACAGGGCCAGCCCCGTCCCGAGCATCAGCGCCGCCGCCAACGGCATGTCGAAGAACGCCAGCAGAGCGCCCAGCACCGCGCCGGTGCAGGCCACCTGCAGGCTGCCCAGGCCGAAAACCACACGTCGCAGGGCGAGCATCTTCGACAGGGAAAACTCCAGGCCCAGGGAAAACAGCAGGAACACCACGCCCAGCTCGGCCAGATCCGGCAGCGCTTCATTGTCGTTGACCCAGTCGAAGGCGGTCGGTCCCACCAGCAGCCCGACGCACAGGTAACCCAGCACCGGTGGCAACTGCAGGCGCCGGAACAGCGCAATCACCACCAGTGACGAGGCGAGAATGATCAACAGATTGGCAAACACAAGCATCTCCGCAACGGTTCGGAAAAGAAAAATGGCCCGGAAAAAGCAACCGGAAAAAAGTCGTCAGTTTCCCGCAGATGATCGAAACCGGGGGTGATGGAAATCATCCGCGAATGGCAATGTCTCATATCCGGCACGGTTCGCTATGCTCAATCTCGAAATGCCGAGCAGAGTCGTGACAACGGAGAGAAGCATGGAGCGGCTGTATTCGCTGCAGGGCCTTAGGGGTGTGGCAGTTGTTGGGGTCGTGCTGTTTCACATGGCGGCGGTGGAATTCAAGTACTCTGGCGGCGATACCCTGTTGCCGGCGCTGGTGGATTTCTTCCAGTTGGGCGTCGACCTGTTCTTCGTCATCAGTGGCTTCGTCATGGTGATCGTCACCCGTGGTCGTTTCCAGGACAAGGCGCAGTTCCTGCGTTTCCTGTTCAACCGCGTGTCGCGGATCTATCCCAACTACTGGCTGTATTTCTTCATCACCCTGGCGGTGTATCTAGTCTCGCCGACGCTGGTCAACAGCTCCCATGGCGGCTCCAACCTGCCGATGTCGTTCCTTTTGCTGCCCAACGAGCGTGTGCTGCTGGTGATGGTGGCCTGGTCGCTGGTGTTCGAACTGTGGTTCTACCTGGTGTTCAGCGTACTGCTGGCCTTTCGCGAGCGCTGGTTGCCGATCCTGCTGCTGGTCTGGGCACTGGCGCTGGTGGCGTTCAATCTGCTCGGTTCCTGGCAGGACCATGGTCCGGCGCTGAAGATCATCCTGCATCCCTATGCCCTGGAGTTCATCGTCGGCAGCGCCCTGGCGCTGTTCTTCTACGGGCCGCGCAGTGCCAAGGTACCGACGCCGGCCGTCTGGCTGTTGCTTGCGGCCAGCCTGCTGGTGGGTATTCCGCTGATCGATCACTTCCAGTTGTTCCAGCAGGAAGGGCTGCTGCGGATGCTCTCGGTGGGGCTGGTATTCGGTGCCCTGGTCCTCTCGCTGGTATTGCTCGAACGACGTCAATTGATCCGTTTTCCACAACCGCTGGTGTTCACCGGTGACATGTCCTACACCATCTATCTGTCGCATCTGCTGGTACTGGGCGTGGTCGGGCGGGCCTGGCTGCTGATCGGCAACTGGCCGGGCAGCCTGCTGGACAATCTGCTGTTCCTGCTGCTGATGCTGGTGGCGGTGTTGTGCTATGGCTGGGTCGGCTACTCGTTTTTTGAAAAGCCGGTGCTCGATCGGGCGACCCGCTACTGCAACCGCCGGTTTAGCCGCGCCTCGTCGCGCAAGCCGTCCGATTCCTTGTCGGAAAACAGGTGAGTGCCGATGTCCAAAGTCCTCAACGGTAACCTGGATGCGCTGAAGGTCGTGCTGGCGGTGTTCGTGGTGGTGCTGCATTGCCATTTCATGGGCGGCAACTACACGCAGGTGGGCTATCTGCTGTGCAACGGGCTGTTCCGGGTCGCGGTACCGACCTTTTTCGTGATCAACGGCTACTACCTGTGGAAAACCCTCGATGCCGGGCATTCGTTCGCGCTCTGGTTCAAGCGCGGGCTGCTGTTGTATCTGTTCTGGATGCTGGTCTACAGCCCGACCTACGTCAGCCTCGATGCGCTGAGCAGTGTCGGCGCGGTGGTGTGGATCGTGAAGCAGTTCGTGATCGGCTACTTCCACCTCTGGTACCTGCTCGGCATGCTCGGCGGCGGCCTGATCCTGTACCTGCTGCGCGGGCGTCCGACCGGGCAACTGGTGATCCTGGCGCTGCTCGCCTTCACGGTCGGCCTGACGCTGCAATATGCCCGGGTCTATTTCGAGCTGCCCAACGCCTTTCTCCAGCACTTCAACCAGAACGACTACACCGCACGCAATTTCCTGTTCATGGGTTTTCCGTTCATGGCGCTGGGCTTCCTGCTGGCCCGGCACCAGGTACCGGAGCGAGTGACCCGGAGGCAGGTATGCACGGCCCTGGTGCTCGGCCTGTTGCTGGTGTTCGGTGAAGCCTGGCTGAACTACTCGCACCAGGCCGATGCCCGGCAGAACTTCGACTTCCTGCTCTCGTTGCCGCTGATCACTTTGGCGCTTTTCCTGTTGCCGTTCGTCTTCTTCCGCGCCTCCACCAGCAGCCGCAACGCCAAGCTGTCCTCGGCGCTCTACTACGTGCATCCGCTGTTTCTCTATGGCGCGTTGTCGCTGGGTATCCCGTACGGGAACGTCATGACGGCGGTGGTGCTGCTGCTGGCGCTTGCCGCCGCGCCGCTGCTGATCCTGGCCAGTCGCCGGCTGCGTTTCGTGCTCTGAGCGCCGGCTCGACGCAGGCGGGGGCCAGGCCTAGAATGAGCTTTTCCCCTGCCCAGGACCCCTCGCCATGCTGCCTGAATGCCAACTCTTCGGCACCCTGGGTTGCCACCTCTGCGAAGTTGCCGAAGCGGTGCTGATGCCGCTGGTGGAGCACGGCCTGCTGGTGGAACTGGTGGACATCGCCGACGACGAGTCCCTGTTCGAGGTCTACGGCCTGCGGATTCCGGTATTGCGCCGCGTGGATACCGGTGCCGAACTCGGTTGGCCTTTCGATGCCGGGCAGGTCGTCGCCTTCGTGCGCTGAGCGTCCCTGCCAGAACCTTTTCCGGCCTTCTGTTTCATCAGATTACCCTGGCTTGCACCTGGAAAACGGCTGTGCTTACGTCCAAGCATGACGTTTTGACGCAGCACGCATGCGTGGTGCAGGGAGGAAGTGAGATGAAAGGGAGACAAGTGTTGCTGGTCAACCAACTGGGAGGACGCAAATTTCTCGCGATGTTGGTGGTTGGTATGAGCACCGCGACCCTGACATGGTATGGAAAGATTGATGGCGCAACCTATGCCATGGTGATCCTCGGTACGGTGGGCTCGTTCATCGGCGGCAACGTCTATGGCAAGGTCCACCCCAGGGAGTCATGACCGCTCGTGCGGCAGGGAATCCGTTGGCGAATTGCGTAAAATTCAGTTACTGTATATTCATACAGTTTTGTCCCGGTGTTGGTGACAGGATGTCCACCACGACATGCGCACCCAGGGGCGAGACCAGGAAGATCAAGAGGGTAAAGCATGGTCAATGTCGAACAATTGAAATCCAGCGTCAATCGCATGTCCGCCGACGTGGTGAGCGAGGCGGTGCTGGAGTTGCGGCTCGATGGGTTGGTGACGGAAGGCAAGACACCGTTCAACAAGCTGCATTTCAACACCTGTTTCGCGGAAATCGAGGCCCTGTTCCAGCGCGCGGGTTATCACCGCCAGCTGGATGTGGTGGGCTACCAGGGGTTGCTCTATGCGCTCTATGACCCGGGGCGCTGGGAGGCGGTGGATGTGCTGCGCTGGCTGAAGGACTACACCGAGGCGGCCAGTGGCTCGCCATTGCTCAAGAGCCAGGTGGCGGCAGGTTGAAGCCAGCCGGCACGATCGATTGACGGGGCGACGGGGTCTTGCCGGATAATGTCGTCCCAGCCCGCCGTTCGAGCCCCGCCATGTCCGCTTTACCTTTCAATCCCGCCGAAAACCAGGCCAGTACCCTGTATCTGCCACCGGGTAGTTGGCCTACCGTGCTGGACTGCCTGTGCGGGCACTTTCCGTCCATCGGTCGCGAGCAGTGGCTCGACCGGATCGCTCGCGGGCGGGTGCTCGATGCCCAGGGTGCGCCGATCACGGCACAACTGGCCTATCGTGAAGGGTTGAAGATCCACTACTTTCGCGAGGTGCCGAACGAGACACCGATTCCGGTCAAGGAGACGGTTCTCCATGTCGACGAACACCTGGTGGTGGCGGACAAACCGCATTTCCTGCCGGTGACACCGGCCGGCGAGTACGTCGAGCAGACCTTGCTGCGCCGGTTGATCCGCCGTCTGGACAACCCGCACCTGGTGCCGTTGCACCGCATCGATCGGCACACCGCCGGGCTGGTGCTGTTTTCGGCGAATCCCGCGACGCGCTCGGTCTATCAGTCGCTGTTCCCTACCCGGCAGATCGACAAGTTCTACGAGGCGATCGCTCCGGCCCTGCCCGGGCTGGACTTCCCGCGGGTGCACAAGAGCCGGTTGGTCGATGGCGAGCCGTTCTTCCGCATGTGCGAGGGCGAGGGGCCCTGCAATACCGAGACGCTGATCGAGGTCGCCGAGAAGAATGGCGACCTGTGGCGTTACGCCCTGTCCCCGGTGACCGGCAAGAAGCACCAGTTGCGTGTGCACATGGCCGCCCTGGGGGCGGCGATCTGCAATGACCCGTTTTATCCACAGGTGCTCAAGGACGCCGAGGATGACTATGCCAACCCGCTCAAGCTGCTGGCCAAGGGCCTGCGTTTCGTCGATCCGGTGACGGGGCAGATGCGCCGGTTCCAGAGCGAGATCACCCTGCGTTGGTAGCTCTGAACATCCGGCTCGTCATCGCGTGGGCCGCGTTGACCACCGCGCGCAGGCCGAGCAGGTAGCTGTCGACCCCGAAGCCGCAGATCTGCCCCATGCTCACGTCGGCCAGCACCGAGGGCTGGTGCAGGGTTTCGCGCCCGTGGATGTTCGACATGTGCAGTTCCACCACCGGTACCCTCAGGTCCGCCAGGGCGTCGCGAATGTCGTAGCTGCTGTGGGTCCAGGCCCCGGGGTTGATCAGCACCGCATCCACAGGGTCGCGGGCCGCCTGCCGGATCCGTGCGCACATCGCTCCTTCGTGGTTGGTCTGGTAGCTGGTGATGTCGACTTCCAGCTCCCTGGCCAGTTTCAGCAAGCGGGCGTCGATCTGCCTGAGCGTGATACCGCCATGGCGGATCGGTGCGCGTTTGCCGAACAGGTCGTGATTGATGCCGTGGAGCATGAGCACTTTCATGATTCGTCTTCCGCAAGCGAGCAGGCCCCGATAAGGGGGACATCTACAGAATAGGCTTGGGCGGCGGCCCGTGCCCGGCCCCGGCCTTCTGCTCGTCGGAAACGACAAAGCCCGCACGGGGCGGGCTTTGCGGGTGGGCGGGAAAGGCCTTACAGCTCTTTGACGGTACGCACCTGATCCTTGTTGATACGGGTGTTCTTGCCGTCCAGTTGCTTGAACTCGTAGAAGCCCGAGTCGGCGTCATACTTGGGAGTATCCACCGCCTGGATCTCACGCCCGTCGTTCAGGGTGATCACCGTTGGCGTCGAGCAACCGGCGAGGGTGGCCAGGCCAACAGTCAGCATGAGTGCGGCGAGGGTCCGTTGGGTCATGGTGCTTCTCCAGAAAGAATACGGATGGATTACTGCTAGGACGCCATTATTTTCGGCAAGTTCCTTACGGCTGTCCATCCAGCCTGCTGTCGCAATGCTGAAGCAACCGTGGAGTGTTGAGGTTGGCCAGCCTGGCATCACCTGCCGGGCACTGCAGGGCCTGGGCCTGCAACGGCAGCATGACCTGCCGCGGGCTGCGCTCGCCCGCTGCCCAGGCACGTTCGAAGGCGTCGGCCAGCGCCACCGGGATCACGCAGAAGAGTGGTTCCCAGTATTCGCCCTGGCGCACCATCAGTGGCCGCTGCGGATGCTCGTCGGCCACTTCGAGCATGTTCCGCAGCAATGACCGATCGACCTGCGGCACATCGCAGGGCAGCACCAGCAGATGCCGGTGACGCGCCACCGCCAGGCCGGCGCGAATCCCGGCCAGGGGCCCGGGGAAGTCGCTGCTGTCGTCGGTGACCAGGCGATCGGCATAGGCCGCATAGCGTTCCTGGTTGCGGTTGCAGGAAATGATCAGGTCGTCGGTCAGGGGCCGCACCGTGGCATACAGGTGGGCGATCAGGGGTTGGCCCCGAAAGGGCAGCAGGCCCTTGTCCTGGCCACCCATGCGTTGGCCACGGCCGCCGGCCAGGAGCAGAATGGAGAAGTCGGTCAGCGGCATGCGGGTCTCACAGGTGGCAGTCATGACCGCACTTATAACAAGCAACGCTGTGATATAACACCGGCCTGTTTCTCCTTCAACACTCTCCCATAACATTGGACCGAGCCTATGAAAGCCAAGGCCGATACACCATTTGTACCGCTGAACATCGCGGTGCTGACCGTCAGCGATACCCGCACCTTCGAAACCGACACCTCCGGGCAGGTCTTCGTCGACCGCCTGACCGCCGCCGGCCACCGCCTGGCCGAGCGTGTGCTGCTCAAGGACGACCTGTATCGCATTCGTGCCCAGGTTGCCCGCTGGATCGCCGAGGACGTGGTCCAGGTCGTGCTGATCACTGGCGGCACCGGCTTCACTGGCCGCGACAGCACTCCGGAAGCGGTCACCTGCCTGCTGGACAAGCAGGTCGACGGTTTCGGCGAGCTGTTCCGGCAGATCTCCGTGGCCGATATCGGCACCTCCACCGTACAGTCGCGGGCCCTGGCCGGGCTGGCCAACGGCACGCTGGTCTGCTGCCTGCCGGGCTCGACCAACGCGGTACGCACCGGCTGGGACGGCATACTCGCCGAGCAACTGGATTCGCGCCATCGCCCGTGCAACTTCGTTCCACACCTGAAACAGGCGGCACCTTGTGAATCCCGCGGGTAAGCCGGGCAAGAGCGGTGCCCTGATGCCGGTCGAAGTGGCCCTGGCCCGGTTGCTCGAACTGGCCGAGGGGGCCCCGATCCGTGAGGTCGAGCGCCTGCCCCTGGCGGCCGCCGAGGGCCGGGTACTGGCCGAGGACCTGATTTCCAGCCTCGACCTGCCGCCCTGGCCCAACAGTGCCATGGACGGCTATGCACTGCGCCTGGCCGACTGGCAGGGTGAGCCGTTGCCGGTCAGCCAGCGGATTTTCGCCGGCCAGGCCCCGCAGCCCCTGCTGCCGGGGACCTGCGCGCGGATCTTCACCGGAGCACCGGTGCCGGCCGGTGCCGACTGTGTGGAAATGCAGGAAAACGCCGAGGTGCAGGACGATCAGCGGGTGCGTTTCACCCAGCCGCTGAAACCGCAGCAGAACATCCGGCCCCAGGGCCAGGAAACCACGGTTGGCGAACGGGTGCTGGCGGCGGGAACCCGGCTGGGGCCAGTGGAGCAGGGACTGGCTGCTTCCCTGGGCTGCGCCGAACTGACTGTGATCCGTCCGGTGCGGGTGGCGGTGTTGTCGACCGGCGATGAACTGGTCGAGCCGGGCCAGCCCCTCGGGCCGGGGCAGATCTACAACAGCAACCGGGTGCTGCTCTGCAGCTGGCTCAAGCGCCTGGGCTGCGCCGTGGTCGATGCCGGCATCCTGCCGGACGACCTGCCGGCCACCCGCCAGCGCCTGGCGGAGCTGGGGGATGTCGACCTGATCCTGTCCACCGGCGGCGTGTCGGTCGGCGAAGCGGACTTTCTCGGCATCGCCTTGCGCGAAGAGGGTGAGCTGGACCTGTGGAAGCTGGCGATCAAGCCTGGAAAACCGCTGACCTTCGGGCATTTTCGCGGTGTCCCGGTGATCGGTCTGCCGGGTAATCCGGCGTCGACCCTGGTGACCTTCGCGCTGCTGGCGCGGCCCTATCTGTTGCGCCGCCAGGGCGTGCAGGCGGTCGAGCCGTTGCGCTTCCCAGTGCCGGCGGGTTTCGTCTGGCCCAAGCCGGGCAATCGTCGCGAATACCTGCGCGCCCGGCTGGAGAACGGGCGGGCAGTCATCTACCGCAACCAGAGCTCCGGTGTGCTGCGCAGCGCGGCGTGGGCCGAGGGATTGGTGGAGGTGCTGGAAGGGACGACGTTGGCCGAGGGTGATTGGCTGAACTTCATTCCCCTGAGTGAAGTGCTCGGCTAGGTGCCGCCGAGAGCTTCGCGGGCAAGCCACGCTCCTGCAAAGATGCGTACCTTGCAGGAGCGTGGCTTGCCCGCGAAGAGGTACTCAAGGCTTGCGCAAAACCATGGTATCTCCCACGGGAGCGAAAGCGTTCCCAGGACCCCACCCTGCAAGGGGGTTGAAAACCAAGCAAGCGCTAGGTAAGTTCTCTGGGTCTATCCAGGGAGCTTGCCGATGTCTGCCTTTCAGGAATACTTCGACTCCAGCCACCAACTGATACGTGACAGCGTCAGACGTTTCGTCGAACGGGAAATCCTCCCGGACATCGATCGATGGGAAGAAGCCGAAAGCTTCCCCCGCGAGCTCTACCTCAAGGCCGGTGCTGCCGGCATCCTTGGCATCGGTTATCCCGAGGCGCTGGGCGGCAGCCATGAAGGCGATCTGTTCGCCAAGCTCGCGGCCAGCGAGGAACTGATGCGCTGTGGTTCCGGCGGCCTGGTGGCGGGCCTCGGCTCGCTGGATATCGGCCTGCCGCCCATCGTCAAATGGGCGCGCCCCGAGGTTCGCGAACGGGTGGTGCCGGCCGTGCTGGCCGGCGAGAAGATCAGCGCCCTGGCGGTGACCGAGCCGGGCGGCGGCTCGGATGTCGCCAACCTGCAGACCCGTGCCGTGCGCGACGGTGATGGCTACCGCGTCAGTGGCAGCAAGACCTTCATCACCAGCGGCGTGCGCGCCGACTACTACACTGTGGCCGTGCGTACCGGCGAGCCGGGCTTCGGTGGCATCAGCCTGTTGCTGATCGAGAAAGGCACGCCCGGTTTCACCGTCGGCCGGCAGTTGAAGAAGATGGGCTGGTGGGCGTCGGACACCGCCGAGCTGTTCTTCGACGATTGCCTGGTACCGCTGGGCAATCTGATCGGCGCCGAGAACATGGGCTTCGCCTGTATCATGGGCAACTTCCAGAACGAACGCCTGGCCCTGGCGATCATGGCCAACATGACCGCCCAACTGGCGCTGGAAGAAAGCCTGAAGTGGGCGCGGGCGCGTGAGGCCTTCGGCAAGCCCATCGGCAAGTTCCAGGTGATTCGGCATCGCCTGGCCGAGATGGCGACGGCGCTGGAAGTTTCGCGGGAGTTCACCTATCGCCAGGCGGCGAAGATGGCGGCGGGGCAGAGCGTGGTCAAGGAGGTATCGATGGCGAAGAACTTCGCCACCGATACCGCCGAACGGATCACCCACGATGCGGTGCAGATCCTCGGTGGCCTCGGCTACATGCGCGAGAGCCTGGTGGAGCGGCTGTACCGCGACAACCGCATCCTTTCCATCGGTGGCGGCACCCGCGAGGTGATGAACGAGATCATCGGCAAGCAGATGGGGCTCTGAGCCGATAGGCCGTTACTTTTCCGACAACGAGAATTGGGTCAGGCAGTAGGTCGGCACGTTCATGTCGTTCAGCCGCTGGGAACCGCCCAGTTCCGGCAGGTCGATGATCGCGGCGGCCTCGAAGACCTGTGCACCCATGCGCCGGATCAGGTTGGCGGCGGCGATCAGGGTGCCGCCGGTGGCGATCAGATCATCGAAGAGCAGCACCGAGTCGCCTTCGCACAGGCTGTCGGCATGCACTTCGAGGAACGCTTCGCCGTACTCGGTCTGGTAGCCCTCGGACAAGACGTCCGCTGGCAGCTTGCCCTGCTTGCGAAACAGGATCAGTGGCTTGTTCAACTGGTGGGCGATGATCGAACCGATCAGGAAGCCGCGTGCATCCATCGCGCCGATGTGGCTGAAGTCGGATTCGACATAGCGGTGGATGAAACTGTCGACCACCAGCCGAACCGCCCGTGGCGATTGGAACAGGGGGGTGATGTCGCGGAAGATCACGCCCGGTTTTGGAAAGTCGATAACCGGGCGGATCAGGGATTTGATGTCGAAGGTGTCGAAAGCCATTGTCGCGGGTTTCCTGGAGAGCGGTAGGCGTCCAGTATACCCGCGCCGGAATGCGGTGACCTGTGCGAATTGGTCACACAGGTCATCGGGTCAGCTTTCCAGCGAGCCGCCGGCGAGGGCGCAGAGCTGGATCGGGTCGAGGATATGCACTTCCTTGCCCTCGGCGGCGATCAGTTCGCTGGCCTGGAAGCGGGTGAACACCCGTGAGACGGTTTCTACCGCCAGGCCCAGGTAGTTGCCGATCTCGTTGCGCGACATGCTCAGGCGGAACTGGTTGGCGGAGAACCCGCGGGCGCGGAAACGTGCCGAAAGGTTGACCAGGAAGGTGGCGATCCGCTCGTCGGCGGTCTTTTTCGACAGCAACAGCATCATCTGCTGATCGTCGCGGATCTCCCGGCTCATCACTCGCATGAGTTGGCGGCGCAACTGCGGCAGTTGCAGGGCCAGTTCGTCGAGGCGCTCGAAGGGAATCTCGCAGACCGAAGTGGTCTCCAGGGCCTGGGCCGATACCGGATAGGTCTCGGTATCCATCCCCGACAGCCCGACCAGTTCGCTGGGCAAGTGGAAGCCGGTGATCTGTTCCTCGCCGCCGTCGCTCAGGCTGAAGGTCTTCAGCGCGCCGGAGCGCACGGCATAGACGGAACCGAAGGTATCGCCCTGGCGAAAGAGGAATTCCCCCTTCTTTAGTGGGCGTCCGCGTTTGACGATTTCGTCCAGCGCATCCATGTCCTCCAGATTCAATGAAAGTGGTAGGCAGAGAGGGGCCAGGCTGCAATCCTTGCAGTTGGCCTGACTGTGGGCGCGCAGCTTCACGGGCTCGGACATTTCTTGGATCCTTGTGGGAAATCACACATAAGGCGTAAGGGTACCCCAGCAGGGCTTGTTCAGGCCAGCCTGCGCCAAAATGGCGCACCCCTACGAAAGTGCGATTTTCAGATCACCCGGGAGAAGCGCTGGCGGTTCTGCTGTTCCAGGTAGGCATCGAACACCATGCATACCGAGCGCACCAGCAGGCGACCGGCGGGCAGGACGGTGAGCCGCTCGTTGTCCAGCTCGATCAGGCCATCGTCGGCCATGCCCATCAGGCGTGGCCAGAGTGCGGCGAAGTAGCCGCGGAAGTCGATGGTGAACTGCTGTTCGATCCGGGCGAACTCCAGGCTGAAATTGCAGATGATCTGCTGGATCACCTCCCGACGCAGCCGGTCGTCGGCGTTGCACAGCAGGCCGCGGCTGGTTGCCAGTTGCGCGCTGGCCAGGGTGTTCTGGTACTGGTTCAGGTCGCTGCTGTTCTGGCAGTACAGGTCGCCGATCTGGCTGATGGCCGACACGCCCAGGCCGATCAGGTCGCAATGACCATGGGTGGTGTAGCCCTGGAAGTTGCGTTGCAGGGTCGATTCTTCCTGGGCGATCGCCAGTTCGTCGTCCGGCAGGGCGAAGTGGTCCATGCCGATATAGCGATAGCCGGCGGCGGTCAGTTGTTCGATGGTGCGATGGAGCATTTCCAGTTTATCGGCTGGCGCCGGCAGCTCATGGCTGTTGATCCGCCGCTGGGGCAGGAAGCGTTCCGGCAGATGGGCATAGTTGAAGACCGAGAGGCGGTCTGGCTGCAGGTTGATCACTTCGTCCACGGTGCGGGCGAAGTGCTCCGGGGTCTGCTTGGGCAGGCCGTAGATCAGGTCGATGTTGATCGAGCGGAACTGCAGGGTCCGCGCCGCCTCGATGACCGCGCGGGTTTCATCCAGGCTTTGCAGGCGATTGACCGCTCGCTGCACGTTCGGGTCCAGGTCCTGCAGGCCGATGCTGATCCGGTTGAAGCCCAGCTCGCGCAGCAGGCCCATGGTCGACCAGTCGGCTTCCCGCGGGTCGATCTCGATGCCATAGTCGCCGGAATCATCGTCCAGCAGGTTGAAGTGCTGGCGCAGCCGTGCCATCAGCTGGCGCAGCTCGTCGTGGCTGAGAAAGGTCGGCGTGCCGCCGCCAAAGTGCAATTGCTCGACTGTCTGATTCGGGTCGAGGTGGCAGGCCACCAGCTGGATTTCCTGTTCCAGGCGCTGCAGGTAGGGCTGGGCGCGGCCGCGGTCCTTGGTGATGACCTTGTTGCAGGCGCAGTAGTAGCAGATGTTGGCGCAGAACGGCACGTGCACGTACAGCGACAGCGGTCGCGAAGCCTTGCGGCTGTCGCGCAGGGCGTGCAACAGGTCGAAGGTGCCGACCTGGCTGTTGAATTGTACGGCGGTGGGGTAGGAGGTGTAGCGCGGTCCCGCCAGGTCGTAGCGATGAATAAGATCAGAGTCCCAACGAATGGCGTCGAGCATGCGGGCATTCCCCCGGATTGGCTGCAATGCCTCGAGTCTAGGGGGATCGCGCAAGGGCCATGTTGATTTGTATCAACGGCGGCCCGGGCTGTTTCAGGGGTGAGGGCAACAGGCCCGCGGCAGGTTTTGGCGCGGGCTCCTGTGGCGAGCGGGCTTGCCCGCGTTGGGCTGCAAAGCAGCCCCAGGACCCGCCAGGGCGTTGTGTCAGGTACAGAGCGGTAGCGGGTTTCAGGGGGGCTGCGCGACCCAGCGCGGGCAAGCCCGCTCGCCACACAAGTATCCCAGCCTGTTTGGCCGAAATCGGGCTCAGTGCCCCATCAGCCAATGCTGGTGCGGGCCAGGCAGGGTCCACAACCCGAACAGCATCACCAGCAGGCCGCCGCTCAGGCGGACACTGCGTTTGCGCAGCAGGGCCGTGACCCGTTCCGCCGCCAGCCCGGTCGCCAACAGCACCGGCCAGGTGCCCAGGCCGAAGGCGAGCATCAGCAGTGCGCTGTCGAGCGCATCGCCGCGGCTCGCCGCCCACAGCAGCGTGCTGTAGACCAGGCCACACGGTAGCCAGCCCCATAGTGCGCCCAGCAGCAGCGCACGGGGCAGGCTCGACACCGGCAGCAGGCGGTTGGCGACCGGCTGGATATGCCGCCACAGGCCGCGGCCGAGACTTTCGATACGGGTCAGGCCGCTCCACCAGCCGGCCAGGTACAGGCCCATGCTGATCAACAGCAGGCCGGCCAGTATTCGTAGTGCGGTCGCTGCGGGGCTGCTGGCCACCGCCCAGCCGGCCAGCCCGGTCAGCAGCCCGGCCGCCGCGTAGCTGAGCACCCGCCCCAGGTTGTAGGCCAGCAGCAGGCGCAGACGTCGGGCCCGCTGTTCCCGGGGAATCGCCAGAGTCAGGGCGCCCATCAGGCCGCCGCACATGCCCAGGCAATGGCCGCCGCCGAGCAGGCCAAGGATCACCGCCGACACCAGCAGTGGCGCCAGTTCAAGCATGGGGCGGAGTCCGCGGGTCGTGCTCCCTGGCGACGCCGTCGGCTTCGTCGATGGCGGCTTTGTGGTTCGGGTCCTGATCGTCGAACAGGATGCTGTGGGCCGGCCCGTCAAGGTCGTCGTACTGGCCGCTGTCCACCGCCCAGAAGAAAATGTAGACGGCGATGGCGACGATCAGCAGGGCCGCCGGGATCATCACGTAGAGTGCTGGCATCTTTACTCCAGGCCCGCCCGGCTCAGGCCGGTTGCGGGCGGGTCTCGGTCAGGCCGTGGTCGATGGATGGGCCGTGCTGGCGGGTCAGGCGCAAGGCATTCAGGACGACGGTCAACGAACTGATGGACATGCCGACGGCCGCCCATACCGGGGTGATCCAGCCCAGGGCGGCGAACGGCAACATGAGGCCATTGTACAACGCCGCCCAGGCCAGGTTCTCGATGATCACCCGGCGGGTCCGACGGGCCAGGCTGAAAGCCTGCACCAGGGCGTCCAGGCGGTTGGACAGCAGCACGGCGTCGGCGCTGGTCTTGGCCAGGTCGGTGGCCGAGCCCATGGCGACACTGATGTCAGCAGCCGCCAGTACGGGCACATCGTTGACACCGTCACCGAGCATCAGCACCTTGCGGCCCTGGCGCTGCAACTGTTTGAGCACCTGCAACTTGTCATCCGGGCTCAGCCCGCCACGGGCTTCGTCGATCCCCAATTGCGTGGCGACGTCGGTGACCATCGGCGAACTGTCGCCGGACAGCAGCAGGGTCCGCCAGCCACGCGCCCGGCAGGCTTCTAGCAGGTCCGGGGCATCGCTGCGCAGGCGGTCGTCGAGGACGAACCAGGCCAGCGCGCCCTTGCGGTCGCCGAGCAGCAGCCACTGTCCGGCAGCATCCGGCGAAGACGGAATGGCGCAGCCACTGAGGGCGCAGACAAAGTCCGCGCGGCCGATCCGCAGGGTCAGCTCGCCGACCTGGCCTTCCAGGCCGCTGCCGGGTGTGCTCTGGACGTCCTCGGCAGCTTGCGGCGCACGGCCGAAGGCCTTGGCGATCGGGTGTTCGGAACGGTTCTCCAGAGCGGCGGCCAGGGCCAGGCAGCGTTCGCTGTCCAGTGTCCCCAGCGGGAGGATGGCGCGCAATGCGAGGCGGCCTTCGGTGAGGGTGCCGGTCTTGTCGAAGATCACCGTGTCGATCTGGTTCAGCCCTTCGAGCACATGGCCGCGGGTCAGCAGCAGGCCCAGCTTGTGCAGGGTGCCGGTGGCGGCGGTGAGTGCCGTTGGCGTCGCCAGTGACAACGCGCAGGGACAGGTCGCCACCAGCATGGCGAGGACGATCCAGAACGCCCGCTGTGCGTCGACCTGCCACCAGAGCAGGCCGATGGCGGCGGCGGCGATCAGCGACAGCAGCAGGAACCATTGCGAGGCGCGGTCGGCGATTTCCGCCAGGCGCGGTTTCTCGCTCTGGGCGCGTTCCAGCAGGCGGACGATGGCCGACAGCCGGGTGTCCTGGCCGAGGGCGAGGATTTCGACCGTCAGCGCGCCTTCGACGTTCAGCGTGCCGGCAGTGACCGTATCGCCCGGGCCGCGCGGTTGTGGCAGGTACTCGCCGGTCAGCAGCGACTCGTCGATGCTCGACTGGCCTTGCAGGATCCGGCCGTCAGCTGGCAGCACCGCGCCGGGATGCACCAGCACCTGATCGCCCAGGCGCAGTTCGTCGAGCAGGATGCGCTCGCTCTGGCCATCCGCCTGCAGGCGCAGGCAGGACGCTGGCAGCAGGTTGACCAGTTGCGCGGTGGCTGCTGCCGTGCGCTCGCGGGCGCGACGTTCGAGGTAGCGGCCAGCCAGCAGGAACAGCGCGAACATGCCCACCGCATCGAAATACAGCTCGCCGACGCCGGTGATCGAGGTCCAGATCCCGGCGCAGTAGGCGCTGCCGATCGCCAGCGACACCGAGACGTCCATGGTCAGGTGGCGGGTGCGCAGGTCGCGCAGGGCCCCCCGGAAGAACGGTGCGCAACTGTAGAACACGATCGGGGTGGTCAGGAACAGTGCGACCCAGCGCAGGATGACGTGCAGCTCGGGGCTCAGGTCGATGTTGAATTCCGGCCAGGTCGCCATGGTCGCCATCATCGCCTGGAACCACAGCAGGCCGGCCACGCCCAACTGGCGCAGAGACTTGCGGTTCTCGCTGGCCAACTGTTCGCTGGCACGGTCGGGCTGGTAGGGGTGCGCGGCATAACCGATCTGCCGCAGCTCGGCCAGCAGACTGCTCAGCGGTAGTTGGCTGTCGGCCCAACTGACCTGCAGGCGGTGGTTGGACAGGTTCAGTCGCGCCTCGGCCACGGCTGGCAGGTTGCGCAGGTGCTTTTCGATCAGCCAGCCACAGGCCGCGCAACTGATGCCTTCGATCAGTAGCGTGGTCTCGGCCAGTTCGCCGTCATGGCGGACGAAGGGCTGCTGCACATCGGCACGGTCGTACAGCGCCAGTTCATCCGGCAGTTGCACCGGCAGAGCGTCGGGGTTGGCGGAGGTTTCGCTGCGATGGCTGTAGTAGTGCTCCAGGCCGCCGGCGACGATGGCCTCGGCCACCGCCTGGCAGCCCGGGCAGCAGAACTCGCGGGTCTCGCCCAGCACCGCGGCGGTGAAGTGGCTGCCCGAGGGAACGGGCAGGGCGCAGTGGTAACAGGGGAGTGGGGTGGTCATGTCGATGGGGATTGATCGATTCCAGTGAGGCGTTTGTGGTGTTCAGGCTCTTGTGGCTGAGCCGACTTTGCAGCGTTCAGGATTTTACAACTGAGCCGGTTTTTGTAGTGTTCAGGTTTTGTGGCCGGGCCGGTTTTTGCAGTGTTCAGGTTTTGTGGCCGGGCCGGCTTTTGCAGTATTCAGGATTTTGCAACCGGGCCGGTTTTTGTAGTGTTGAGGTTTTGTGGCTGAGTCAGATTTTGTGGCGAGCGGGCTTGCCCGCGCTGGGGCGCGTAGCGGCCCTGAGGCCTGCCACCGCGTTGTACCTGATGCACCCGGACTGACCGGTTTGGGGGCTGCTCCGCAGCCCAGCGCGGGCAAGCCCGCTCGCCACAAGTGCAGCGCTCCCCTCCATTACAAACCTGCAATAAGCACAGAATTCGCCGCAGCTACAAGGTTCTCCACCATCATGGATTCATGTTCATGTTCATGTTCATGTTCATGCCCGCGTCGCTGTCAGTTGTCGAGGTCTTCGGCACCCTTGAGCGGCTCATCACCGAGCAGCAGGTCGCGGTCCTGGCTGACCTGCTCTTCCTCGAACATGCGCCAGGTCTTGCCGTCCTGGGTGCCCAGCAGCTCGACGAAGCGCCGGCCCTCGACCTTGTCGCTCAACTGGCCGATGTAGCGGCCCTGTTCGGTCTGGCTGCGGTTGAGGCTGATCTTGCGATCCTTCTCCGGCTGGGTCGGCGAGATCAGGTTCAGCTCCAGCATGGCCGGTTGACTGTCGCCGCTCAGGCGCAGGTCGACCTCACCGGTCACTTCGTCGAAGTGCACGCTGGCGCGCATCTTCAGCGACTGGGCGAGCAGTTCGCGGTCCAGTGAGCGGTTGATGCCCTTGCCGGCCTCGTAGTAGTTGTCGTTGACCAGGTTGTCCGGGTTATTCACCGCGATGGTCACCATCGACAGGGTCAGAGCCACCGAACAGGCCAGGATGCCGATGATGATCCACGGCCAGAGGTGCTTGTACCAGGGTTGGGTGGCAGTTGCGACAGACATGATGGCTTCCCTTAGCGGATTTGCGGGCCGATGAACCGGCTCTTGGCTTCGACATGGATGCTGTCGTCATCGGCGTCCCTGAGGATGAACTTCACCTCGTTGGTGCTCGATGGCAGTTGCTCAGGCGAGCTGGACAATTCCACCGGCATGCTGAAGATTTCCCCGGCCGGCACGCGGATTTCGCGCCGCCCCTGCAGACGCAGGTCTGGCAGGCCGGCGGCATCGAGCACGTAGGTGTGGTCGCGCTGGTCCTTGTTCATGATCTTCAGGCTGTAGACGTTCTCGATCCGGCCCTCGGCGTTCTCGCGATAGAGTACGCGGTCCTTGCTGACGTCGAAACCGACCAGCGGGCGCATGAGGAAGGCAGTGATCAGCAGGCTGATCATCGCCAGCAGTACTACCGCATAGCCAATCAGGCGAGGGCGCAGGGTGTGGGTCTTCTGTCCGGACAGGTTGTGTTCGGTGGTATAGCTGATCAGCCCGCGCGGGTATTCCATCTTGTCCATGATACTGTCGCAGGCATCGATGCAGGCGGCGCAGCCGATGCATTCGATCTGCAGGCCGTCGCGGATGTCGATACCGGTGGGGCAGACCTGCACGCACATCGTGCAGTCGATGCAGTCACCCAGGCCCTGGGCCTTGTAGTCCGAGCCTTTCTTGCGCGGGCCACGGCTTTCTCCACGGCGCGGGTCGTAGGAGACGATCAGCGTGTCCTTGTCGAACATCACGCTCTGGAAACGGGCGTAGGGGCACATATAGATGCACACCTGCTCACGCAGCCAGCCGGCGTTGCCGTAGGTGGCGAGGGTGAAGAAGCCGACCCAGAAATACGACCAGCCATCGGCCTGGCCGGTGAAGAAGTCGATCACCAGCTCGCGGATCGGCGAGAAATAGCCAACGAAGGTCATGCCGGTGACGAAGCCGATCAGCAGCCACAGGCTGTGCTTGCTGAACTTGCGCAGGAACTTGTTGGCGCTCATGGGCGCCTTGTCGAGCTTGATGCGCTGGTTGCGGTCACCCTCGGTGACCTTCTCGCACCACATGAAGATCCAGGTCCAGACGCTCTGCGGGCAGGTGTAGCCGCACCAGACGCGCCCGGCGTAGACGGTGATGAAGAACAGGCCGAAGGCGGCGATGATCAGCATGCCCGAGAGCAGGATGAAGTCCTGCGGCCAGAAGGTCGCGCCGAAGATGAAGAACTTGCGTTCCGGCAGGTTCCACCAGACGGCCTGGTGGTCGCCCCAGTTCAGCCAGACCGTGCCGAAGTAGAGCAGGAACAGCAGGGCACCGCCGGCCATCCGCAGATTGCGGAACAGGCCGGTGAAGGCTCGGGTGTAGATTTTTTCGCGTGAGGCGTAGAGATCGACGGTGTCGTTCGGTTTCTTGGCAGGTGGCGTAACGTCGTGTACCGGAATCTGATTGCTCATCATTGCATCCCACGGCAGGGGGAAAATGTCGCGGTCAGTACATGCCGACCGTGATCGGATAGCTGGTTGAAGCTTAGTGCAGTGGCTTAATGATACGCCTCTGACCCCGCTCAACGGGTGCGACCTTTGGTCGCGTTGGGTGAAAGCTCGGGATGGTGTAGCGAATGTAACAAAGCATGACGCAGGTCAATTGACTATAGGTCGGAATCGTGGGCGGGCGCGCAACTGGGGATGCGCGCCCGCCCCGTTTCGCGGACCGGCTGGATCAAAGCAATCTGCCGCCGCCGAGGCTGTCCAAGCCACCGTGACCTTCGCGCATGCTGATACTCCTTCTTTACAGGTTGGGATTGGATGTTTGCCGGATGGTTGTCTGCCCGGTGCGGCGCAGTGTTACCGGGACGACAAGGCCGCTCGTGGTATCTATTTATCGCGGGCCGCGATCGCTATCGGCCGTCATGAAAACGGCCCCGGCAGTCTGCACTGGCGGGGCCGTGGGTGTGGCTGCCGGGGGCGGCGTTACTCGGCGGGCTTGTCGTTACCGTGGGACAGGCTGTAGACATAGGCTGCCAGCAGGTGGACCTTGTCGTTGCCCTGGGTCTGTTCCTGGGCCGGCATCTGCCCCTGGCGACCGTAGCGGATGGTCTGTTGCAATTGCGCGAAGCTCGAACCGTAGATGAACGCGGCCGGGTGTGTCAGGTTCGGCGCGCCCATGGCCGGGGTGCCCTTGCCTTCCGGACCATGGCAGGCCACGCAATTGGCGGCGAACAGCTTCTGGCCATTGGCCGGGTCGGCCTTGGCGCCTTCCGGCAGTTTGCGACCGTCGAGGTTGGTCAGCACGAATGCGGCGACATCGGCCACGCCCTGTTCGCCGATCACTTCGGCCCAGGCCGGCATCACGGCATGGCGACCGCCCATGATGGTCTGCTTGATGGTCTGCGGGTCACCGCCCCAACGCCAGTCTTCATCGGTGAGGTTGGGGAAGCCGTAGGCACCCTTGGCGTCGGAACCGTGGCACACCGAACAGTTGGACGCGAACAGCCGGCCGCCCATCTTCAGTGCCTGTGGATCCTTCGCCACTTCCTCGATGGGCATGGCGGCGTATTTGGCGAAGATCGGCCCGAACTTGGCATCCGACCTGGCCATTTCCTTTTCCCATTCGTGCACGCCGGTCCAGCCGGACTGGCCGTTGGCGAAGGGGGTCTGCTTTTCGTTGTCCAGGTAGGTGTAACCTGGCAGCAGGCCTTTCCAGTTGCCCAGGCCGGGGTACAGCACCAGGTAGCCGAGGGCGAAGACGAGGGTGCCGACGAACAGCATGAACCACCATTTCGGCAATGGGTTGTCGTACTCCTCGATGCCATCGAAGGAGTGGCCGACGGTCTCGTCGGTCTGCTCGGCGCGCTGGCCCTTGCGGGTCGACAGCAGCAGCCAGGTCAAGGCGAAGATGGTACCCAGACTGAGGACTGTGACGTACAGACTCCAGAACGTAGTCATTCTTTGTTACTCCTAGAAGCTTGCTCGACGTGCTTGATGGCTTCGGGATCGTCCGCGAAAGGCAGCAAGGTCGCGTCTTCAAACTCCGCCTTGCGCTTGGGGCTGAAGACCCACAAGGCCAGGCCGACAAAGGCCACCATCACCACGAGGGTGCCAAGGCCACGAATCATCCCGATATCCATGAAGAATCACCGTTTGCTTTTGATGATGGTGCCAAGGCCTTGCAGGTAGGCCACCAGCGCGTCCATTTCGGTCTTGCCCTTCACGGCATCCCGGGCACCGGCGATGTCTTCGTCGGTATAGGGCACGCCGAGCGAGCGCAGGACTTCCATCTTCTTCGCGGTGTCCTTGCCGTCGAGCTTGTTTTCCACGAGGAACGGGTACGCCGGCATTTTCGACTCGGGCACCACGTTGCGCGGGTTGTACAGGTGCGCGCGGTGCCAGTCATCGGAGTAACGACCGCCGACCCGTGCCAGGTCCGGGCCGGTACGCTTGGAACCCCACAGGAACGGGTGGTCCCAGACGCTTTCACCGGCCACCGAATAGTGGCCGTAGCGTTCGGTCTCGGCGCGGAACGGCCGGATCATCTGCGAGTGGCAGCCGACACAACCGTTGGCGATGTAGATGTCGCGGCCTTCCAGTTCCAGGGCGGTGCGTGGCTTCATGCCTTCGACCGGTTTGTTGGTGACGTCCTGGAAGAACAGCGGGACAATCTGGGTCAGGCCGCCGATGCTCACGGCGATGACCATGAAGAAGGCCAGCAGGCCGATATTCTTCTCGACTACTTCGTGCTTCATCAGTGAGCTCCAACGACAGCGATTCGAGCGGCGGCTTCAGCTTCAGCCGGGTTCGAGGCGCGAACGGTACGGAAGGTGTTGTACGCCATCAGCAGCATGCCGCTGGCGAAGAACGCCCCGCCCAGGGCGCGGACGATGAAGCCGGGGTGGCTGGCCTGCAGCGCTTCGACGAAGGAGTAGGTCAGGGTGCCGTCATCGTTGATCGCCCGCCACATCAGGCCCTGGGTGATGCCGTTGACCCACATCGAGGCGATATAGAGCACGGTACCGATGGTGGCCAGCCAGAAGTGCGCGTTGATCAGGCCGACGCTGTGCATCTGCTCGCGGCCGAACAGTTTCGGAATCATGTGGTAGACCGCGCCGATGGAGATCATCGCCACCCAGCCGAGGGCGCCGGCGTGGACGTGGCCGATGGTCCAGTCGGTGTAGTGCGAGAGCGAGTTGACGGTCTTGATCGCCATCATCGGGCCTTCGAAGGTCGACATGCCGTAGAACGCCAGGGACACCACGAGGAAGCGCAGGATCGGGTCGGTC